>NZ_JAFBAT010000225.1 GCF_019247615.1 Mycobacterium sp. | reverse complement strand
TGCGATCTGTCGGTCGGCCACCCAGTGATGACCTACCGGGGCGCCCCAGCGCAGCAGCTCTTCGACCACGACGAACCGGTCGACGGCGGTGGCGTCGCGGCCGCCATAGCGCGCGGGCACGGCCATGCCGATCCAGCCACGCTCCGCCAGCGAGGCGGAGAAGTTCCGGTCGACCTCCGCGCCCATCCCGAGGCCAGGTTCGAATGTTCCCCAGGGCAGCGTCTCGGTGAGGAACGCCCGAACCTGCTCTCGCAATTCCAACTCGTGAGCGGTGAGCGCGGCAGGCGACGGAACCATACCTGGCAGGCTAGCCACCACCGGGATCGTGAAGCGAGCAAGGTCGGCGCCCGCGCAGTTCCCGCTATCACGGTCCGTCCGTAACCTATTGCAGGACAGGCACGTTCCGCCCCGCGTGCTGCAATCGCGTGCAGCACCGCCCGGACCGTGGCCGTCCCGAAACTCGCCGGCGCGGCTACGCGCACTTCCATGTGGTGGCCGAGGTGTTTCTGTGATGTGACCTTGTCGCGACCGCGAAGAAGGACGCTGATCTTCATGACCGTGCTCGCGTTCATCGCCGGACTTGCGATGGCACTGTGCCTGGGCTACCACCTCGGCCGACGTGCCCGCTCGAAGCCTCCAAGCTGGCGGAAGCGAACGAGTCGAATGGCGCTGGGAAGGGCCGCGGTCAATCTAGTGGTGTTGGTGGCCGCACGCCGCGCACAGCAACGCTTTCAGATCTCGCACTCGTTCTTTGGTGGGGATGGCACCCGGGGGTTCAGATCTCTTGCGCCCCTTGCACTCCTGCGGAACAGCATCGCGTTCAGAAGCGCCGGCACAGCGGCGGTCAGTTACCCGCCTCGATAGCCGCGACTCTCGCCGCGGCATCCGCTCCGCAGAAGCGCTGGAGATCCACCCTGCCGGCGGCGAGCAGATCGTCGATGCGGTGCTTCAGGTCTCCCGAGGAGAGATGGGCATAGAGGTTCGCACCCGGGCAGGATGTCTGGGCCAAATCACGATGGCCAGCCAACGTGTTGGTCGCGATCACAAAGTTTTGGGCCGCCCAGGCGAACGCCAGAGCGGCTCCGTGAAGCTGGGCTTCCGGCACGGGCTCCTGGTCGAAGTCCCCTTCACACAGGACCAGGAAGTGGCCAGTGGTGTCGTAGTCCGTCGCGGTGTCGCCCGCAATCTCGGTGCTGCGCAGTTCGTAGATGTTGCCGTTGCGGTCGACGCCGACGTGATAGGCGATGTCGATCCAGCCGTGCTGGTCCTGGTGGTACCGCTGATCCTGCCGCAGGTGGCCTGGGGCGTTCCGGTTGTCCCCGAGGACCACGGCCTCATGGTGGAGGGTCATGCGACTGATGGTGTGGCGCCTGCCGCCGGGACGGGCAGGTCGCGCGCCCCACGCGTCTCGGCATAGCAACAGGGCCGGGGTGAGGGTCGGGGCGAGCGGAGCCGAGGTTACGGGCTGCGCCGGTCTGGTCGCCTGGCCGGCGCCGGTCACCGATGTCGCAGCCGGACCCTCGGACGCCGAAACCGAGCCCGTCCGGGAAGTGCTTGCACAGGCGCTGAGCACGGACGCCACGCCGACGCCGCCCGCCAGCCTGAGCAGCTGACGGCGGTCGACGCAACCCGGGCGTTCATCACCGTTGTCGGGTGCGGCGGCATCCATGGCATCACGATACGGACGCGACACGTCGCAACCAGAGCCCGCACCCAAAATCGCGCCGCCTCATCGTTCCGGTGGCGGGATGCCGGCGCGGATTCTGCCTATCTCACTACGGGCGAAGCGAACCCGGTCGCTGTCGACGCCGCGCGCGGCAGCCAGCTCATCCGCGAGGCCGTACACAGCATTGAGGACGTAGCGGGCGCGCCTGCGTTCGCGACGGTTGCGGCCGGCCTTGCGGTAAGACCTGCGAACCTTGCGGGTGCCGGCTACGGCGTCGAGTTCGGTCACGGTAATAACGTCGCGGGCGGCCTCCGGGGCCATGACATCGCGCACGAAGTCCCGCTCACGCCGAACCGTCAACCGGTAAACAAGCACACCGATGATGAGCGCCACGACGACGACCGCGATCAGCACTCCCAACAATGCCAACGCGCTCGGACCGCCGATGGAGGCCACCGAGTCCCAAACCCCGTGCAGCAGAATCGGAATCGCCACAAGCAACAGGCCCCGCCCTACCCTGCGTGGCTCGGCGGGCCGGCCAAGGAGATAAACCAATCCGGCGCAGAAGATTGCGCTGTAGAGGATATGCGCGGCGACCCCGCTGACCATTCGCACGATGATCGTGCTGATGGACGCCCCGATTTGATTCGCGCCGAACTGGGTGCCGGCTGACGTCATCGCGTAGGAGATGTCTTCGAGGATTTGGAATCCCAGTCCTATGAAAGCCCCCAGGATCAAGCCGTCGAACGCGGTTCGTACGTGCCGTGGCGCCAACGCGATGAGCAGCAACAGGCCCGAGCCCTTCGCCAGTTCTTCGGTGAAGGGAGCCGACAGCGCGGCGCCCCAGTTCAGCGCCCAAACCTGCCCGCAGATTTTTCCGTACAGGGCCAGAAGCGCGCTGTTGGCGTTGGCCGCCATCGCCCAGGTCGCGGCGAAGCCGCCCCACAAAAAGGCGATGACCATCAGCTTGGCCGGAAGCTTGGCGTAGTGGTCGATGTGTTGCGTGAACCACCAGAACAACGCCGCGTACACCGTGAAAGAGGTGACCGCCAAAGCGATTGCCTGGCCGTAGGCGTCGTACTCACGGGCGAGCGTGGAGACAAAGAGGAAGACACCGATTCCCACCAGCATCAGGTATCCCCAGAACGCGCAGTTGCGGGGCTGATAGAACGTGAACCGTCTACCCCATCCGGAGAGGTCGAGCGCGGTGGCGCGGGCGCGATCGAGGTCGCTAACCGTGGTCGTCGTCACCGCTTGACCTCTTCTGATCGGCGGATGCTGCGGACCATTCGCAGGATCGTGGCCGTGGGCTGTGGCCCCACATCCGATGGTCCGGTGGCGACGGCTTCGATTCCACGACCCTCGAAAACGAAGGCCGCGATCAAGCCGGCAGTGTGTGGTCCTGTGACTCGGACTGACGCGCCCTGGCGCCCTTGATCGGTGACGATCGTCGTCTGCGCGCCTGTCACGTGGACGCCGCGGTTTCGGTTGAGGGCTTCGGAGGTCGTCTCGATCTGGTCCAGCAGTTTGTCGGCGTCACCGTCGAATCGTCCCGTGTGGACCTTGAATTTGAGGGCCCCGTTCTCGACGGTCGCGGTCGC
The DNA here is from genome assembly GCF_019247615.1 of Mycobacterium sp. Classification (GTDB taxonomy): domain Bacteria; phylum Actinomycetota; class Actinomycetes; order Mycobacteriales; family Mycobacteriaceae; genus Mycobacterium. The sequence goes on along the minus strand of NZ_JAFBAT010000225.1, from coordinate 16,986 downwards.
GGGATATTCGCCGGACAATGGTGCGCTACCGGCGCGGAGACCGGATGTGATTCCCCAGCCGGCCTCCGGCACAAAAGTCACATCGCCTTCGAGCTCGATGAGGTCGCCGGCCTTGACGATGTCGTGGTAGGGCACCTGCGCGTCAATGATGGGCAGTACCACCGACATCACCACGGCCAGTGCGAACACCGCCAGTGTCGGGCGGACGGTCCGTCGGTCGATGCCAAGGAACCGCGCATCGGCGGGCACCCAGCTGTCGTCGGGTTCGAACGGTCGCGCCGAGGTTGAGGAGTCGTCGGTTTTAGGATCCGGCATGTTGCCCATCCTCCTACGCCATGTCCCGACATTGGCCGGGCGCGATTCAGTGCTCAGGGCCGCTCGAAGTGCTGGTAATCAATGGGAGCCGTCCAGTCGCCGCCCCACCGCCACCCATGGTCGGTGAAGACGTGTACGGCTGGGTCGTCGCGGTGTAAAAGTCCCGGGTCGCTGCGGCCGCGGTCGAGGTAGGCTGCCGCGTTGTGCGGTTCGAATGCACCGCTGGCATAGATGCAGGGATTGAGCAGCGGATTGACATCGATAGCTCGACCGTAAGCGTGTTGAGACCATGCGCCGCTGCCAGGAATGCGTCGGCAGTTGAACGCCGAGGTGTTGTCGTCCTCCATGGAGAGCTCATCGTCGGCGGCCGGATAGTGATCGACGGTGCTGATCTTTTCGATCGGAAAGCCCAGCCGGTAGAGCTGCCCGAAAACCGCAATCACATCCGACACCACGTCTTGGTGCACGATCAGCTGGCCGCGGCGCGTCTGGCGGTCGAAACCGATGTAGTCCACGTCGACCCGCCGCAACTCCGCCGGCTCGACCGGGCAGCCCGGTCGCCAGCTGGCACCGAGTTCCACGGCAGTGACGGGCTGAACGGCGCCGCCGCCGGGTGCCGGCGGCACGCCGCCCACGGACGACGCGGGCACCGACGCTGACCGTTCGGTCGCGGGAGGTGACGGCGCGGCGGCGCAGTGGGCCAACGAGACGCCCGCTGCCGTACCCACCAGCACGGCAACCCACCACCTGACGGACTTCAATGGGGATGAGGCCTCACCGCTTGCTGCAGCCCGGGCTGGACCGCTGCGATCAGAGTAGCGGCGCTTGGGTAACCACTGTCCCGAATTGTCGGCTTGCCTCGGGCTGCCCGCGCAAGCAGTGCCCACCCGGAAGCCCATCGACCTACGCTTGCGATATGCCCGGAGTAGGCGCCCTGGTCCGCTGTGGTAAGGCGATAGCTGTCGGAGCTGTCTTGCTTGCACTGGCCGCGGCTTCCTCGCCCGGGGAGGCGGGACCTGAGTACGGGGCCCAAGTAGCAGTCGCGGCCAGCCCGCCACACATGGCGGTGGCCCAAAGCGTGCCGGCACCGGACCTACCGGAAGCCGCGTTTGCCCCGGAGTTCGCATCCGTCTCCACGCTGATGAACGACGCGATCGCGGCACACTTGCTGCCCGGCGGCGTGGTGATCGTCGGGCATGCCGGCAAGATCGTCTTCCGCCAGGCTTTCGGTTCGCGCAAGCTCGCGGGCGAACCGGGCCTCGACGGGTCGCCGGCGCCTGCGGAGCCGATGACCGAGGACACGATCTTCGACCTGGCATCGCTGACGAAGTCCCTGGCAACGGCGACGGCCGTCATGCAGCTATACGAGCAAGGCAAGGTGCAGTTCGACGATCCCGTGCAGAAGTATTTGCCCGACTTCAACGAGGCGAACGACCCCCAGCGCGCGAAGGTGACGGTTCGCATGCTGCTGACGAACACCTCAGGAGAAGGGATAGACGTTAACCTGCGGGACCCGTGGGGGTTGGGGGAGGCCGACAAGGCCGAAGGCCTTCACCGTGCCCTCACCACACCGCTGCAATCTGGCCCCGCTGAGACGTTCCGTTATTCCGACATCAATTACATTCTGCTCGGCGCGCTGCTCGAAAAGCTGACTGGCGCCCCGGAAGACGTCTTCGTTCAGCAGAATGTGTTTGCCCCGCTCGGTATGCAACAGACCCGCTATCTTCCGCCGACCAAAGCCTGTGGTCCCCACACCATCAGGGGAGCCGCAATAGGTTGGGTTCCTGCGCCGACGGGGCAACCGACCTGTCCTGCCGGCTCCTGGACCACCAGCCTGCTGCCGCGAATCGCGCCGACGGCGCGTGACGAGGAAAACAGAGACGATCCCAGCAAGAATCCCGATTTCAACTACCTGCTTCGGGGCACCGTGCATGACCCGACGGCGCGCCGCATGGGCGGAGTGGCGGGTCATGCCGGTGTCTTTTCGACCGCCCACGACGTCGCCATCTATGCCCAGGCGCTGCTGGATCGGCTTGCCGGCCGCCCGAGCAATTTCCCGCTGAAGCAAGCGACTCTCGAGTTGATGACGACTCCCGAGCAACCCGGACACAGCGTCCAACAGCTCGACGCAGCGAACTCCGCGCGAAAGGCCGTCGCCTCGAGCTATCCGGCGATCCGGGGACAGAATCTTTTCGGCTTCGGCTGGGATATCGATACACCTTTTTCCAAGCCCCGAGGCCTGGTCTTTCCGATCGGCAGCTTCGGCAACACCGGGTTTACCGGAACGACGCTCTGGATCGACCCGGGTTCTGATACGTACGTCATTCTGCTGACGAACGCTATCCATCAGCGCGGTAGCCCGCCGATCACGGATCTGCGGGGCGACGTGGCGACGGCGGCAGCCCGGGCCCTGGATCTTTACGGGAGCGCTGCATCGCCGGCCCGGCGGAAAACGCCTTAGCGACTTGTCATTTCACGCAGGGAATCTCCTCGGAGGTCATGCGCGTGAGTTCGGTCGGTGTCGGTTCTTGCCGGCCGGTACCGGTGGCCGGCACCGTGGTGACCGGCGCCGCGGCGGTGGTGGCCGTCGACGTCGACGTTCGATTGAGGTCGCCAAACCTGGAGAAATCGGTCCCGACGGTCAGTTGCACCGTGTTGGGGACGACGCCCTCGGAAGTGGTTGCGATTATGCCGAATTCGTCGGCGAGCTCGGTGGCGGCTGCCCCGGCACCGGCGCCGTATGCGATAGAGCTCGTCTGGCGGGTTGAGTCGGCGGTGCTGACCTTTCCCTTGCTGAAATGGCCTGTCGCTAGGGATGATTGGAGGTCGGCAGCCTCACCTTGCCTGCCCGATGCGTTGACCACATCGAGCGTGACGCCGCCCGCGCTCGGTGCGGTGCCGTCGTCTGGTTGCCTGCCCGGCGGGGCCGCCGAGGGCGAATCGGTGGCCAACAGGCTGTGCACAACTGAGCGGATGGTGGACGGGTCGATGAAGTTGACGTTTTCGCCATCCGAGATGTCGCCGAAGTCGGTGACCGGCAACGTATAGAGCGCGACCGGTCTGTCGGGAAACGCGGATGCCTGGCGCACAAGGGCTTCCAGATCGAATCCGGCGTCAACGGCGATGGTTTGCTTGGCGACGTCCAACAGGGCACGCAACCGGGCAGGGTCCGACAACGTTTCGCTGCGGCGCAACGCATGGACCAGGGAAACGATGAACGCCTGTTGGCGGCGGGTTCGATCGAGATCGGTGAACATCGCATCGTTTGCGTCGCGACGTTGCCGAACGAACGCAATCGACTGCGTTGCGCTGATCTGTTGGACGCCTTTACGAAAGTCCGCGCCCGAGTAGTAGCGGTCCGCGGTGTCCTCGTTGAGGCACACGGTGACGGGTTCGACCACCTTGGCGATCTGGAGGAACCCCGCCAAGGTGATCTCCACGAAGTGGTCGATGGGGATCTGCAACAGCCGCCTGACGGTGCCGATCTCGGCCTTACGGCCCGCCTCACGCGCCGCCTGTTCTTTGGCCGCGGCGTCCTGACCTTCGTTGAAGGCCGGGGCGGTCGACGCGTGACCTGCTATCGCATGCTGGTAGGCACGGGTGTAGGCCTCCTTGATCTTCCCCCGGCAATTCGAGTTCGGGCATCCGGCGAGATCCACGTAGTCGTCGCGGGGGATCGAGATCGCCGTGGCCGGCGCGTCGCCGGCGGGCAGGTGCAACACGATCAGTGTGTCCGCGTCGCCGTCGCCGGAGTCTTCACGGCCCGCGTGCAGCGCGTCGTACATATCTGCCGGCAGGGGCCGGCCCTGCTGGTCACGGCGGCTGTCCAGCCCCATGATCAGGATGTTTTGCTCACTTCCGGTCGACGCCGGTTGACCGGCCAACGCCTCGGATGTCGTAATGCCGGCCGATGCGGCCCGGTAGGCGGCCCATCCGATGCCCGTGGCAACCACCGCGACCACCGATACCAGCGCGGCGAGCACCTTGGCAGCCGCCGTCAGTGGGCGCTTACGGCGGGGGCGATGGCGTCCGGTCATCGGCGACCGACTTCCGCATCCCCTGAGGGGCTGGCTCGACGAGTCATGTCAGAACCGAGAATAGCCAGGCTGCAGTGGTTCAACCAGCGTTTGCTGTGCTGGAACAATTCCGTTAAGTGGGGAATGCCTGAACGAATCTCGCAGAAATCGGCCAATTTGCTAAATGGTGCGCGACGCAAACAGCCGCCGCTGGCTTCCCTGCCCCTGGCGTTAGCGTTGCCGGCTATCTCGGCGCGTTGGGACAATAGGCGCTGATCGCGGCCTCCGCGATATGCTCCGCGTCCTCGTGGGTGAGCCGCTGCGCCCACGGATCACCTTTGGCGACATCCTGATTCTGGGTGACCAGGATGTAGTTCACCGTCGCCTCGAGCGACTGCGGCCTTGGCGGCAACAGTGCGAAACATACGTGATGGCCGTACTCCATGAACCGCTGGCGGGTAGCTTCGCCGTGATCCGGGATGTTGTAGCTGGCCAGTCCGGACAGGAACGCGCGATCTGCTCCGTCCCCCGGGCCGAGCCCATTCGACGATGCGGTGACTGTCATCGTCGGGGGCCCGGGCGACGAGGCGGTCCTGTCCTTCAAGGCGTAGTCGGCCACGGCGCTGAGGCCGGCCAGGGCGGCTACCGCTATTGCTGTCGCGCCGACGATCAAGCCCAGCGCCTTCGACCTGGACCTGCGTGTGCGCCTCGGCTGCCTACGCAGCTGCGATCCGGTCGAGCGCGCCGGCTGCGGTTGCGGTTGAAGCTCCGATCCGGTCGGGACATCGCGGTCCTCGACAGTCATGCACTGTCTCCTTTGACTCCCGGACGGTCGCATCGGGTCCTCGGGTTGCTTGGACCGCGTCCGTGCGCCACCGGCTCCCCACCGTTCGCGCCCTGTCCCATCAGCCTCGGCACAAACAGCATTTTCGCAATTCAATCGGAAAAAGTGCGGAAATGACGAGGGTTCGATTTTCCGCGCTTTGCTGCGGGGCCTTCAGCGCCTTCAGCGCGCTCAATGGTTGCACTCCCGTCGGACCCCCTCCGCACCAGCTATGCCGCGCTGCGGATAGCGACAGGCGCGTGCCACCGACGTTGCGGGGCTCCCGAGGCGACCGCGGTGAATGCTGAGACGGGGCGTGTGCGAATCTGGCTGGCTCGAATCGATGTTGAGGATGGGTAATGGTATCGCCAAACGCGCGACACTCCGAAGGATGTTGCCCAACGCTATGAACCGCCGCCGACGAGATTGCTGTTCTGCGGGCAGTAGGCGTGAACGGAGATGGCTACGTAAGTATCGGCATCAGCGGAGAGTGCCGGATTGCTCGCACGAAACGCCGCGATTATTTGCGGGATCGTAATGCCTCGACGGATGTCGTCGCACACCGTCTTGCCGTTGTAGACGGCGGCCTCGGGGTTGGCGAATGAGATCCCATGGTCGTGCAGACTCTTGACGTATTGGTTGTCCTGATCTGGTGTGGAGGCGATCGATGACGGGGCGGCGCTTGCCGCCGAGGGCGCCGACCCCGGAGCGGGGGAGCCGTCCTTGGGCTTAGTCGCTGACTGCGAACCCCTGGTGTCCGGGCTCAAGAGCCAGAAAGCAAAGACAATCGCCCCCGCCATCGCGAGGCCCCCCAATAGCAGCGCACCGGCTTTGCGCCAAGTTGCGCTCCAGGACTGGTGCTCGGCCGGCATTTTGCTCGTGATGCCGTCGTCGTAGTCGCGCGCCGTGGTGCGCTCACCCTCATCCGATGCCGCGTGACTCGGTACGGCCACCGTCTCGGCGCGGTTGAGCCCAAAGGTTTCGTCGGCAGCCGGTGACGGCTCGGCCATGGGGGCCATGCTAGCCGACCGCCAGCGACGCTTGAGTCCGAACGAGCGGCTAGCCCGCGCGCGCGTGGTCCCCGGCGTACCGCTCGACCATTTCTGGCGCCACGCCTAGCCCGCGCAGACAGAACCGCACGGTGCGTTGGCGTGCTTCGAACCGGTCGCGATGGTGTGCTGCCCGCTGCCGCTCAGCAGCCCACACCACGCCGTCGATGGACTTCGCTGCTATCGCCGGAACGATGTCTGCGAACGCGCCAAGTTCCAGGCCTCGCTGAAGCTGTTCCACGAGGGGCCCGAGGACAGTGTCATATGCGGGCGAGACCAACTCGGGCGCAAGGAACTCTTTCGATCCGCCCCCGAGGGCCGGGTCACGCAGTTTGAACTCGGTGCTTTCGTCCAACGGGAGGTCGAGTCGTCCGTCGATCCACGCGATCACCGCCTCGACCGGGCATGCGGTGTCCGCCATTTTTGTTCTCAGCCTTTGGGTTTCGCGACTCGCCATTTTCCAAACGACAGCCGCAACCAATTGGTCTTTGGATTCGAAATGGCGGTAGAACGCACGGGTGCTCAACCGGGCGCGTTCGAGAACTGCGGCGATGCTGACAACACCCTGTTCGTGCATCGACTGCGAGGCGGCGTCGACAATGGCGCACCGCACATCGGGATCCGGCGCCAGCTTGGGGCGGCGGCGCGACGGCGGCGCGCTCATGCATGCCTGCCGGGAGGAGCCACGTTACACAGGTGTGTCATAGACGGTCGAGTACCCCACGACCACCTGTGAAAACCGCCCTTTCCGCATATTTTCGCGCCTGTTCAGGTGGCTCGGTTGGCAACCAACCCGGTTCCCCGGTCGACGAGCCCGCATCGACTCGGACCTGAGGCAAAGCCCGGCGCGCCGTCAGCGGCGATGTGCTCGATCACTTCCTTTGTCACTCCCAGGCCGCGCAAGCAGAAGTGCAACGCACGTACGCGGACTTCGTCGCGGTCGCAGTAATTTGTCGCCCGGCGTTGCTGGGTGGCGGCCCAGACCACGCCGTGGATGGACTTCGCCGCCGTCAGGGGAACAATGTCTTTGAATACACCCAATTCCAGGCCGCGCTGAAGTTCCTCGATGAGCGGCTCCAGGAGCGTGCCCTGAGCCGCTGAAGTCAGGGATTGCGCCTCGAGGGATGGCTGGCCCAACTGCGCTTTGACGTTTTCGTCGAACGCGAGCTCTAATCGTCCATCGATCCAGGCGGCTACCGCCTCAACCGGTGTCGCGGCCGCCACCATCTTTTCTCTCAGCTGCAGTACCTCGGCGCGGGTCATCTCGACGAAGACCGCCTCAACGAGTTGGTCCTTCGATTCGAAATGCCGGTAGAACGCGCGGGTGCTCAGACGAGCCTGTTCCAGAACGGCGGCGACGTTGAGCCCTCGCACTCCGTGCTCGCGAACGGACTTCGAGGCGGCAGCCAAGATGGCGCGGCGCACGTCGGGGTCGGGCGGGAGTTTTTTGCGTCGTTGCACGCCGGGGTGGCCGACGTATGCCTGCCGGTGCGTGAGCGGAGCCCCCTGTTCCGTCATAGGTACTCAAAATAAAGCGCTAAACGTTCTCGCACATGCGCTTTCGAAAACCCGAGTCGACAAATCTGCCGCTGGGCTAAGCCATGACGACGCTGTTCAAGCTGGGATGAGCGCCTTTTAAAGTGCCAATAGGAGTTTGCCGATGCGATCGGGGCCACCGTGCTGTTAAACCTGTGCCAAATAATCGGTTTCGTCTAGGCTTCGGCCATGTCAATCGATCGTCCTGCACTCCTAGCCGGGAGCATCAGACTGGCCTCGGGCATCTCGTTTCTGGTCGATCCCGTCGGTGCGAACCGGCTGTGGGGCGACCCCGACGAGCCGATGCCTACGGCGCGGCTGCTGCTGCGGTCGATGGGCTACCGCGATGCGCTGATCGGCGGACTGCTCGCGGCGGCAGCGCTGCGCGGCAGGGACACCCGCGGCTGGTTCCTCGCCTCCGGCGGTGCCGATGCGGCCGACCTGCTCGGCGCGTTCAGCGTCCGCCAAGAGCTGAAGCCCGCACAACGCCTTCTCGGCCTGGGTGGCGCAGCCCTCGGTATCGGGGTTGGGCTTTGGGGGGCGATGCGACCGAGCGCCCCCGCGGTGCAGCAGGCGCACTGACAGCAGCGCATTTTCGTTAACTTCGACCGAATCCCGGCCGTCTTTTCGGGACACGGGTCAGCGCAGGTGCTCCGGCGCCGGCCGCGCATACGTAAAGCTAAGTGCCGCAGAAGGTTTTGTAGGCGCCGAAATCCTCCGGCGCCTGACTGGCGTACCGCTCAAGGCCCGGACGTTCGTCATACGGCGCCGTGACGGCGTCCAGCAATAGCCCAATCGGATCGAGGTTGCCGGCGGTCGCGGCGGCCAATGCCTCCTCGACCAGATGGTTGCGCGGGATGTAGACGGGGTTCGCCCGGTCCATCGACGCCGCGTCCGGGCTCAGGGCCTTCCAGCGCGACGCCCAGTCGTCGAAATCGGCGAGGTTGAGGAACAGGCCGCGCGCCGGTTCGGAGTTGCCCCTGGCCGCCTGGCCCAGGTGGCGGAAGAAGGAGGTGTAGTCGACGCGGCTCTCCTTCATGAGGGCGAACAACCCGTCGACCAAGTGCGTGACGACGGCGGCGTCGATATCGGCCGACAAGCCGAGTTTGGCACGCATGCCCGACGACCACACGGCGTCGTACCGGGGTTCAAAGACACCGAACGACTCCTCTGCGAGCGCCACCGCCTCGTCGACGTCGTCGGAAAACAGTGGAAGAAGTGCCTCCGCGAACCGAGCGAGGTTCCATCCGGCGATGACCGGCTGATTGCCGTAGGCGTAGCGCCCCCAGAAATCGATCGAACTGAACACCGTTTCGGGGTTGTACGCCTCCATGAAGGCGCACGGCCCGTAATCGATGGTTTCCCCGGAGATCGTCATATTGTCGGTGTTCATCACCCCGTGGACGAAGCCGATCAGCATCCACCGCGCAATGAGCGACGCCTGTGCGTCCACCACCGCCTCGAACAGCGCGACGTAGGGTCGGTCGGCTTGCGCCGCGCTCGGGTAGTGGCGGGCGATCGCATGGTCGGCGAGGCGCCGCAGCAAGCCTTTTCGTTGTTCCCTGTCGCGGATAGCCGCGGCGTATTGAAAGCTTCCGACGCGCAGGTGACTGCTGGCAACGCGCGCGAGCACGGCGCCGGGAAGGACCGTCTCGCGCTGCACCGGGCGCCCGGTGGCGACTACGGCCAGAGATCGCGTCGTGGGCACGCCCAACGCGTGCATCGCCTCGCTGACGATGTATTCGCGCAGCATCGGGCCCACCGCCGCCAGGCCGTCGCCTCCGCGAGCAAAGGGGGTGGGGCCCGAACCCTTCAGGTGGATGTCGCGCAGGCGGCCGCCGTCAACGACCAGTTCGCCCAACAGCAATGCCCGCCCGTCGCCAAGTTGCGGCACGTAGCCGCCGAATTGATGCCCGGCGTAGGCCTGCGCCACCGGGACGGCACCGCACGGAACCATGTTGCCTACCAGGAAGCGCAGGCCATCGGGACTATGCAGCCACGACAGATCGAGGCCGAGCTCGGCGGCCAGTCGCTCGTTGAGCACGAGCAGCCTTGCCTCGGGTGCCGTCTCAGCTTGCCAACGGACAGCCATCTCCGGTAACTCGCGCGAGAACCGGCTCTCCAGTGCAACGCTCGTATCCGGTGCGATGCTCACTTCACCGAGACTACGGAAACTCTGAGCGGTTCCGGCTAGCCGATTGCTTGCTTGATCAAGTCGCGAGCGCGGTCGAGCATCGAGGCGAACGGCCCGACGGCGAAGTTCAGCTTGGCCGATTCCACGCCAGGATGCGGACGGGTCGGCGCGATCGCCTCGGCGGCCCGCACCGCTGAGCCCATCCGCTTGAGGTCGTCCTCGTCGAGTTCGCGCTGCAGCACGGGGAATTCGTCACTCTCCTCCTGCCTGGCGTGGTCGAGCACGGCGTCGCGCAATTTGGTCAGCTCGTCGATGAACTGCTGAGAAGTGACATCGAGTTTCTCGATCTCCGAGAGCAGTTCCTTAGCCTCATGCTCTTCTTTGAGTCGGGCGTCGACTATCGCGTCGCCTGCGTCGGCCTCGCGGCGCACGCGCGGATGCACCACCATCTCCTCGGCCGTCTCGTGTACGGCCAGCAGCTGGCGCAACTCCACGAACGGCTTTTCGCGCGCTTTGGGGTCCGAGGCGTGCAGCACTTCGTCGAACATGTCCTCGATGAGGTTGTGCTGCGCTTTGAGAAATGCGACGACTTCTTCGGGTGATTGGACAATCATCTCGGCCATCGCCGATACCTCCCACTTATCAGTGATTGAGAGCGCGGGCTGACGGGCTGTGCACCGCTTCGACCAGGCATACCCGGCGCGAACACGCGTAAACGCGCCGTGTCCTCCCCGGTGGCCGCAAGCCCCCGCCAGACGCTAAACAGCGCCTGGCGGGGGCTACGACGGCAGGCGGTTAGACGCCGGGCCGCCGGGTAGGTGTGGCGACACCGCTGACGGCGTCAGCGTCCCTGCGGCGCTTCAGGCCGGCAAGTCCGCCAAGGCCCAGGAGGCCGAGGAGACCCCAAAGGCCTGACTTGTCGCTGTGCTGGTCACCGGTGGTGTTGGTGTTGGTGTTGTCCGCCAAGGTCGTCGTGGTCGACGAGGAAGCCGGAGCATTGTCGACGGTCGCGTTTGCGACGCCTGCGCCTCCGAACAACAGCGCCCCGGTGGCGGAAACAACGGCAATAGTCTTACGCATCATCACTCCTGAGTTGGTTCTCCCGATCGATTGCATGACCGAGAAAGAAATTCGGGACCAGTCGCCTCTAGCCCCGCGGCAAGCGCAACGCGAGACCGCGTTCGCTGGTGTTGCGAGGCATGGGCTACCCCACTCGTCAGCGATGAAACCTCACGGGTCGCCGGGCCAACCAACGTGCTGCGCGGGTGACCGGCCAAGCGCGATCATTTGCTGGTGCCGCGGCGGGTACTTGCCCGGCTGAGCTTGCAGCGCGCTTCGGCCAGGGCATGTGACACCCGTTTTGGCATGCCGCTACGGTTTAGGGAACACGACCCAGCGCCCACGGGATGAAGATGACGACCGATCACGCCATGCACCAACACGTCGACGGCGAGGCGCCCGATCCAGCCGACGGCGGCTCCCGCATCAATCCTGTGCTCGCCCGCAGTTGGCTGCTGGTCAACGGCGCGCATGACGACCGTTTCCGGTCCGCGGCGCACTCGCGCGCAGACATCGTCGTGCTCGACATCGAGGATGCGGTCGCGCCGAAAGACAAGCTAGCCGCGCGCGAAAACGTCGTGAGGTGGCTTCGCGCCGGAAACGCCGACTGGGTACGCATCAACGGCTTCGGCACCCCATGGTGGGCCGACGACATAGCGGCACTGGCCGGCACCACGGTCGGCGGAGTGATGCTGGCGATGGTGGAATCGGTGGACCACGTCACCGAGACCGCCCAACGGCTGCCCAATGTCCCCATCGTGGCGCTGGTCGAGACGGCCCGGGGCCTCGAGCGCATCACCGAGATTGCCGCGGCCAAGGGCACATTCCGGCTCGCGTTCGGCATCGGCGACTTCCGGCGTGACACTGGGTTCGGGGAAGACCCGACCACCCTGGCCTACGCGCGGTCGCGCTTCACAATCGCAGCGAAGGCGGCCAACCTGCCGAGCGCGATCGACGGGCCGACCATCGGCTCCAACGCCTTGAAGCTCATCGAGGCAACGGCCGTCTCCGTGGAGTTCGGGATGACGGGCAAGATCTGCCTTGCTCCCGACCAATGCCCGGTGGTGAACGAGGGACTATCGCCTTCGCAAGACGAAATCGCTTGGGCGAAAGAATTTTTCGCCGAGTTCGAACGCGATGGTGGCGAGATCCGCAACGGCTCCGATCTGCCGCGCATCGCGCGTGCCACCAAGATCCTCGACCTGGCCCGCGCGTACGGCATCGAGGTATCCGAGTTTGAGGACGAGCGGGTTCACTCGCCGGCGCCGACGGACACGTATCACTACTGACCCGAGGAGGCCCAGGCCGATGAGTACCGTCGTGGATTTTCATTTCGATCCGATGTGTCCCTTCGCCTACCAGACCTCGTTGTGGATCCGCGACGTTCGTGAGCAGCTGGGCATAACCGTCAACTGGCGTTTCTTCAGCCTCGAGGAGATCAACCGGTCGGAGGGCCACAAGCACCCGTGGGAGCGGGAGTGGTCCTACGGTTGGTCGTTGATGCGAATCGGGGCGCTGTTGCGCCGAACGGACATGTCGCTACTGGACCGGTGGTACGCCGCGATCGGACGAGAACTGCACACCCTTGGCGGCAAACCGCACGATCCGGCCGTTGCGCGACGCCTCCTCGGCGACATCGGCCTCGACGCCGCCGTTGTGGATTCGGCGTTAGCCGACCCAACCACACACGATGACATCCGCCACGACCATCACCGTGTCCTCGATGCCGGCGGGTTCGGTGTGCCGACGTTGTTTCTCTTGGGGCAGTGCCTCTTTGGGCCGGTTTTGGTGGATCCGCCGACCGGCCCTCGGTCCTTGACGCTGTGGAGCGTTGTCACTGGCATGGCCGAACTACCGCACGTCTACGAATTGCAGCGACCCAAGGCGCCGGCCGACGTCGAACTCATCGGCCGAAACCTTCGGCCATACCTGGACGGGCGCGATTGGGTCAGCATCAACCGTGGCGAAGTCGTCGACGTCGAGCGGCTCACCAGTCGCGGGTGAGCCTTTAGGCAGCGTGTTTTGCGAGTGCGATTCCGATGCGGACTTCGAGGTGGCTGATGGTGTGGATGTCGATTGCCGGGGCGCGCGGTGGCGCTGCGGATCGGTAGGTTTTGCCGGTAGGTGTCGTGAATTCGGCTGTGTGATCACCGTTTTCGCCGGTGGCGGTGGCGACCCGCCAGCCAGAAGCTTCCTTGGCGTAGTTGCAGCGTTCGCAATCCCCAAGACCGTTGTCGGCGGTGGTGGGCCCGCCCCGGGCCCAGGGTTGGGCGTGATCGCGGTGTCGGATCGGCGCATCGCAGTAGGGGGTGCGGCAGCGCTGATCGCGTAACTCGATGAACCTGGCCAAGCCGCGCGGAAAACGACGCGCCCGCGACTCCATGGCCACCAGCGACCCCGAGCGCGGATGCACGTAGAGCCGACGTAGCGTCGCTCGCGACCGTGGATCACCGACCGCTTTGGCAACCATGGTCCTCGCCACCGCCGCCGGAATGGGCCCATAGCCGTAGACATCCGCGGGGGCGCTATCACCACCCAGCAGTGTTTGATCCGAGATCGTTAGGCTGACCGCGATCGGCGTGGGTACCGCCGCCTTGCGGCCCGTGACTCGCTCGACCAGGGTGTCGGCCATCACCTGACCGCGGGTGCGGTCGTCGAAGGTGCTGTCGGCGGCCTGCTTGATTGCGGCGTACACCGAAACCCCCTGCGCCACGGGCAACAACGCGGTCACGTACGTCATCGTGTCCGGTGCGGGCCGAATCGTGACCGTGCGATCCTGCTCGGCCTTGGCCGCGCGCTCAACCACCGCGCGCGCATCCAACCGGTAGGCGATCGCCTTCGCGGCCGCAACCACCCGCGCATCGCCCATCCCCTCTAGGCCGGCCGGGTCGGCGCACAGCTCGGCATCCAGCGCCCGGCGGTCGTCGACGTCCAGGCATGCACTCTCGCGCACGATCAGGGTGGCCCGCCACTCAGAGAGCGCCCCGCATTCCAGCGCGGCCAGCGTGTGTGGCATCTCGTGCACCAACGCCTTGGCAAACCCGAGATGGCGGCCACCCCGAGCCGGAGAATCCCGCCGCGCCAGCGCGACCTCACTGGCCAGTCCCCGCCCGCGCTGCGCTGCAGGCACCCCCCTCGCCGCCTCGGCGGCCCGCCGCGCCGCGTCGAGCGCCGCCGCCGCCCGCGCCTGTCCCGCCGCAGCCGCGGATTTCAACCGCTCCAACTCGGCGATCCGCTCGATGAGCGCCGACTCATCGGCGGCCAGATCGAGAGAGATCAAGTGATCGAACATGTGTTCGACATTAGCACACCCTGGCGACACGGCGGCTCGGCAAACCGGCGCCCACGCCCGAGAACGCTCGTAACGTGCGCGTTTAAGGCGCGGGCGTGGCTGTCAATTGCCCTCGTAGGGCGCTCAAATGGGCGGAGGCTTTGCCGTGAACAACAAGCCGGCGGTACGCACCGCGCGGGTCTATGACGAGATCGATCCCGACGACGGTCAGCGCGTGCTGGTCGATCGCATCTGGCCTCGGGGAATCCGCAAGGACGACCCGCGGGTGGGCATCTGGCTCAAGGACGTCGCGCCGTCGAACGAGCTGCGCGAGTGGTACCACCATCAACCCGAGCGCTTCGATGAATTTGCGGTGCGCTACGAGGCGGAACTGGCCGGCAGCCCGGCTTTGGCGGAACTGCGGGAGCTGACCGAGCGCGGTGCCGTCACCCTGATCACCGCGAGTCGGCACGTTGACGGCAGTCACGTAACCGTCCTGGCGAAACTTCTCGGTACAGGTTGAACGGCGTCTCGCGAGCGGTGAGCACGTCGCGGTCGCTGCTCGGTCAAAACTGGTTGGCGAGCCGCTGGCCCAGGAACGCGGCGGCGACACCGAGCAGGACGCTGAGCACGATGTTGCCGAACACCGCCCACGTCTGGCGTTCCTCGGCGAGGCGCTGCGTTTCGAGCATCCAGGTGGAAAAGGTGGTGTATGCGCCAACGAATGCCGTGCCGGCCAACAGGGCTGCTTCCTTATTCAGGGCCAGGCCGGCGAAGAATCCCAGCAATGCGGCGCCGCTGATGTTGACCGTCAAAGTGCCGAACGGAAACGGCCGCGAGAGCCGCCGTGCGACGGCGCGATCCACCACGAGACGCATAACCGAGCCGGTGCCGCCGAGGAGCACGACGCCAAGCCACAGCAGTACCGTCGCCGCGGTGGTGCCCGTCACGAGACCACCTTTGCCCGCCGGACCATGGCAGTCGCCAGGTGCACCGCAAGCAATCCGAGCGCGATGCTGGCAACGGTATAGGCGACGGCCAGTAACCAGTGGCCGTGTTCGATCATCTTCAGCGATTCGACCTGCATGGTGGAGAAAGTTGTTAAGCCGCCGCATAATCCGGTGCCCAGCAGGGGGCGTCGATAACTCGACGTCGGCAGCCGCTCGAGCAGGCGGGTGGTGAAGTAGCCAACCAGAAAGGCGCCGACGATATTGACGGTGAACGTCGGCCACGGCCAACTGGCCGGATCCGCGGAGGCAACGGTGCTGAGCGCCGCACGGGCCGTGGCACCAAGTGCTCCGCCGGCGAAAACCGCGGCCAACTCGCGGTAGTCATGTTGCGCCACGGGTCGATTCCTTTCCAGCCGGTGAACGCTTCGCAGCATAGAGGGACATGCCGATGGAGCACGGGCAGAATTGGTAACCATGGCCCACCCGCGTGCCGGTCAGCCGGCCCTGCCTGAAGACCTCGTCGATCTGCCCCACCTGGTCACGGCGTACTACTCCATCGAGCCCGATCCCGACGACATCGCTCAGCAGGTGGCTTTCGGCACCTCGGGCCATCGCGGGTCGGCGCTCAACGGAGCCTTCAACGAGGCCCACATCCTGGCAATCAGCCAGGCGATCGTCGAGTACCGCGCCGCCCAAGGCACCACCGGGCCGCTGTTCATCGGGCGCGACACGCATGGCCTGTCCGAGCCCGCTTGGGTGTCAGCGCTAGAGGTGCTGGCCGCCAACGACGTGGTGGCAGTCGTCGACTCCCGCGAGCGCTATACGCCGACGCCGGCGGTCAGCCACGCCATCCTCACGTACAACCGCGGCCGAACCGACGCGCTGGCCGACGGGATCGTCGTGACGCCCTCGCACAACCCGCCGCCCGATGGCGGTTTCAAATACAACCCCCCCAACGGGGGCCCGGCGGATACCGACGCAACCAACGCAATTGCCAAGCGCGCCAACGAGATTCTGCGTGGTGGAGCGGTCGTCAAGCGGGTGCCGTTGGCCCGCGCGCTGCAGACCGTCCAGCGTTACGACTACCAGGGCACCTATGTCGATGACCTGCCCAACGTGGTCGATGTCGACGTCATCCGTCAGGCGGGAGTGCGGATCGGGGCCGACCCGCTCGGCGGTGCCAGCGTGGACTACTGGGCCGCGATCGCCGAGCGACACAACCTCGGGCTGACCGTGGTCAATCCACTGGTCGACGCGACGTGGCGGTTCATGACGCTCGACCATGACGGCAAGATCCGGATGGACTGCAGCTCACCGGACGCGATGGCTGGGCTCATCCGCGCGATCGCCACCTCGGACCGCTACCAGATCGCCACCGGGAACGACGCCGACTCGGATCGCCACGGCATCGTCACTCCCGATGGGGGGCTGATGAATCCGAAACATTACCTGGCGGCGGCCATTGACTACCTGTACACCCACCGTCCGTCGTGGCCGGCCGGCATCGCCGTCGGCAAGACGGCGGTCAGCTCGTCGATCATCGACCGGGTGGTCGCGGGCATGGGCCACAAGCTCGTCGAGGTGCCGGTCGGGTTCAAGTGGTTCGTCGACGGATTGCTCAGCGGCACTATCGGTTTCGGCGGGGAGGAGAGCGCGGGCGCGTCGTTCTTGCGGATGGACGGGACGGCGTGGACCACGGACAAGGACGGCATCATCATGGCGTTGTTGGCGTCGGAGATCTTGGCCGTGACCGGACAGACGCCGTCGCAGCGCTATGACGAGCTGGCCGAAAGGTACGGTGCGCCAACGTATGCGCGCGTCGACGCACCTGCC
>NZ_JAFBAT010000149.1 GCF_019247615.1 Mycobacterium sp. | reverse complement strand
TGCCACGCCAGCAACTCGATCACCACGGTGCGGGCCAGCTCGATCGGGCGCTCGCGACGCCAGGTGTCGTAGTCGGCGAGAATCTCGTCGAGCGGCTCGGCGGGCACCAAATCCCTGATCTCCTGGATGAAGTCGCGATCCAGCGAGAACGGCCGCGGCACCAGGTTGGGGATGTAGCGCCCGATGATGATTTCGGGATCCTTGTCGCGGGGCATTACCCGCTCCAGCGAGCGGCGGAAGTCGGCCACCCCGACCCGCAACACCCGCGAGTGGAAGGGCACGTCGATGCCCGGAACGAGGATGAACGAGCGCCGCCCGCCCGTGAGCTCGCGGCGACGCTCTACCTCCGCTTCCAGCACTTCCAGACCACGCACCGTGCCGGCGATCGCGTACTGCGAGCCGCGCAGGTTGTAGTTCACGATCTCAAGAAACTCGCCAGTCCGTTCGGCGATCCCGGCGACGAACGCGGGAACCTCGTCGTCGGGCAGGTCGATCTGGGAGGGCCGGATCGCCGCCAACCGGTAGTTGGAGCGGCCCAGCTCGTCGCGCGGCACGATGTCGTGCATCTTGGAGCCTCGGTGAAACACCATCTCCAGCATGGCTTCCAGCTCGTAGACGCCCGTCACGCAGGCCAGCGCCGTGTACTCACCGACGGAATGGCCGCAGGCGATCGCGCCCTCAACGAACGCGCCCTGCTCGCGCATCTCCGCGACCTGCGCGGCCGCCACCGTCGCCATCGCGACCTGGGTGAACTGCGTCAGGTAGAGAACGCCTTCCGGGTGGTGGTAGTGCACTCCCATCGCGATGATGCTGGTTGGGTTGTCACGCACGACGTGCAGCACGGAGAAGCCCAGCGTGTCGCGGGTGAACTTGTCGGCGCTGTCCCACACCTTGCGCGCCGCCTTGGACCGGGCCCGCACGTCCATGCCCATGCCCTTGTGCTGAATGCCCTGCCCGGGGAACGCGTAGACCGTCTTTGGGGCCGCCAGCCGCGCGGTAGCCGACATCACGAGATCCGATCCGACGCGCGCGGCCACTTCCATAACCTCTGCGCCCTGGTCGATTCCGACACGCTCGACGCGGAAGTCGACCTCGTCGCCGGGCCGCACCATGCCCAGGAATCGCGCGGTCCAGCCGATCAGCCGAGCGGGTGGGCGGGCTTGGCCGTCGGTGGCCGTCACCGCATGCTGCGCGGCGGCCGACAGCCACATCCCGTGCACGATGGGCGATTCGAGGCCGGCCAGCAGCGCTGCCGCCCGATCGGTGTGGATGGGGTTGTGGTCACCGGAGACCATCGCGAACGGGCGCATGTCGACGGGCGCCGCGAGAATGACGTCGCGGCGGCGGCGACGCGGGGTGTCGGTCGCGTTCCCGGATACCGCGCCACCGGCGCGAACCGGATCGGTGAGCTCGGCGCCGCCGGTGCGACCAAGGATCGCGAAACGCTCCTCGAACCTGGCGATCACCGCGCCGTCGGCGCCGGCCGAGTCACGCAGGGTCACCGAGACTGGGACCACCCGGCCCATGTCCGTGTCGATGGCACGGGAAGCCGTTGCGCTGACGGTCATTTGGGCTCGCTCATTGGGCAGCCGACCGACGATGTGCGCGGCGTGGTCCAGGTGCACCAGGCTCAGCAGGCCCTCCACCACGGGGACGCCGGCGTCGGTGACCGCCGAGCCGATCGCCGCGAAGACGGCGGGCCAGCACAGGCCGACGAGCGCGTCGGGCACGACCGTGAGGCTGGGCGCCAACCGTTCGCCGAAGGTGGCGGTGACGCCGGTGTGATCGGCCACCCGTTCGGGGTCCCACTCGACCGTGACCGTCGCCGTGCCGTCGACGACGGCGGGCAACAGGGCCGGCCCGTCGGCGCCGGCGGCGATGGCCAAGACGGCGCGCATGGCGGTGGCGGCGTCTTCGGTGGAAACGATTGGCGTGCCGCCATCGATGGTGTTGGCGGGCAAGCTGAATGGAATGTCGATCCACGCGCCGGAGATCGGCACGCTGAGCACGACTTGCCGGTCACCGGAGCCGCCGTTGACCGCGAGCCGCGCCCCGGTGGAGGAATGCGTGGCGCGCAGGCTCTCGGGCCCTTCGTGACCTTCGTGCACCAACCAGTCACCCGGATCGGCGATCCGATGAACCGGGTTTATCGTGGTGCGGCCGGCCCACTGCACGTCGGGCGCGTCGAGGACCACGGCCAGCGGTCCGCTCACGTCCGCACGGCCCGTCCGGCGTGCGGTGACGGGTTTCGGCTCGGCTCCAGCGCCCAGCACCTCGTCGATCGCGGCCTGCTCGAAGCGGTCCAGCAAATTACCGACGGGTTCGTCCATCCGGGTGATGCCCGCGACGGCCGCGGTGCCCGGGATGATGCACACCTGGTCGGCGTCGTAGCGGGCGTCGTGCGCCTGCCACAACGAGTCGCTGCGCCACCAGCGCCGCACGTCCTTGTCCATCACCGGCACGAAGTTGACGGGCTTGCCCAACGTCTTGCACAGCGTGACGAAGAACGGAACATCGGCCGGGTGCAGCTGCACGGATTCGGCGTCCGGGTAGTGCGCGAGCAGGGTCGCGATCGCCTCGTCGGGCCTCTCCAGCAGCGCACAGCCATCCGAGAACAACGTCGCGATCTGGCCGAAATCCTTTGAGTGCAAACGGGATTCGGCCCGCTGCAGCATCTGCTGGAAGCGGTCGCGCCAGGTGTCGGCCAGCCACGGGCTGCCCGGCGAGGCGGTGTCGGCGGTCGAGTCGCCCTCGCCGATCGCCAGCTCGACGTAGCGCCGCAACCACTGCAGATAGGTCATCTCGCCCACGTCGCCGAAGTACGGCTTGGCGGTGTTGGCCATCGCCGCGATGATCTCGTCGCGCCGCTCGGCGACCGCCTCGGCATCGCCGGCGACCTCGTCGAGCAGTCGGCCGCAACGCGAGGCACTGTTGTCGATCTCGTGGATGTCCGCGCCCAGCTGGCTGCGGCTGGAAGCCATGCCGCCCTGGGCCTTTCCGGCGCTGATCCACTGGTCGGTGCCCTGAGTTTCGACCAGCATCCGCTTGACCGACGGCGATGTCGTCGCCTCCTTGGTCGCCATCGCCGCGGTGCCGACCAGGATGCCGTCGATCGGCATCAGCGGGAAGCCGTAGGCCTGCGCCCAGCGACCCGACAAGTACTCCGCCGCCCGCTCGGGCGTTCCGATGCCCCCGCCGACGCAGACGGTGATGTTGGGACGCGACCGCAATTCGGAGTAGGTGGCCAGCAGCAGGTCGTCGAGGTCTTCCCACGAATGGTGGCCGCCGGCACGCCCGCCCTCGATGTGCATGATCACCGGCTTGGTGGGCACCTCGGTGGCGATGCGGATGACCGCCCGAATCTGCTCGATCGTGCCGGGCTTGAAGACCACGTGGCTGATGCCGATCTCGTTGAGCTCGTCGATCAGCTCGACGGCTTCCTCGAGATCGGGGATGCCGGCGCTGACCACCAGGCCGTCGATCGCCGCGCCGGACTGACGGGCCTTCTGGACGAGCCGCTTGCCGCCGACCTGGAGCTTCCACAGGTAGGGGTCGAGGAACAGCGCGTTGAATTGGTACGTACGGCCGGGCTCGAGCAGGCCGGACAGCTCCTCGATGCGGTTGGCGAAGATCTCCTCGGTGACCTGCCCGCCGCCGGCGAGCTCGGCCCAGTGCCCGGCATTGGCCGCGGCGGCGACGATCTTGGCGTCGACGGTCGTCGGGGTCATGCCGGCGAGGAGAATCGGCGACCGCCCGGTCAGCCTGGTGAACTTCGTCGAGAGCTTGGCCCTGCCGTCGGGGAGGCGCACCACCGTGGGCGCGTAGGTCGACCACGCCCGGGCCACCTCGGGAACGGCCCCGACGGTAAAGAGGTTGCGCTGACCGCCGCGGGTCGCTGCGGGCACGATGCCCACACCGAGGCCCCGGATCACCGGCGCGGTCAGCCGGGTCAGGATGTCGCCGGGACCCAGATCAAGAATCCACCGGGCTCCGGCATCTTTAACCCGGCTGATCTCCTCGACCCAGTCGACACCCTTGACCAGGATGGCCTCGGTCAGCTCGCGGGCCGAGGCGACGTTGAGACCGACCTTCTCGGCCCAGCCGCCGACGATGTCGATCCCGTCGGCCAGCCGCGGGGTGTGGAAGCCGACTTCCACCCGGACCGGGTCGAAGACCGGAGAGAACACGTCACCCCCGCGGACCTTGTTCTTGCGGTCGGCCTCTTCCTTCTCGGAGATCTGCCGGCAATACAGTTCGAAGCGCGAGAGCTGCTCCGGGGTGCCGGTGATGACCACCGACCGTCGACCATTGCGGATGGACAGCACCGGGGGCAGCACGGTGCGGACGTCCTGCGCGAACTCCTCGAGGAGCCGGCGAATCCGCTCCGGGTCGGCGTTGGTGACCGACATCATCGGGGGCCGGTCGCCCAGCACGGAGATGCCGCGCCTGCGCGCCACCAGCGTCCCGGCGGCCCCGATCAATTGGGCCACCGCCAGCAGTTCGACGTCGCGACCGCCGGCGGCCTTGAAAGCCTCGACGGCGAGCACGCCTTGCGAATGCCCGGCGACGGCCACCGGCGGCGTCGCGTTGAGGTCCATGCCCTGCCGAGCCAGGGCCCGCACGGCCCCGATCTGAGTGAGCAGCACGCCAGGTATCGAGACCGCCGCCGACGTGAGGTGCTTGTCGGAGGGGACCGGATCCTCGGCCGCCAGTGCCCGCACCCAATCCAGGGGCGCGAAACCGATCGGACGTACGACGACCAGCTCTTTTGCCACCGGCTCCAGCAGCAGCTCCACCTCGCCGACCAGCGTGGCGAGGTCGGATTCGATCCCGGCCGACGACACCAGTTCCTCGAGCGTCTCCAGCCAGGCGCTGCCCTGCCCGCCGAATGCAACGGCGTACGGCTCTCCGGCCGTCAACCGGTCGACCAGAGCATGGGCGTTCGACGGGCTGTTTCGGTCGCGGTCAGCGGTCACCCGGTCGTGCTCGTGGATCGTCACCTTGCTGCATCTCCCTGCGTGCGTCTTGGCGTCTTGGTTCCTGCCGGCCCCGGCGGCGTGGGGCCTGCTTGTTTAACGCGATTCCCCGTCGAATCACTTGCCGGCTCCTGGATCGAGAGCGCGGCGGGCTGCTACGGCTGTAGTAAGAGTGTCATAAGAATGAGTGCCCTTTTCGTGTGCCGATCGGTTACTGGCGAGTTCTACGCACGGGTAACCGTGTCGTGGGTAACACGCGCTCGAACCACCCGCGCGGGCGCCGCGAACAAAGCCCCTGCATGGGAGTGGTTACGGTCGAGTAGCTATAACTGCGCTGATCACGGCAGTATTGTTATGTAATCGTTATGTTAAAAAAATCGGGTTGCCCGGCGACCGCTGACCGCGCGTCAGCCGCGAGCGCCCGCGACTGCGGCCGGCAAAATTAGCGAACGAGTGTTTGCTGGAATTGTTGCCGTGGGGGCTCAGGCCCATTGGCCGAATTGCGGCTTGAGGATTTCGTTGATGTCCACCCCGACGCCACCGACGCTGCGCTTGTCGATCTCGACCTGATGCAACTGAGCGGCGGGGTGGGTGTATCCCTTGGGCGAGCCCCAGTTGTGCTGCCAGAAGTAAGAGCCCAAGCCGTCGTGCAACGCCCAGTCGATGGTCTTGGAATTGGCGTACACACCCGTGCGTTGGTGTCCGACCACGGACTCCCACGACCGCAGATAGGCGGCTACCTGCTGTTTGTACTGGTCGTACGAGGGGTCGTCGTCGATCGACGCGTAGATCGGGGCGCTGGCCGGCCCGCCGGCGGCCGCGTGCAATTGCATTCCTCGCTGCGCATGCTGGAGGCCGGCGCCCGCCCCGCCCAACCAGTCGGCGGTGCTGCCCTTGCCGTACTGGTAGCACGACACGATCTTGAGCCCGTTGGTGCTCAGGTCCCGCGCCTCGGCGACCTGGATCGGCTTGCCCAGCATCCAGTCGCCGCCGGGCCGACGATCGGAGACGTACCGAATGGATCCCACCGCGCCGGCCGCCCTGATCTGGCTGGCGGGGATCACGCCGGCCGCGTAGTCCAGCAGGGTGCCGAGCGACGCCGATGCCGGCGCGGCGCGCAACGACGCCGCCGCGACGCCCAGCCCCAGCAGCGCAGGAGTCGCGGCCGCGAATCTGAGCACATCGCGCCGCGAGGCAGACATGTGCCACAGGGTACGACAAGAGCCCCAATAGACACACCAGTCACACCAGTTACAGTTGTGTCACGCCGGTGGCGTTGCCTGTACCGCGCCGCGAGGTCTGTACTGAGCAGATGGACCGTGATCGGCTGATCGACCTGACTCGGCGCGCATTGAAGCTGGCGCGCGACCAGGCGACCGACCTCGCTCCCACGCAGCACGAGGTCGACGCGCGGGAGTACACCTCGATCCAACGACACGAGCGCGACAGAGCCCTGTTGCTTTCCAGCCCCCAGCTCGTGGGGTATGTCTCGGAACTCCCCGCCCCCGGCGCCTATTGCACCAAGACGGTGATGGGCCGGTCGATCCTGTTGACGCGAACGTCCGACGGGTCGGTCCGGGCGTTCGACAACGTCTGCCTGCACCGCCAATCACAGGTGGCCACCGGCTGCGGCAACGCGAAGCGGTTCACCTGCCCGTACCACGCGTGGACCTACGACAACGCCGGCCGGCTGCTGAGCGTGCCCGGACGCGAGGGCTTCCCCGACGTCGCCGTCAAGTCGGTTGGCCTGACCGAGCTACCGGCGGCCGAGTTCGCCGGGTTCCTTTGGGTGGCACTGGCTCCCGGTGCCACCCTGGATGTCGCCGCGCACCTGGGGCCGCTTGCCGATGAGCTCGATTCATGGGGTATCGGACGCTGGTCTCCGCTGGGCGAGAAGGTGCTCTACTCCGCGATCAATTGGAAACTGGCGGTCGACACCTTTTCGGAGAACTACCATTTCGCCACCGTGCACCGGCAGACCTTTGCCACCATCGCCCGTAGCAACTGCACGGTGTTCGACGCCTACGGGCCTCATCACCGGCTCATCTTCCCGCTCAACGCGATCCTCGAACTGGACGATGTTCCCGAAGAGCAGTGGGATCCGTTCCACAACATGGTCGTGATTTACGCGCTGTTCCCCAACATCGTGTTGTCGGTGACCATCGCCAACGGCGAGCTGTTCCGGATCTACCCCGGCGACCGCCCGGGTCGCTCCATCACCGTGCACCAGAACTCGACACCCCTGGACGTGTCCCAGGAGTCGGTGGCCGCCGGCGCTCAAGCCGTCTTCGACTATGCGCATGCCACGGTGCGCGACGAGGACTACCGGTTGGCCGAGCGCCTGCAGGCCAACCTCGAGTCGGGCGCTCGCGCCCACCTGCTGTTCGGGCGCAACGAGCCCGGACTGCAGCACCGGCACATCACGTGGGCGGAGGCGCTGCCGAGGCAGTGAATCGGCGGCACCACCGTCTCGGCGGCGCTAGTCGGTCAGCACGGCGATGAGGTCGTCGACAAGTGTTGCCAGCGCGGCGTTTTGGATGTCCGACGCCCCGGTCAACAGCTCGACCGCCGCGCTGCGGCGACCGGCGGCCACCAAGGGCGCCACCTGATCGACCAGTGCTTGCAAATCCGGGGCGGGCGGTTCGATGTTCGCGACGGTCGTGGCCAGCACCTCGACCAGCTCCCAATCGCGATACAGCGCCAGCGAGCGCTCGTTGAACGCGAACCCGGTCACCGGTTTGCCCCAGAGCGTCCCACGGTAGCGGTAGGGACCTTCCATGTACTCGATCGGCAGGCCGTGCGCGGGGGCAGCCACCAGCGGCTCGCCGACGACATCGAGTTGCATTGTGGCGCAGGTGATCCGATGGCGGTCGGGCATGTATCGGGCCGAAGCGACCGGCCGCACCAGCGGACGCATGGCAGTGGGCCAGCGGACGTAGCTGGTAACCGCGACCTCGACGTCTTCCGCACACGCGGGCGGCATGGCGGGGTCGGGATAGCTGGTCGTCACCCCGGTAAAGGGTTGCAGCGCATTGCCGTTGGTGCGGTCGAACTGACGCCAGATGCTCAAGTCCACGCCGTTGTCGAAGTTGATGGTGCGCCATTCGTGAGACCTGGCGCGCGGATCTCCCGAGCTCCCCCCGCCACCGGCATACTTTGGGAACCATTGCCGGTCGACATGCCCGCCGCCGCCGGAAACCTGCTCAACCACATCACCCCAGCGCAGAGTCCCGGTCATCGTCATTCCGGTTTGGAAGTACGAGTACGTGTCGCTTTGGCCGAAGCAGACGATCTTTCCGTTGTAGGTCGACGCACCCACCGGAGTCGGTGCGCGCGTGGGCGTTACGGCGAGGTCGAGCCGCATCCGACGGCCCGAATCATCCTCTCCCACCAGACTGATGCGGTAGGTGAAGGGCAGCAATCGCCCGTCCGCGTCGCGGCATGTGGTCCACGAGGCGGTGCCGGCGCCGCTGTGGTAGCTGATGTCGAGGTGGCCCGAGGCCATGTCCAGCTTGCGCTGGGCTCCCGGCTCCAGGTTGGCCGGCGGCATGTCGTAATCCGTGTACGTGCCGTAGTCGCCCGTGTCCAAGTCGAACAGGGCCACGGTGTAGAAGTCGGCGACCACCGTGCCGCCGGGCCGGTTCTTGTTGAAGATGGTCAGGAACGCAAACGACCGGTCGCTGTCGACCGCGTCGAGCCGGCCCGCGAGGAACCAGGTGTCCGACTCGTGGTCGGGGTGTTCACCTTCGGCGGCCGGGAAGTCGAGCTGGCTGTCGCCGGGCACCAGCCGGAACGGGTAGGTACGCCAATCGCTGGTCATTTCGGGCCTCGCTCTTTTTTCGCTATGTTAGCGTCAATAGCGAAAACACGGTCACTGGTTATTTGCGCCCAACCCTCGAGGTAGTTCCCGATGACAGCAGCTTCCGACCATCGTTGCTACGACGAACTGTTCATCGGCGGGCAGTGGCGCAAACCCGCCAACCCGCAGCAGCTCGCCGTCGTCTCCCCCCACTCAGAAGAGCCCATCGGTCACGCCCAGCTGGCGGGGCCGGAGGACGTCGACGCCGCGGTCAACGCCGCGCGGCGCGCCTTCGACCAGGGCCCCTGGCCGCGCATGACGCACCGTGATCGGATGGCGAAGGTCGAGCAGCTCGCCGCGATCTACGCCACCAACGTCGACAAAATGGCCGAGCTCATCACCGACGAGATGGGCTCTCCGCGCAGTTTCAGCCGGCTGGGTCAGGCACCGGCGGCCGCGGCGCTGATCCACCTTGCCCTGGCGGCCGCCCGTGACTTCCCGTGGGCCGAACGCCGTCAGGGGGCGCTCGGCGAGGTGCACCTGCGCAGGGCGCCCGTCGGGGTGGTCGGGGCGATCGTGCCGTGGAACGTGCCGCAATTCCTGATCATGCCCAAGTTGATCCCGGCGCTGATCGCCGGTTGCACCGTCATCATCAAACCGGCGCCCGAAACGCCTTTGGATGCTTTGTGGTTGGCCGAAATGATCGGGCAGCTGGACCTTCCCGACGGGGTGGTCTCGGTGCTGCCCGGCGGCCCCGATGTCGGTGAGGCGCTGGTGCGTCATCCCGGCGTGGACAAGATCGCGTTCACCGGTTCGAGCGCCGTGGGGCGCCGGATCGCGGCCCTGTGCGGGGAGCAGCTCAAGAGGGTGAGCCTGGAGCTGGGCGGCAAGTCGGCGGCGATCATTCTCGACGACGCCGACGTGGGCAAGACGGTGGCCGGGCTGAAGACCGCCGGACTGATGAACAACGGGCAGGCCTGCGTCGCACAGACCCGGATCCTGGTGAGCGACCGGCGGCACGAGGAGGTCGTCGACGCGCTGGCCGAGATGATGTCGAACCTGCATGTCGGGGATCCGGCCGACGAGGCGACGGACATCGGACCCCTTGTCGCGCAACGACAACAGCGCCGCGTGCAGGACTACATCCGGTCCGGGCGGCAAGAGGGCGCGCGGGTCGTGGTCGGCGGTGACGACAGTCCGGCCGAGCGGGGCTGGTATGTGCGGCCAACGCTGTTCGCCGACGCGTCGAACGACATGCGGATCGCCCGCGAGGAGATCTTTGGCCCCGTGTTGACCGTCCTGCGCTACCGGGACGAAGAGGACGCGATCAGGATCGCCAATGAAAGCGACTACGGTTTGGCCGGTTCCGTGTGGACCTCGGATATCGCCCACGGGCTCAAGATCGCGGCCGGGGTTCGCACCGGCACCTACGGCATCAACATGTACACGCTCGACATCGGGGCCCCGTTCGGCGGGTTCAAGCAGTCAGGAATCGGCCGCGAGTTCGGGCCCGAGGGCCTCCACGAGTACGTCGAACTGCAAACGACGGTGTGCCGGGGGCAGTTTCCGCCGCTATGACGGGTCCGGTCGCCATGCGGGATCGCGGCCAAGCAACGCCAGAAGCCTTGCCTGCGTAGCGCTTTCGACAGGCACCCAAACCGGGGGGTTGAACATTCCCGAGGAAGTCAGGGCGGCGGGATCAGCCGGAAGGCTGGCGTAGAAGAGCTCACACCATCCGGGATCCAACCGATCATCGGCACCTACCGCGCGAGCGAGGTCCCAGGTGTGCACCAAGACGTCTCGGGTGAGGGCGTCGTCATCCATCGGGGAACTGCAGGGTCAGCGAGACCGGGCAGCACAGCGCGCCGTGCTGATTGGTCACCCGGATCTCGACGTCGACGAGGCGTCGGGGCGGGTCCACCGAGGTGTCCTGCCGTTTGGCCACCACTCGGCCGCGACCGACCATCGTGTCGCCGGCATACACCGAGCCGGCCAGCCGCAGGGAGCGGCGCACCACGCGACTGCCCGGGCCCGCCCAGTCGGTGGCGACGCGGTCGGCGAATCCGGCCAGGTGCATGGTGTTGACGTAGATGGTCGGGTTGCCCTGGCTTCGGGCGTAGGCCGGATCGAAATGGCCGGGGAAGTAGTCCCATGTCGCCCCGGCGTTCTCCACCACGCGCTGGTAGCTGATCTCGTCGACCACCTGGGGCAGGTCGAGGGGGACGGTGATGTCGTCCCAGTCGAGATCAGTCACGGCGGATCGCCAGGTGTGAAGCGCAACAAGGTGTTTCGGCACATGGCGACCACGGCCCCGTCTTGCCGGCGGTAGGTCTCGAGCGTCTCGACGAAGTGACCGGCCCCGAGGCGCGTCCGCTTTTCCGGTGACACGGACACCAGCTCCTCGACCACGGTGAGCAGATCGCCCTCCACGATGGGCCGCAGAAACTCGACGTCGTTGGATGCGTTGATGAAGGTGGTGCCCGGCAACGGCACCCGCAGCACCATCGATGCCACCGGCCGGGCGTTTCCCCGTTGCGCCGGCTCCCAGGGCGGAGGTATCAGCCAACCCATCAACAATGCCGGCGGGGCCAATAGGCCTCCCCACTTCTCCCGGGCGAACTCGGCATCCCAGTAGGAGCGATTTCCGTCGTGGACCATCGCGGCGAACAATTGGATGCGCGCGGCACTCACCGGATTCGCCGCGGTGCGCGGGGCGCTCTTCGCGCCGACCATGGCCAGCGCTTCCTGGTAGGTGCCGAAGGCCAGCTCGTAAGTGAGGTGGGTGTCGCTCACATGACGAGCGGGTGTCGGCTCGGCACCGAATCCCATTCGAGCACACGGGAAGTGAAGTACCAGCCGCCACGCTCATAGATCAGCTTGTCCCGGAATATCCCGGTGGCCCGCAGCGTGGTGTCCCCGTACATGCTCGCGAAAAGCACCGCTACGCAACACTGGACCGCGTTGATCCCGTCGACTTTGATCTCGTGGTCGAGGGTGACGAGGCGCTGCCCGTCTCCCCCGTCGAAGGCCGCGCCCAAATCGTCGAACTGGTCACCGTCGCGGGTGTAGCTGGCTCCCGAATGGCGGAACGTGGCGATCCAGCGCTGGCGGTTGCCGTCGGAGTAGGCCCGATTGTGTCGCGCGTTCAGATCCAGGATGGCTGCGCGGCTCGTCACGGCCTGAAGGAACTGTTCTTCCTGATAGGTCATCGTCATCTGTTTTGCTCTCCAGACTCCTTCGGGCGGCCGAAACGGACGTTACACTTATTTAACTTTGCGGCGCTGGCGTAACACCGATGTTACTTAACGACTGACGGTATAGCCGCCATTTTCGCGGTCCCACGCGCCGGTATTTAGGCCCCGCGCGCGCAGAAGGTCTTTGCGCACCCGCCCGATGCCGTTCTTCGGGAGTTCGTCAACGGCCTCGACGTACCGCGGCACGCAGAAGTACGGCATCCGAGCCGTGCAGAAGTCGAGCAGTTCGGCGCAATCCAGGGCCGCCCCGGGACGCAAGGTGACCACCACGAGGATGTCGTCCTCGCCCAGGTCGCTCGGCACCCCCACCGCCGCGGCTTCGGCCACCGCCGGATGGGAGCTCACGACGGTTTCGACCTCGACCGAGGAGACATTTTCGCCGCGTCTGCGCAACGAATCCTTGATCCGGTCCACGTATGTCAGGTTCTGCCCGCCCTGATCGTCCGCGTCGAGTCGGCCCAGGTCGCCGGTGCGGAACCAGTCCGGGTGCGGGTCCACGCGCAAGTGATGGCCGACGTAGCCTTCGCTCATCACGTGGGGACGCCTGGCCCGGCACGCGATCTCTCCCACCGTGCCGGCGGGCAGCGGGTTGCCACCGTCATCGACGATGCGCACGTCGAAATCGGGATTCGGTCTGCCCGATGTCCCCGGGACCCCGTCGTCGGACACGCCCTTGAGGGCGATCGGAAACGCCTCGGTCATCCCGTACATGGTCACGAGGCGACAGCCGTAACGCTTTTCGATCTCTCGGTAGGAGCCGGCATTGATGGGTGCGGCGGAGATGAACCGCAGCGGCAGCTGCGCATCGCGCGGGCCGGCCGGCAGGTTCTGCAGCATCGACACCATCGCGCCCGCGCCGGCGAATCCGATGGCGCCGTGAGAGCGGATGTCGTCCCACACTTCACTCGGATGGAACGCCTTGGCCAGCACGGTCTTTCCGCCGACCAGCATGGGGACCAGCACGCTCGGCGCCGCGCTCAGGTGGAAAAGCGGCATCGCCGTCCACAACGTCTCCCCCGCACGGAATTCCCACGCCGAGGCGACGGTCGCGGCGACCGTGAACAGATACTGCCAGGTGGTGGCAACCGCTTTCGAGGGCCCGGTGGTTCCCGAGGTGTAGAACAGCGATCCCAGCTCCTCGGCCCGTGCACGTTCATCGGCCACGGTGTCCGGGGCTGCCCGCAACGCGTCGGCGAGCGAATCATCGTGCATTACAACTTCATTCACGGTATCCAAAGCGTCGGCCAGCTCGTCGACTCGGGAGCGTCTCTCCTCGTCGGTGAGAATCACCTTGGCCCGCGACAATCGGAGGGTATGCAGCAGGAAGTCACCCTTGTTCGCGGCATTCACCGCCGCGCTCACCGCGCCGATGCGGGCCGCGCCCAGCCAGAAGTAGACCCATTCGGGACAGGTTGCGGTGAAAAGCGCCACGCGGTCGCCGTGCCCCACGCCGAGGTCGCCGAGCACGTTTGCCGCCGCGCAAGACCGCTGCCGCATCTGCTCGAAGGTGACGTCGGCACCGGCGATCGTCATCATCACTCGGTCGGGATACTGCTCGGCCCGCCGATCCAGCACGGCGGGCACGGTGAATCGGTCGACACCGAAATCCGCGGGCCCCGGCATCAGGCTCTCGATTAACCTTCCGCGGCCGCCGGGTCCGGCGCACCGTCGGCGGTGTAGCCGAAGTCGGCGGGCGAGGGCTGTGGACCCGGGTAGAAGCGATGCGCCCAGCGGCGAAGCGCAGCGTAGTCGTGCGCCTCTTCGGGAGCCAGGTTGGGCTTTTCCAGGTATTTCATGTTCTCCCAGGTGAAGAAGTCCTGCTTGATGACCTCTTGTTGCAGCGCCAGGAATTTCGCTGCGCGCCCCGTGGGCACGTCGCCGCTGTCGCCGGGCTCGCGAATGGAGGCCTGGGTATAGAAGTAGTCGGTGTAGTCCTCGTCGACCGGGGTCTGGCCGGTGACCTGGAGTGTCGCCACCAGCTCGCTGGGGAAACGGACGAGGCCCAGTCCCAGCGAGTAGTTGTCGTAGATGATCTTGGCGTCGACCGGCCCGTTCGGTGTCAGCCACGTGGAGGCGCGGCCACCGCCGAAGTGGGCGTTGACGGTGGCGTGCAGGTGGTAACCGGAAACCTCGAACGACGAGGTGGTGGCGGGACTGGCGGCCTTGTGGACGTATTGGACGTGGTACGGGTCGGCGGCGTTCTCGATGATCATCTGCGGGTGCACCTTGACGCGATTGAGCATCTGGGTGTGCGGATGCAGCGGGTAGTACTCGTTGGTTTCCAATTCGGGGAGCACCGGCGGCTGCCAGTACGGTGCGCGGCCGTGCCGCTCATGCCAGACGAGGATGAAGCCGTACCACTCAATGCTCGGATAGGTGCGAATCCGAACGTTGTTCTTGCAGCCGATCTTGCTGTAGGGAATCAGTGCATTGGTGCCGTCACCGCGCCAGCGCCAACCGTGCCAGGGGCAAACGATGTTCTCACCTTCCACGGTTCCGCCGACGCCCAGGTTCGCGCCCAGGTGCTGACAATAGGCATCCATGACGTGCACCTGCCCGGACTCCGCGCGGAACAGCACCAGTTCCTCACCGAAGTAATGCGCCCGCTTGACGTGACCGGCGGCCAGATCGGATGCGAAGGCGACGATGAACCAGCCCGTCGGGAACCGGTAGGTCGACAGCGCGATGCCGGCCTGGCCGAACTCACGTTCCGACGGATCCCCGGCCGAATCCGAGGCCGGCTCCGGAATTGTATGCGTCACGACCTCTCCAGCGCGGTTCGACGACTCGGTCTATTTTTACTATTTTAAGCATTGAACGTCAACGCGGCGCCGGCCGGTGGTGCGCTGCGTCCGAGCGAACCGGAGTTGGAAGATGACGGCTGCGGCAGTGGATCTGTCCGATTTCGCCTTGTGGCGCAACGGATTTCCCGATGAATTGTTCGCCGAGTTGCGCCGCACACGCCCGCTTTTCCGACACGACCTGACGCCCGGTGTCGCCGCGACGGTGCAGCGCGAATTCTGGGTGGCCACCAAGCACCGGCACGCGGTCCGGTTGCACCGCGATACGGACTCGTTCACCGCAGTCGACGGACCGCTCATCCAGCCGGTCGGCATGTTCGCGTCGTATCCGACCATCATCAACATGGACCCACCCGGACTGAACAAGCGCCGCAAGCTGATTTCGCACGCGTTCAATCCGCGGGCGATCGCCAAGCTCGAGGACGGGATCCGCGCGCGCGCCGCGCGGATCCTCGACCAGCTGCTCGATCGGGGCGGCGGCGATTGGATCGCCGATGTCGCCGACGCCCTGCCCATGACCGTCATCGGCGACATCATCGGTATACCGGAGGAAGACCGTCCGCGAATATTCGATTGCCTGGACCACATCCTGAAAGCCAATGCGCCCGGGCCGCGGCCGACGTGGCAGGACTACACGGATCTCTACGCCACCATCTTCGGCTACGCGATGGACCTCACCGCGGAAAAGCGTCGCAATCCCGCCGACGACATCTGGAGCACGCTGGCCTCCGCGGTGATCACCGGCGAGGACGGTGAGCAATTCAGCCTGCCCGCCAACGAACTCGAGTTCTTCTTCTTCGTCCTGGCGTTTGCCGGCAGTGACACGACGAAGAACGCGTTGGCCACCGGGATCCAGGCATTCGTCGACAACCCGGAGCAGATCGAGCGGTATCGCGAGCAGGAAGCGCTGCGGCCCAACGCGATTGAGGAGGTGTTGCGCTGGGCATCGCCGGTGGCCTACTGGACGCGCACCGCGAAGGTCGACGTCGAGATGGACGGCCGGCGGATCACGCGCGGCGAGCGGGTGGTGTCGATGCTGCGCTCGGCGAACCGCGACGAGGAGGTGTTCTCGTCGCCGTTCATTTTCGACATCGGGCGGCAGCCCAACCCGCAGGTCGCTTTCGGAGGGGGCGGACCGCATCACTGCCTGGGTGCCATGTTGGCACGCGCCGAGCTACGGGCGGTGTTCGACGAACTACTGCTGCGATGCGACGACATCGCGCTCGGTCCGGCCAAGGTGTCCCATCCGAACCTGTTGACCAACATGTCGATCTACGACGAGATGGCGATATCGGTTGTCGAGCGGCGGTAGGAGCCCCGCGCCCGCGCCGAGCGGGCATCACACGACGGTCCGATTTGCTTCAGTCGCTCAACCGCAACGCGGCCTTGGGGCACTGGTCCACCGCGGCGCGCACGTCGATCTCCAGGCGCGCAGGCACCGGCCCGTCCGCGATCTGCACGACGTCGGCGTCCCCCAACTCGAAAATCTCCGGAGCGAGGGATTCGCAAAACCCATTGGCTTCACACAAGGTTTCGTCGACCGTCACCCGCATCAGATGCCCTCCTCGCCCTTACTTCGTGAGGCCCGCCGGACGGGTCCCGATCACCGCGCTGCTGGCCAGGTTCTCCAGTTGTTCTTCGGTCAGCCCGCACCTATCGCGTAGCACTTCTTCATTGTGCTCGCCCAGCCTGGGCGGCGGGCGCAGCAGCCACCTTTCCTGGCCCGCCAGCCTCGCGAACGGCGGACAGGGATATCGGCCGGCCCCGGTGCTCGGGTGCTGCAGGACCTCGAAGAATCCGCGGTCCCGCAGTTGCGGATTCTCGGTGACCAGCGACGGCGATACGACCGGCGCTGCGGGGATGCCCGCGTGGGCCAGCCGCTCCACCGTCGGTTCCAACCGCTGCGCAGAGAACCATTCCCGCAACCGGCGATCGATGTCGTCGGCGCGCTCCCGGCGCCCCGCGACGCACGCGAGACCCGCGTCGCACCAGTCGGGTCGGCCCATCAGTTCGACGAGCGCGAGCCACTGCCCGTCGTCGCGCACGGTGACCGCGATCCAATCGTCATGGTGGTTCTCTGAGCCGGCACAGTGGTAGAGATTCTGGATCACGTCGCAGTGACCGCGGTTGCCCCGCCGGGCCAGCGTTTTCCCGAACACCTCCGATTCGATCGCCTGAATCGCCGTGGCGTTGAGCACCGTTTCGATCATCGGCAGCTCGAGCAGCTGGCCCGTTCCGGTGCGTTCGGCGAAGGTCAGGGCGGCGGCGACGGCGAAGGCGGCGTGCACACCGGCCAGCGGATCGCAGGCGCCGCGCGGCGTCACCGGTGAGGCCTCCGGTAGTCCGGTCACCCACGCCAGTCCCGCGATCTGCTCCATGGTGGGGGCAAACCCGACCCGCTCCCGCCACGGGCCGTCGAGCCCGAACGCGGGCATCCGCGCGACGACCAGTCGGGGGTTGACCTTCAGCAGCACATCGGCGGTGAGTCCGAACTGGTCCATCACCCTGGGCGAGAAGTTCTCGATCACAATGTCGGCCCCGGCCGCCAATTCCATGAACAGCCGATGCCCGTCGGCGGAGCCCAAATCCAATGTGACAGAACGCTTGTTGGTGTTCATCGCGTGGAAAACCCAGCCGTACTCCCACCAGTCGTCCACATCGGTCCGCATGCCACCGGAGTATCGAATGCCGTCGGGTCGCTGTATCGATTCCACCTTGACGACGTCCGCGCCGAACGCGGCCAGGAGGTGCGTCGCCGCCGGTCCGGCCCAGAATGCGGTCAGGTCGACGATGCGCACACCGTCGAGCGGCAGCCCACGCGGCGCCGGCGCAGGCCCGGTTCTGCCTCTCGCCCAAGGTGATTCGTCGTTCGCCTCGCCCGGCGCGGGAGCGGCCCGCAGCGGTGCAGGCGCGCAGGCGGACATGAGCCATGGCGGGCGCGGTTGATGAAAGCCGGCGGGATTGCGGATGAAAACCCCGCGGTGTTTCGCGTATTCCATATCCCGGATCGTCGCGCCGTTGCCCAACGCGGCGATCGGCAGCCGGAACAGCTGCCCGAGCTCGACGATCTCGTCGACGGTCCGCTCGGCCAGCCACGGCCCAATGTGTTCGCGGATCAGGTCGCGGTATTCCCACCGCCCGATCTGGAACCGCAACTGCTCGATCTCCTCCAGTTCCGGACAACCGACCATTGAGAGGAAGTCGAGCCACTGCTGGCCGGTGACCATGGTGATGCCGACGTAGCCGTCCTTGGCGGGTTCGATGGAGGGCACCTCGAGGGTGCGGCGAATCGGAGGAACGCGCAGCAGCTGCGAATGCAGCCACTCGCTGCTCTGCATCGCGGTCAGAGCCTCGAGCATGGACAGGTCGAGATGCTCCCCCGGGCCGCCACCTTCGACGCGACGACGCACGGCCAGGGCGCCGAACGCGGCGTACACACCGCCCATGTACTCGCCCAGGTCGCCGCCGATGGCGATGGGCGGCCCGGCCGGATCGCCGCGAAAGCCGGGCGACCCGGCCCACGCTTGCAAGGTGAACTCACTGGCGGCGCGGTCGGCGTACGGTCCGGTCCAGCCGAAGTCAGAGATCGTGATGATGGTCGCCCGGGGGTTTTCGGCCAGCAGGCGCTGCGGGTCGATGCCCATCGCCGCGGCCTTTGACCGCGCGGCGGTGACGATGACGACGTCGGCTGCGGCCAATTCGGCCCGATAATGCTCAGAGTGCTCAGCGTAAGTCAGGCTGCGCTTGCCGGCGTTCAGATAACTGAATAAGGGGGCCGCATCACCGGGCGGCAACGGCGAACAGGTCGCCGAGTATCTGCGCAGCCAATCACCTTGCACCGGTTCAATTTTGCGGACCTGCGCCCCCACGTCGACCAGCAGCTTCCCGCAGTAGCTGCCCGCTATCCGGTCGCTGATCTCGACTACTCGCAATCCGTCAAGCGGTGTCGGCCGGCTGTCGGGCTCGCGCATCACCCGGTTATTTATACCATTACTGCTAAAATAGCTAAGCCAGTCGAGCAGCGAGGAATGGATGACCGCCCTGGGAATTGGCCCCGACGCCCGTCGCCGCCTGTCGGCGCCGAGGATCGCCGAAATCGTAGCCGACGAGTTGCGCCGTCAGATCATCGACGGCGAACTCGCCGACGGCGACCTGCTGCCGCGCCAGGAGGTGCTCGTCGAGCAGTTCAACGTCAGCCTAGTGTCCCTCCGCGAGGCGCTGCGCATCCTGGAGACCGAGGGTCTGGTCTCGGTCCGGCGGGGCAACCGCGGCGGCGCCGTCGTGCACGCGCCGGCGAAGACGAGCGCCGCGTACATGCTTGGGCTGTTGTTGCAAAGCGAGTCCGTCGAGGTCGCCGACCTCGGGATGGCGCTGCAGGAGCTCGAGCCGGCCTGCGCCGCGCTGGCGGCCCAGCGTCCCGACCGGGCGGACACGCTGGTGCCGGAACTCAAGCGCGTCAACGACTCGATGGCCGAGCACCTCGACGACGGTCGGCTCTTCACCGAAATCGGCCGTCAATTCCACGATCTCGTGGTGCGGGGCTGCGGGAATCACACCATCATCGCGGTCGTCGGCAGCCTGGAAACCCTGTGGACCAGTCACGAACAACAGTGGGCCGACGAGAGCGCCGCTCGTGGCACCTACCCCTCGCTGGCCAAGCGGCGTGCGGTGCTGAGCACGCACGTCAAGCTTGCCGAGACCATCGCCGAGGGCGATGTCGACCGGGCCCGCCGCATCGCGGGACGCCATCTGGCCGACACCCAGACCTATGTGCTGTCGGGCCGGCCCGATCAACGCATCTATGCGCTGTCGCCGCAGGCTCTTTCACGTTCGGGGTCCCGCCCGCGGGACATCCGGCGCTCTTGACGCCCCCGATGTCGATGCGGACCGCGTTGGTCACCGGCGGCAGCGGTGGGATCGGAAAGGCATGCGGCCGCAAGCTCAGCGAGCAGGGATACGACGTGGTCCTGTGCGCGCGGCGTGCGGCCCCGCTGCGCACGGCGGCCGAGGAGATCGGCGCGCGCCACCTCGTGGCGGATGCGTCCGACCCTGACGGGTTCGCCAGCGCCATAAGCGCTTTGGAGAAGATAGACCTCGTCGTACATGCAGCGGGCACCCTTGGCGGAACCTATGCTCGCAAGCAGACTTTCGAGCAGTGGCGGACCATCATGTCGGCCAACCTGGATTCGTGCTTCGTGGTGACCGCCGCCGCGCTGCCACGAATGCGCGCCGGCTCGCGGTTCGTATTCATCTCGTCGTCGGCGGCGCACGAGCCGATGATGGCCCGCACCGCCTACTCCGCGTCGAAGGCCGGCATGAACGCGTTCGCCCGCGCCCTGGCGTTCGAGGTCGACCGGGACGGCATCGCCGTGCACATCGTCACACCGGGGCCGGTGGAAACCGAGATGCTGCAGGACGTCCCCTTCGAGATGTACGCGATCCAGGTGTCCGACGTCGCGCAGGCCGTTGCCTGGCTCGACACCGTCGACCCGTCGGTCGATCTCCCGGAGATCCGGCTGTCCGCCGTGCACCGCGGGCCGTTCGCCCGGCCGCCGATCGAGCCTACGGAGGCGCGTCGCCGGCGCCAGCGAACGCCTTGATCACCGATTCGCCGAACTCGCGCAGGGAATCCGGGGCGGCGAAATCGGCGAACCACACGTAGAAGCGCTCGACGCGCTGGGCGGCCAGGCCCGCGAAGTGTGCGATCAGCTCGTCCGCATCCCCACACACCAGGCCGGGCCCCAGGTTGCCGAATCGCCGCGTGCTCACCACCCGTACCGCCTGCGGATCGCCGTCGGCCGACACATAGCCCACCATCTGTTGAACCGACACCCGCGCGGTTCCCGCTTTCGGGGCAAGCTCGGGCAATCGGTCGATGTGGTTCGCCTGCAGGTTCCACCAATCCGCGTATGTACGAACGAGTTCCATCATGCGTGGCCCGCTGCCACCCAGGACCAGCGGTATCGGGTGGGATCTCTTCGGGAGCTGACTCGGGCCGGACTCGTCGTCCCCCCAGTACTGCCTGATCAGGGCCAGGTGCCGGCCGAGCTGCTCGACGCGGGCAACCGGATTCTGCTGACCGACTTCGAATCTGGTGAACTCCGCGGGCCACGATCCCGCCCCGAGGCCCAGATCGAACCTGCCTTCGGACGCGTCCGACAGGGTGACGGCCTGCTTGGCGAGCACGGCGGGGTGCCGAAACGCGTCGCACAGGACCAGATGGCCGATGCGCAGCCGCTCCGTCTTGGCCGCCACCCAAGTGGCGATGGCCATTGCCTCCCAAATGCTTTCATCCGGGAGCCCGGGCGCTTCGAGGTGATCGATGAACGCTATTCCGTCGAAGCCGCTGGCCTCGGCATGGCGCGCCCGCTCCGTGATGTGGGCCGCGGATAGCCGCACCTGCGGCAGGAACAGGTACCACTCGACCATGCCACCAACCTAGGCGGCCGTTCCCGCCCGATTGCACCGGGTTGGCTAGTTTACTATTTTTATTATGTTAGGGGTCTTATGGATGTCGGACTGACTTCGGCGCAGCTGTCACTGCGGGATACCGTGCGCGACGTTCTGCGCACCGAGTGTCCACCCGATGCCGCCCGCCAGGCCTTCGAAGATTCGGGGACCGACCCGGAGCGTTGGCGCACCCTGTGGAAGACGGTCGTCGACCTGGGCTGGACGGAACTCGCGGCGCCCGGCGGCGGCGATTACGGCCCCGTCGAGTTGGCGGTGGTTCTCGAGGAGTGCGGCGCTGCCCTCGCGCCGATCCCGTTTCTCAGCAGCGTGGGACTGGCGGCGGGCGCGCTGCGTGGCACCGAACTCGACTCGGTCCTCACCGCCATCGCCGGCGGAGCGGTCGCCACACTGGCGCTGCACGCGAAAGGATCTCGGCTGCCCGGCGTGCCGATGACGTTGCGCGCGGGACGGCTGCGGGGGCGAGCGGCCGCGGTGCCCAACCTGGGCCGTGCCGAGTTGATCGTCACGCTGGCGCACACCGACGACAAGGGACTCCGTGGTCCGGACGGTCTGGTGGCGGCGGTCGTCCGCTGCGGCGGTGCCGGCGGGGTGAATGTGGTGCCCCGCGAATCGACCGACCCCGCGCAACCGGTGGCCGACGTCGAGATCGACGCCGAGGCGGTCGCCGCCGCTCCCGTCCAGCTCGAATCGGCGTTGGCGGCACCGCTGGTGGCCGCCGCCGCCGACCTGGTCGGCGCGGCGAGCGGCGCCCTGCACCGCTCCGTCGAACACGCGAAGACCCGTCGACAGTTCGGCACCCCGATCGGTGCCTTCCAGGGGATCAAACATGCCCTGGCCGACAACTACGTCAGCGTGGAGCGCGCCCGCAGCCTGACCTACGCGGCGGCGGCGCAGCTCGGCAAGGCGGGGGCCGCGGACGCCTGGACCGCCGCCGCGCTGGCCAAGGCGGCGGCCGGGGAGGCGGCGGTCAATTGCGCGCGCACCGCGGTCCAGGTGCACGGTGCCCTCGCACAAACCTGGGAACACGACATGCATCTCTACATCCGGCACGCCTGGCAGGGCGCGGCGCTGCTGGGCGACAGCCGCGCGCTCTATCACGAGGTGGGCCGCCGGTTCGCGGGAGCGGCCCAATGACCGCGGCCGCTTCGATAGTCGACGAATTCGCCGGGTGGTTAAGGGAATTCCTCCCGAGGGACTACTACGAGAACTATCGCGAGTACCGGTGGGACCTGTCACTGAGGCGGGACTACCAGCTGGCGGCGTTCGAGGCCGGATGGATACAACCGACCTGGCCGCGCGAGCACGGCGGCCGATCTTTGGGTTTGCGAGATGCGATGGAGATTCGGCTCGAGGCGGCGATGCGATCCGCACCCAAGCTGCCCAACATCGCCGGTCCCAACGTCGCGGCGCCCGGCATCCGCCAGTTCGGCACCCCGGCGCAAATCGACCGGCTGTTGGTGCCCTTGTTGCGTGGTGACGAATGGTGGGCCCTGGGCATGTCCGAGCCCGAAGCCGGATCCGATTTCGCCGGGCTGCGGACGCGGGCCGAGCGCTGTGGCCCTGACGGGGAGATCTTCCGGGTCAGCGGTCACAAGATCTGGACCACCCAGGCGCACGAGTCGCGCTGGTGCACGCTGTACGTCCGCACCGATCCGGCGGCGCCGAAACACCGTGGCATCTCGTGTCTCATCCTCGACCTGCACGCCCCCGGGGTGACGATCGAGCCCATCCGCATGGCGTCGGTCTCCGACGAGACGTTCTGCGAGGTCTTTCTCGATGACGTCGAGGTGCCGGCCGAAAATCTGCTCGGCCCGCTGAATGGCGGGTGGAACGTCGCGCTGGCGTCCCTGCAGCACGAGCGCCAGATGATCTGGATCATGAACTGGGTCGAGATCAAGCGAGGCCTCGACACGGCGCGCGCTGCATTTCCGACCGACGACATCTGCGCCGAACTCGGCTCGCTTCTGGCCGATGCCGAAGCGCTCCGCGCCACCGGATACCGTGCCCTGGGCAACGAGCTGGCAGGACGGCCGAGTCCGGAGGCCGACATTTTGAAGCTGCTCGGATCGGTTACTTTGCAACGTGTTTGGGAACTCGCTGCCGTCACAAAGGGACAGGACGCGGTGAGCGATACGGATCTGCTCTTCGAACGCCAGGACGCGTTGGCCGCCACCATCTACGGCGGAACGTCGGAGGTACAACGAAACATCATCGGCGAGCGGCTGCTCGGGCTGCCGAAGGGATGACCACCATGGATTATGACCTCGGCGACGACGCGGCACAGCTGCGAAACCACCTGCGCGAGTTGGTATCCCACCACATCCCCGCCGACTTCCTCGGCGCCTGCACCGAAAACCCGCAGGATCTGGCCACCACCGAGACGTTCTGCAAGCTGCTGGCCGCCGAGGGCCTGCTCGCATTGGCGTGGCCGAAAGAGCATGGGGGCGGCGGTGGTTCCGTCTGGCAGCAGACGGTGCTGCGGGAGGAGATGTGGGCCCAGCACGAGCCCCGCGGCCCGCAGTACATGGGAATCAACTGGGTCGGTCCGGCACTGATGCGTTACGGAACGGACGAGCAGAAGGCGAAGCACCTGTCGGCCATCGCGTCCGGGGACGTGATTTGGTGC
The DNA here is from genome assembly GCF_019247615.1 of Mycobacterium sp. GTDB lineage: Bacteria > Actinomycetota > Actinomycetes > Mycobacteriales > Mycobacteriaceae > Mycobacterium. The sequence continues at coordinate 3,454 of NZ_JAFBAT010000149.1, read as the reverse complement.
CAGGGGTTTTCAGAGCCGGAGGCCGGAACGGATCTCGCCTCGTTGCGCACCCGGGCGGTGCCCGACGGTGCGGGTTGGCGGATAACCGGCCAGAAGGTATGGACGTCCTATGCATTGATGGCGTCGTGGTGTGTGCTGGCCGCCTGTACGCACCCCGACGCGCAAAAGGCGAAGCGGCTCACCCTGTTTCTGCTTCCCATGGACCGCCCCGGTTTCACCGTTCGGCCAATCCCGTCGATGTTGGGGCCGCATCACCTCAACGAGATGTTCTTGGACGACGTGCCGGCGTACCCCGGCGACGTCTTGGGCGAGGTCGGTGACGGCTGGCAGGTGATGCGGGAGGCGCTGGCTTTCGAACGGGTCGGCATCGCCCGTTACGCGCGTTGTGAATCGCTGCTCGAACGGATGCGCGCCCAACTGGGCGACGGCTGGGATGACCTTCCGGAAACCCTTCGTTCCCGTTGGGTGCGGGCGCTTATCGACCTGCGGGTCGCCCGACTGTTGGCGTATCGGGCCATCTCGCTGCAAGACGACCCCTGCGCCGGTGCGGCGGCCAGTGCCGCCCGCATCGCCGCCACCACCTGTGACCAGCAAGTCGCCGAGTTGCTCTTCGACGTGCTGGGCCCGACCGCCCTGGACAGCGGCACGTCGGCGCCGCTGCACGGCGCGATCGAGGACCATTGGCGCTACGCACAAGCCGCCACGGTCGCATCGGGGACCATCGAAGTGCAGCGAATGTTGGTGGCCCGGGACGTCCTGGGAGAGCACCGGTGAATACCGAACTCCCCTTGGATATCAGCGATTTCGCGGCCGTCGCCGCCAAGCGTCTCGCCCGGTTGGGCGGCCCGTCGACCGCGTTGCGCGCCGAAACCGACGACGGCGTGCGCCAGGCGGCGCATGCGGCCCTCAGCGAGCTGGGCGCATTCGAGCTCAACGTCCGCTCGCCGTCCGACGACTTGCTGGCAGCGGCTGTGCTCTGCCAGTCCGCGGGCGCTAATGCGCTGCCCTATCCGCTTGTCGAAGAGCTGCTGGCGATCGACGGCGCCCGACTGACACTGGTCGATCCCCAGGCCCCGCGCATCGACCACGGCGACCTGCCCGGTGGCTGGATCGCCGCCGACCTGGACGGCGTTCGCTACCGTCCGCGGCCGGCTCGCCGGACAAGCGCCAGGCTGGGGCCGTTTCTGGTGCCCGCCACTCTGAGCGCACCCGACGGAACCGTCCCGGCGGCCGACGTTAACCTTCATCTCGTGCTGGGGTCATGGCGGATTCTGGGGGCGATCCAGCAGGCGCTCCACATTGTCACCGAGCATGTGCGCGCGCGGATCCAGTTCGGAAAGCCGCTGGCCGACTTCCAGGCCGTCCGGTTCGCCGTCGCGGATGCCGCGGTCGCGGTGCGCGGGCTGCACGAACTCGCCAAGTACACCATCTGCCGACCGGAATCGTTGCCAGCGCAGATGCATTCGGCCGACGCCCTCGTTCTCAGGTATAAGGCGGCCGACACCGCGCGGCAGGTGTTGCGCACATCGCATCAATTGCTTGGCGCCCTTGGTTTTTGCGACGAATCCGACATCAGCCTGCTCGACCGGCACACCCAACCGCTGATCCGGTTACCGCTGAGTGCCGAGGCACTCGCGCTGCGCCTGATACCTGACGTCCGCGACGGCTACCTCGAGACGCTATTCTCCGGGCCGGTATCGGCATGAGCACTCAACCCCTCGAGTCGGGAGCGACGCCCAACCCGTGGGACGAAGGCATCCCGTTCGGAACCAAGCTGGCCGAGCTCGCCGAGCAACGCCGCGACGATCAGGCGGTGACGGTCGTCGCGCTCGATGGCACCGCGGACACACTGACCTTCGGTCAGCTCGAGGCCGGCGCCAACCAATGGGCCCGCGCGCTGGTCGCCGCCGGCGCGCAAGCGGGTTCCCTGGTGGCGCTGGGCATCCCCAACTCCGTACACCTGATACTGGCCACGCTGGGCTGCTGGAAGATCGGCGCGGTTCCCGTTCCCATGCACTGGGACTTGCCCGAATGGGAACGAGACCGAGTGCGCGAGGTGATCAACCCCGCCGTCGTCGTCGACGAACAGAGCCGGTGGGCGCTGGCAGCGCGGGCGGCCGGCGAGTCCCAAAGTCCGTTGCCCGCAGCCATTTCCCCACACGTCAACGGGATCTGCAGCAGCGGTTCGACCGGCGTGCCAAAGGTGATCCTCAGCTTGGCGCCCTCGCTGTGGACTCCCCAGCACGGCGAGCCGTTTCTGGCGAATTGGACGCCGGTGGCGCAGCCGCAGACCATCATGGTGCCGGCGCCGATGTATCACACCAACGGGTTCGCTACCTTTTTCTTCCTGCTGAGTGGCGACCATCTGGTGGTTCTCGAAAAGTTCAACGCGGCACTGGTTTTGGACGTCATCGAACGCTATCGAATCACCAACTTCACGGCCACACCCACGATGCTGTCGCGAATTGCCGCGAGGCCCGATGTTCGGCAGCGCGACCTGTCCAGCATCGTTTTCATCTTGCAGGGAGCCGCAGTGATGCCGCCGTCGCTGATGCATACCTGGTTCGAGCTGCTGAGCCCGGAGCAGATCGTGAGCGCCTACGGCATGACGGAGAATCTGGGGCTAACCGCGTTGCGCGGCGATGAATGGCTTACTCATCCGGGCAGCGTCGGCCGCGGCTTCCGGGACACCGAGATCCGGATTCTGGACGCCGGCCGCAGAATCCTCGGTCCCGGCGAACAGGGCGAGATCTACCTGCGCGCGCCGATGAGCGCAGGCTCCCGTTATCTGGGCGGGGCGCCGCAGCTGCCGTCCACCGAGGACGGGTTTCGTTCCGCCGGCGACATCGGATATCTCGACGAGGACGGCTATCTGTACATCGTCGACCGCCGCGTCGACATGATCGTCACCGGGGGCGCCAACGTCTTTCCGGCGGAGGTGGAGTCGGCATTGGCCGGCCATCCCGGCATCGCGGACGTCGTGGTCATCGGACTGTCCGATCCCCAATGGGGCCGCCGGGTGCACGCCGTGCTTCAGCTCGCCGATGGGGTGACGCTCACAGAGGACGAAGTCATCGACTACGCCAAGAGCCGACTCGCCCACTACAAGGCTCCCAAGACCGTCGAGTTCGTCGACACCATTCCGCGGACAGCGGCCACCAAGGTCAATCGTTCGGCGATGATCCAAGCCCGGGGCGGCTGAGCCGGTGTGATCTCTCAGGACATGGGTGACAGTTCTATGTCAGGACGCATTCGACGACATCTATCGGCCGCACGTCTAGATCGACGGCGATGATCTTGTCGCCGCGTCGATGACGACCAGGACTGCTCAAGGCGACTTCGTCCGTCGACCTTATAGGTGACGCCGGCGAGGGTGAAGGTGCCGGCGGTATTCAGGGACCTCAACGACGGTGCCCGCGTGGAGGTCCTTGGGCGCCGGTGCGGGCAGGTGTGG
>NZ_JAFBAT010000050.1 GCF_019247615.1 Mycobacterium sp. | reverse complement strand
ATGCCGGGTCAGTTCCAGACAGTCCTTGGCCGACGTCGCCGCGGTGCAGGCCTGCACGACGACGTGGGGATTCAGGCCGCGCGCCTCCTCGATCGCCACCTCCAACAACCGCTTGCGCTCGTCGATGGTCAGTGACCAGAACTCGGCGATCCCGCTGGTGCACCACAACATCGGGTGACCGAGGTCGCCGACGCAGTAGCGGACCAACGTCCGGTAGGCGTCCCAGTCGATGTCATCACCGTCGGTGCCGCTGAACGGCGTGTAGAGGGAGTCGCCGATTCCCCGCAACGCACCTCGCGCCCACACACGCGCCTCGCCAGCCGTCGCCACTGTTCACTCCTTCTGTCGGCCAAAGGATTTCGGGTCAGGTGAAGTCCGAACCACCGTCGACGTTGATATCCGCCCCGGTCATGTAGGAGTTGCGCCGTGACGCGAGGAAGGCGGCGACCGGCCCGATCTCCTCGGGCAGGCCGGCGCGGGGCATCTGCGCCGGATGCCCGAAATGCTTGGCGATGGCGTCCATCAGCGCATAGGGGTCGTTGCCGTCGACGCCGACGGACTTCGCCCAGCCGACCAGCGACTCGGAGGCGATGCTGCCGGGCGACACCACGTTGACCAGAATCTCGTCCTTGGCCAACAGCAGCGAGAGGTTCTTCGAGACGCTGGTCAGCATCGACTTGGCCGCCGTGTAGGCGGGCAGCATCACGCTTTGTCGCTGGGTCGAGTGCGCCGAGAAGTTGACGATCCGCGCCCATGGCGCCTTGCGCAGCAGCGGCAGCGCGGAACGCACGCAGCGCACCATGCCCATGACGCCCTCTTCGACGGCCTGGTGCCACTGGTCGTCGCTCAGCGCCTCGAAACTGCCTGCCGCGCCGGGCCCAACGGTGTTGATCAGCACGTTGAGTTCGCCGTCCCACCGCTCGGCCAGTTCGGCGAACACCTTGTCGACCGCACCGGCGTCACCGACGTCGGCGACGAGACCGAGCGCATCAGGGCTCCCGCGCCCGGTCAATTCCGTCACCGCGGAATCGAGCGCTTCGCGGCTGCGGCCGACCACCGCGACCCGGGCACCGTCGTCGGCGAGGCAGCGGGCCGTGGCCAAACCCATGCCGCGACTTCCCCCGACGACCACCGCGGTGGCATTCGCCAGCCCTAGATCCATATGTCCAGCCGTTTTACCAAAAAGCCTACGATAGGTATTACAGTAGCAGACGGAAAACTCGACAACACGCCCGTGTATGCGCAGGTCAGGGAGGAACCACCGGTAGATTCCAGTGTACCGGTGGCACGGCTAGATCGTGATGGAGGTGCCCGGAGTGGCAAAGCAGGCAACCGCTGATAAGCGTCAACGACGCGAACGCGGGTCCATCAATCCCGACGACATCATCAGCGGCGCATTCGAACTCGCGGAGCAGGTGTCGATCGACAACCTCAGCATGCCACTGCTCGGCAAACACCTCGGCGTGGGCGTCACGAGCATCTACTGGTACTTCCGCAAGAAGGACGATCTGCTCAACGCGATGACCGACCGCGCCCTGAGCAAGTACGTGTTCGCCACCCCCTACGTCGAGGCCAGCGACTGGCGCGACACGCTGCGCAACCACGCGCGCCTGATGCGTAAGACGTTCATGGGCAACCCGATTCTGTGCGACCTGATCCTGATTCGCGCGGCCCTCAGCCCGAAGGCGGCGCGGCTGGGCGCCCAGGAGATGGAGCGCGCGATCGCCAACCTGGTGGAGGCCGGCCTATCCCCCGAGGATGCCTTCGACACCTACTCCGCGGTTTCGGTTCACGTCCGCGGTTCGGTGGTGCTGCACCGGCTGTACGAGAAGAATCAGACGCCGGACAGCGGGCCGCGCGCCATCGAGGACGCCGTGGCCATCGATCCGGCCACCACGCCGCTGATCGCCCAGGTGACCGGTCAGGGACACCGCATCGGGGCGCCCGACGAAACCAATTTCGAGTTCGGCCTGGACTGCATCCTCGACCACGCCGCCAGACTGATCGAAAAGGGCGGGAAGCCGGCGCCGTCGCGGCAACGCAAGGCGACCAAGTCGCCCGTCCAGCGGGGGCGGACCAAGGCAACCGCGGCGCGGTAACTGCCGCTAAGTCACATCTGCCACACGTATCTCCGCCGGAGGCGACATGATTTGTGCCCGCCTCACAGCGACAACTCCATTAGCTGCAAAGCGTGCGCCCATTTGGGTGTGGCAGAAGTGAATTCAGAAGGTCGCGCGGTTACTGTTCTTCCGGCTCGGGCACGTGGAAATGCTCGTCGCGTAGCCGGAAGGCTTCCTTCGCGCCGTGCTGTGCGCGCGTTTTGACGAAGTTGAACTCGCCCGGCGCGAATTGCAAATTGGTGCCGTAGGCGTGAAACAGGTAGCTCGCGACTTCCTCGCCCTGGTACACCTGGCTCTGCTCGACGAGGCGGAACGCTTCCTTGGCGACGACGACCCCGTCGGCGGGCATCTTCGCCGCCTTTTCCGCCCAATAGCGAGCCCGCGCCGTGACCGCGGCGGAATCGCAAGTGTCGGTGAAGATTCCGAGGTGCTCGACCTCGCGGGCCTCGATGATGTCGCCGGTCAACAGCAGCCGCCGGGCCAGCACCGGCCCCAACCGGTGGAAGAACATGTGCAGGCTGCCGAGGGCCGGGCCGAGGAAGCGGGCCGCCGGCATGCCGATCTTCGTGTCGCGTGCAATGACGGAGATGTCGGTCATCAACGCCATCTCGAAGCCACCGCCGAGCGCGTAGCCGGCTATCTCCCCCACCGTCACCTTCGGAAAGCCCATGAAGTTGTGATAGAAGCCAAAAGACTTGCGGTCCACGGTGAGTCGCCGCCGCTGACTGGGTCGACGCTTGGCCGCCGCGTCATCGGACACCTTGGCCTTGTCCCCGTACCAGCCGTACGCGTTGTTCATGTCGGCGCCGGTGGAAAAGACCCCCTCGGCTCCGCGCAGGAGCACCACCGTGAGGTCGTCGTCTTCGGCCACGCGGTCGAGGCAGCGGGCGACGGCCTCACGCATCGCGGCGTCATAGGAGTTGCGTTGCGTGGGGTTGTTCAGCGTGATCGTCGCGATGCGCCGCTCGGGGTCGACGTCGAAGAGCACACGATCGTCCGAAACGCTGGAGGCGCTCATCTGTCGGACTCCTTTCGCCGCCTGCCGAACTTGAATCCGGTCAGGTTTTCCGGCCGCGACGCCAACGTGTTGACCTCGCCTTGACACAGCACTTCGTCGTCCAGCAGCAGCCGCGCCGTCGAGGCGATGCCCCGTTCCACTTGCGACCGCACGATGTCGAAGCACAGGTCGGTCAGCACGGGCGTGGGCCGGCGGAATGTGATGAGCAGGGACCGGGTCTTGCCGGAAAGCCCGCTGACGCAATTGTGGTGCTGGATCACGCTGTCGAAGAAGACGCCGAGGAAGCCGCCGTGCACGAGCCCCGGCGGCCCCTCGTAGACCAGCGGGAAGCACACCACGCCGCCGGCCTTCTCGGCGTCGAGCCGATCGAATCGGTATTCGGGAAAGCACGGGTTGTAGGCGCCGATGTCGGTGGCGTGGTTGAGGTAGACGCGCCGGGGGTCGTTCGCGACCTCGCCGATTCGCGGTGTACTGTCGGTCGGAGCCGCGGCGGTCAATTCGACTTCCCACTCGGCGAACTTGGCGAGCATGGCGTCCACCGCGGGGTGCGCGTGCTCGAGGGACAGCAGCAGCGAGCTCAGGCGCCGCATGGCGCCGGCCGCCGCGACCGTCTGCGCGAGGGGCGCCTCGCCGAATTTGGCGTCGCGGGCATGCGGCGAAGCGGTTGTGCCCTCGGCCATGCTTGCCTTTTCCACGGGTTTCGGCCCCGCTTTGTTCCGTCGTTTGGGTTTCCTTGCTAACTTATACCTCGTATCAATCGTATTGCCTACTGTATGGGTAACCGTATCGGCGGAGAAAGGCCGGGTAGACGGTGAGTCACGGGGCCGACGCGACCGAGGCCGAAGGATCGGTCACGGCGTGCCGGGAGGGCGCGGTCCTGCGGGTCACCCTGAATCGCCCGGCCCGGCGTAACGCGTTGACCCACTTGATGATCGGCGAGTTGGTCGATGCGCTGACCGATGCCGCCGCCGACGACTCGTTGCGCGTCATTCACATCCGTGGCGCGGGGGACGACTTCTGCGCGGGTGCCGACTGGATGGCCGCCAACGATCCGGGCGGCCACCGCCCGCGCGCGGGCGATCTGGTGCGGCGGATCCCCCACGCCGCGCACCGAGTGATCGAACTCGTCGCGACCGTGCAGTTGCCGGTGGTTTGCAGCGTGCGGGGCTGGGCGGTGGGGTTCGGCTGCAACCTCGCGCTGGCCGCCGACTTCACCGTCGCCGCCGGCGATGCGGTGTTCTGGGAACCGTTCGTGGACCGCGGCTTCAGCCCGGACTCGGGGTCCACCTGGCTGCTGCCCCGACTGGTCGGTCTGGCGCGGGCCCGGCGCATGCTGCTGCTGGGCGAGAAGGTGAACGCGACGGACGCGGCCGACTGGGGGCTGATCCACCAGGCGGTGAGCGGGCCCGAACTCGACGACACCGCCGAGCAACTGCTGGAGCGGCTGGCGTCCGGGCCGACGGCGGCGATCGGTCTGGCCAAGCAGGCCCTGAACTTCGGTCAGCACGCCACGCTGAGCCAATCCATGACGCAGGAGCTGTTCAATCTGGAACTCTCCTGCCGCACAGGCGATTTCAAAGAGGGACTGGAGGCGTTTCGGCAACGGCGCGCGCCCGAGTTCCGGGGCAGATGAGGGAGCACGGATGCCTACTGACTCGTTCGACACCATCAATTACCACGTCGACGGGCATACGGCCACGATCACACTGAACCGCCCGGAGGCGCTCAACGCGCTGAGCCCGCACATGATCACCGAACTTCGCGCCGCCTACGACGAGGCCGAGAACGACGACAAGGTGTGGCTGCTCATCGTCACCGGCACCGGCCGCGCGTTTTGCACCGGGGCCGACGTCAAAGAGATTCCCGAGGACGGCAAGGTGATCTACGAGCGGCCGTACCTGTCCACGTATGACCAGTGGGAGGCGCCGCAGGAGGGCACACCGCCGTTTCGCACCATGGCCAAGCCGGTGTTGACCGCCGTCAACGGACTGTGCTGTGGCGCCGGCATGGACTGGGTCACCACGACAGACATCGTCATCGCATCCGAGCAGGCAGCCTTTTTCGATCCACACGTCAGCATCGGGCTGGTCGCCGGGCGCGAATTGGTGCGGGTATCCAGAGTGTTGCCCCGCTCGATCGCCCTACGAATGGCTTTGATGGGCAAGCACGAGCGGATGAGCGCGCAACGGGCGTACGAACTGGGGTTGATCAGCGAAATCGTCGAGCACGACCGTCTGCTGGACCGGGCCTACGAGATCGCCGACATCGTCAACTCCAACGCGCCCCTGGCCGTGCGGGGAACCCGTCTGGCTATCCTCAAGGGCCTCAGTGTGCCGCTGCACGAGGCCGAGATACTGGCCGAGACCTTCCGCGAGCGGGTGTTGCGAACGGAGGATGCGCAAGAGGGCCCGAAGGCCTTCATCGAAAAGCGGAAACCGAATTGGCAATGCCGATGAGCTTCGAAACCATCCTGCTCGAGGTCGACGCGGACGACCATGTGGCCACCATCACTTTAAATCGGCCCGAGCAGCTAAACGCGTTCAACCGCAGCATGTGTGAGGAGATGGCCCGGGCCTGGCGGACCGTCAAGCTCGACGATTCGGTGCACGCGGTGGTGCTGCGGGCGGCCGGCAGTCGGGCGTTCAGCGCCGGGCTGGATATCAAGACGCCGTACGGCCAACCGGAAAACGTGTGGAACCACGAGGATCCGGGCGAGGCGCTCAGCCCGAAGTGGCAGAAGATGTGGAAACCCGTGGTCTGTGCCGTGCAGGGCATGTGCACCGCGGGCGCGTTCTATTTCATCAACGAGTCCGACGTCGTCATCTGCTCAGACGACGCAACGTTTTTCGACTCACACGTCTCCGCGGGCCTGGTATGCGCGCTGGAACCGATCGGCCTGATGCGGCGCATCGGCCTGGGCGAGACCTTGCGCATGGCGCTGATGGGCAACGACGAGCGGGTCGGGGCCGACACCGCCCTGCGCATCGGCTTGGTTTCCGAAGTGGTCTCCCCCGAAACCTTGTGGGAGCGCGCCCACGAGATCGCCGCGACCATCGCCGCCAAGCCGCCGTCGGCTACCCAGGGCACGGTGAAAGCGATCTGGGAATCGCTGGACCGGCCCTACCGCGCCGCCATGGAGCAGGGGCTCATCTACACCCGTCTGGGCAACCCGCTCGGCGCCGCGGAATTGGCCCAGCAAGGTGAGGTCGCCACGCGCGAATCGAAGACCCGCTGATGCACCCGCTCAGCCGGCGCGTCGCCGACGTGCTCGATCTGGAGCCCGACTCGCACGCGATCGAGTATGCGAGTCAATGGATCTCGTGGCGGGAGGTGGGCGACACGGCCCGGCGGGTCGCATCCCTGGCCGCCGACCCGGCGGGCGTTGGCATGCTGCTGCGCAACCGGCCCGGTCACGTCGCGGCCTTCCTCGGGGTGCTGCTGGGCGGCGGAACCGTGGTCACCATCAACCCATCTCGCGGTGACGACCGCACCAGGGCGGACATCGCCGCGCTGCGGCTGCAGCTGATCATCGGCGAACCCGACGACCTGGCCACGCTGGTCCCGCCGGGCACCGCGACGTTGGCGATCACGGGTTCGTCCGTCGACGCCCGTGGGTTGGCTTGCGACACCGAGGGATCCGCCGCGCGGTCCGGCGTCGCGGTGCGGATGCTGACGAGCGGAACGACAGGGCCGCCCAAACGAATCGACCTCAGCTACGACGTGCTGGCACGCAGCGTGATGGGCCGAGACCCGGAAGACTCCCCGGCGCCGACGCGGCTGCGAGACGGCGTCGCGATCGTTAACTCGCCGCTGGTGCACATCGGCGGCGTGTTCCGGGTGCTGCAGTGCGTTGCCG
>NZ_JAFBAT010000316.1 GCF_019247615.1 Mycobacterium sp. | reverse complement strand
TGCCGCGGCGCGGATATCGTTCCCATGGTGAAGCCGCAGTTCGAGGTGGGCAGGGGCCGGGTCGGTGCGGGCGGCGTGGTCCTCGACCCGGGTTTGCGCGCCGACGCGGTGCTGAGCGTGGCGCGGCGCGCCGGGGAGTTGGCTTGGCACACCGTCGACGTCACCGCCAGTCCGCTGCCGGGCCCGTCCGGCAACGTCGAATACTTCTTGTGGCTGCGCGCCCAGACGGACCGAGCCCTGGACGCTGACCGGCTGGTGAATGCGGTGCAGCGCGCCGTCGCAGAGGGCCCGCAATGACCGCCGAGCGCACCGTCCTGCTGGTCGTCCACACCGGGCGCGACGAAGCCACCGAAACCGCGCGCCGCGTCCAGAAGGTACTGAGCGACAATGGGATTGCGCTTCGCGTATTGTCGGCCGAGGCGGTCGACAGGGGATCGCTGCACCTTTCCCCGAACGACATGCGCGCCATGGGCGTCGAGATCGAGGTGGTCGATGCCGACCCCCAAGCCGCCGACGGCTGCGAGCTGGTGCTGGTGCTCGGCGGCGACGGCACCTTCCTGCGGGCGGCCGAACTGGCCCGCAACGCCGGAATTCCCGTACTCGGAGTCAACCTGGGCCGCATCGGCTTTCTGGCCGAAGCCGAAGCCGAGCACATCGACCAGGTGCTCGACCACGTCGTCGCCCGTGACTACCGCGTGGAGAACCGCCTCACGCTCGACATCGTCGTGCGCCACGGCGGCCGCGTCATCAATCACGGGTGGGCACTCAACGAGGCCAGCCTGGAAAAGGGCCCAAGGCTAGGCGTACTCGGGGTGGTCGTCGAGGTGGACGGGCGGCCGGTGTCGACATTCGGCTGCGACGGGGTGTTGGTCTCGACACCGACCGGCTCCACCGCCTACGCGTTCTCGGCGGGCGGACCTGTGCTGTGGCCGGACCTCGAGGCAATCCTGTTGGTGCCCAACAACGCTCACGCGCTGTTCGCCCGGCCGATGGTCACCAGCCCGGAAGCCACCGTCGCGATCGAGATCGAAGCCGACGGTCACGACGCCCTGGTGTTCTGCGACGGCCGCCGCGAAATGCTGATACCGGCCGGCGGGCGGCTCGAGGTGACGCGCTGCGACACGGCGGTGCGCTGGGCGCGGCTGGACAGCGCGCCGTTCAGCGACCGCCTGGTACGCAAGTTCCGGCTGCCCGTGTCCGGTTGGCGCGGAAAGTAGAACGCTGGCGTAGGTGCTGACCGCATGCTGACCGAAATACGCATCGAGTCGCTCGGCGCGATCAGTGCCGCGGTGGGCGAGTTCGGCCGCGGCCTGACGGTGCTGACCGGCGAGACCGGCACCGGAAAGACCATGGTGGTCACCGGGCTGCACCTGCTCGGCGGGGCGCGCGCCGACGCCAACCGTGTCCGGTCGGGGGCCGACCGTGCCGTCGTCGAAGGTCGTTTCACCACAACCGATCTCGATGAGGAGATGGTGGCGCGGCTGGACGCGATGCTGGAAGCCGTCGGGGCCGAGCGCGACGAGGACGGCAGCGTCATCGCGCTGCGCTCGGTCAGCCGCGACGGGCCCTCGCGGGCGTCCCTCGGCGGCCGCAGCGTCCCCGCCAAGTCACTGGCCGACTTCACCACCGAGCTGCTGACCCTGCACGGGCAGAACGACCAGCTGCGGCTGATGCGGCCGGAGGAGCAGCGCGGCGCGCTCGACCGGTTCGCCGGCGCCGGCCCGGCGCTGGAGCGCTACCGCAAGCTGCGCGAGGCGTGGCTGACGGCCCGCCGCGACTTGGTCGAACGCCGCGATCGCGCAAGAGAACTGGCCCAAGAGGCCGACCGGTTGAAGTTCGCGCTCAACGAGATCGACACCATCGACCCGCAGCCCGGGGAAGACGACGCGTTGATCGCCGACATTCTGCGGCTCTCCGAGCTCGACACCCTGCGCGAGGCCGCTGCCACCGCGCGCGCGGCGCTGTCGGCCGACGACCCCGACGACCTCGGCCGAAGCGCCACCGATGGCCTCGGGAAAGCAAGGGCCGCATTGGAATCCACCGACGACGCCACACTGCGGTCGCTGGCCGGCCAGATCGGCGAGGCACTGGCGGTCGTCACCGACGCGGCCCGCGAGCTCGGCGGCTTCCTCGATGACCTGCCCGTCGACGCCAGCGCACTGGAATCCAAGCTCGCCCGACAGGCCCAGCTGCGCACCCTGACCCGCAAGTACGCCGCCGACATAGACGGCGTCTTGCGGTGGGCGCAGGAATCCCGGGAAAGGCTGACGCAACTCGACGTCTCCGAAGAGGCGGTGACCGCGCTGCAGCGCCGCGTCGACGAGCTGGCGCGCGAATTGTGCGCGGTGGCAGCCGAACTCGGGAAGGTCCGAAGTAAGGCCGCCCAACGGCTTGGCAAGGAGGTGACCGGGGAGCTGTCCGGGCTGGCGATGAGCGACGCCGTCTTCACCATCGACGTGACCACCGACCTCGCCGCCGGCCATGACGATCCCGCGGCGCTCGCGCTGCCGTCGGGCGAGCTGGCCCGCGCCGGCGCCGACGGCGTCGACCAGGTCGAGTTCGGCTTTGCCGCCCACCGGGGCATGGCCGTGTTGCCGCTGGCCAAGAGCGCCTCCGGCGGCGAGCTGTCCCGGGTGATGCTGGCGCTGGAAGTCGTGCTGGCCGCCTCCCGAAAAATTTCAGCGGGCACCACCATGGTGTTCGACGAGGTGGACGCCGGCGTCGGCGGCCGCGCGGCGGTGCAGATCGGGCGGCGGTTGGCGCGACTGGCCCGCACCCACCAGGTCATCGTGGTCACGCACCTGGCACAGGTCGCCGCCTACGCCGACGTGCATCTGGTGGTGCACAGCGCCGGGCCCAAGGGCACCAGCGTCGTGCGGCGGGTGAGCGGCGACGACCGGGTGGCCGAGCTGGCGCGCATGCTGGCCGGCCTGGGCGAGTCCGACAGTGCGCGCGCGCATGCCCGCGAACTCCTCGACGCGGCCCTGAACGATACGGACTGACCTCGCGAGCGTCGACTCCTTGTCGCCATCCGGGCCGGTTTCGCGCCACAAGTCGACGGTCGAGACCTTCCCGTCACCGGCCTGTGACAGGTGTGACGCTAGATAACTTGTGAGGCTGATGTTACGGCGCGCCTCCTCGCCTGACCCATGGTTCACCGACAGAATCGCCCCATGAAGATGTCAGGTCTGCTATCGCGCAATGCCAACCGGCCGGGTCTCACCGGCACCGCCCGGGTGGACCGGAACATCGACCGGTTGCTGCGCAGGGTCTGCCCCGGCGACATTGTGGTGCTCGACGTCCTCGACCTGGACCGCATCACCGCGGACGCGCTGGTGGAAGCGGACATCGCCGCCGTCGTCAACGCCTCGCCGTCGGTGTCGGGCCGCTACCCGAACCTGGGCCCCGAGGTGCTGGTCAACAACGGGGTCACCCTGATCGACGACACCGGACCCGAGATCTTCAAAAAGATCAAGGACGGCTCCAAGGTTCGGTTGTACGAAGGCGGCGTCTACGCCGGCGACCGCCGCCTGGTCCGCGGCACCGAACGCACCGACCACGACATCGCCGACCTGATGCGCGAGGCCAAAAGCGGACTCGCTGCCCACCTGGAGGCGTTCGCCGGCAACACGATTGAGTTCATCAAGAGCGAAAGCCCGCTGCTCATCGACGGTATCGGCATTCCCGACATCGATGTCGACCTGCGCCGCCGGCACGTGGTGATCGTGGCCGACGAGCCCAGCGCCGAAGATGAACTGCGCTCCCTCAAGCCGTTCATCAAGGAGTACCAGCCGGTGCTGCTCGGCGTCGGTGCCGGCGCGGATGTGTTGCGCAAGGCCGGTTATCGCCCACAGATCATCGTCGGCGACCCCGACCGGATCAGCACTGACGCCCTCAAGTGCGGTGCCCAGGTCGTGTTGCCCGCCGACGCCGACGGTCACGCGCCGGGATTGGAGCGCATTCAGGACCTCGGCGTCGGAGCGATGACCTTTCCGGCCGCGGGCTCGGCGGTCGACCTCGCCCTGCTGCTGGCCGATCATCACGGCGCCGCGCTGCTCGTCACGGCCGGCCACACCGCCAACATCGAGACGTTCTTCGACCGGAACCGCACCCAAAGCAACCCGTCGACCTTCCTGACCAGGCTGCGCGTGGGGGAGAAGGTGGTCGACGCCAAAGCCGTCGCGACGCTCTACCGCAGCCACATTTCGGGAGGCGCCATCGCGCTGCTCGCCCTCACGATGCTCATCGCGATCATCGTCGCCCTGTGGGTGTCCCGCACCGATGGCCTGGTGCTGCATTGGATCGTCCAATACTGGGACCGCTTAACCCTCTGGGTACAGCACTGGCTCACCTAGCTCTTTTCAGAAAGGTGCGCTCATGATCTCGTTGCGCCAGCACGCGTTATCGTTGGCGGCCGTCTTCCTGGCGTTGGCCGTGGGAGTCGTGCTGGGTTCCGGCTTCCTGTCCGACACCCTGTTGTCCAGCCTGCGTGCCGAGAAGCGCGACCTGAACTCACAGATCACCCGGCTCAACGACCAGAAGAATGTTCTGAATGAAAAGCTTGCTGCGGCAAGCAATTTCGACAACCAGCTCGCCGGCCGGATGGTGCACGACGCACTCGGCGGCAAGGCGGTGGTCGTGTTCCGCACCCCCGATGCCAAAGACGATGACGTCGCCGCCGTCGCAAAATTCATCGGTCAGGCCGGCGGCACGGTCACGGGAACGGTGGCGCTGACGCAAGAATTCGTCGATGCCAACTCCGCTGAAAAACTGCGGACCGTGGTGAACTCGTCGATCCTGCCCGCAGGACAGCAGTTGAGCACGAAGCTCGTCGATCAGGGTTCGCAGGCCGGTGACCTGCTGGGCATCGCATTGCTGACCAACGCCAACCCGGCCGCGCCTGCCGCCGAGGTTTCTGACGCGCAGCGTGCGACCGTGCTGGCGGCCCTGCGCGACAGCGGATTCATCACCTACCAGTCGGGCGATCACCTGCCTGCCTCGAACGCGGCGCTGGTGGTCACCGGTGGCTCGCTGCCGCAGGATGCCGGCAATCAGGGTGTGAGCGTGGCCCGGTTCTCGGCGGCGCTGGCGCCGCACGGCTCGGGCACGCTTCTGGCGGGGCGCGACGGGTCGGCGACCGGCGGCGCCGCGGTCGCGGTGGCCCGCGCCGACGCGGGCATCTCGTCGGCGATCAGCACCGTCGACGACGTCGATTCCGCGCCCGGACGGATCACCGCCGTGCTGGGCCTGCACGACCTGATCAACGGCGGACACGCCGGACAGTACGGCACCGGTCACGGGGCGACGGCGGTCACGGTTCCCCAGTAGAGCCTCGCGTGAGGCCGACAGCTCGGGCGTGTTCGCCGCGGCATGTCGTGCCGGGGTGTTAGGGTGGGTTTCCGTGGGTCGGCAGGCCCAGACAAGCCCTGCCCGTATTCACGGAGGACGCCAGTGCGTAAGCACCCGCAAACCGAGACCAAACACCTCTTCGTCAGCGGCGGCGTCGCCTCCTCGCTGGGCAAGGGGCTGACGGCCAGTAGCCTCGGGCAGTTGCTCACCGCGCGGGGGCTGCACGTGACGATGCAGAAGCTCGACCCCTACCTCAACGTCGATCCGGGCACGATGAACCCGTTTCAGCACGGCGAGGTCTTCGTCACCGAGGACGGCGCCGAGACCGACCTCGACGTCGGTCACTACGAGCGGTTCCTGGATCGCGATCTGCCCGGCTCGGCGAATGTCACGACGGGACAAGTGTATTCGACCGTCATCGCCAAGGAGCGACGCGGGGAATACCTCGGTGACACCGTCCAGGTCATCCCGCACATCACCGACGAGATCAAGCGGCGCATCCAGGCGATGGCTCAACCGGATGCCGACGGCAACCGCCCGGACGTCGTCATCACCGAAATCGGCGGCACCGTGGGCGATATCGAGTCCCAGCCGTTCCTGGAGGCGGCGCGTCAGGTGCGCCACGACCTCGGCTGGGAAAACGTGTTCTTCCTGCACGTGTCTTTGGTGCCTTACCTGGCCCCATCCGGCGAACTCAAGACGAAGCCCACGCAGCACTCGGTGGCCGCGTTGCGCAGCATCGGTATCACCCCCGACGCGCTGATCCTGCGCAGCGACCGGGACGTCCCCGAAGCGCTGAAGAACAAGATCGCGCTGATGTGTGACGTCGACATCGACGGCGTCATTTCGACCCCGGACGCGCCGTCGATATACGACATCCCCAAGGTGTTGCATCGCGAGGAGCTCGACGCCTTCGTGGTGCGCCGCCTGCACCTGCCGTTCCGCGATGTGGACTGGACCGAGTGGGACGACCTGCTGCGCAGGGTTCACGAACCACACGAGACCGTCCGAATCGCGTTGGTAGGCAAGTATGTCGAACTGTCCGACGCCTACCTCTCCGTAACCGAGGCGCTGCGCGCCGGCGGGTTCAAGCACAATGCCAAGGTCGAGATGGTCTGGGTGGCATCGGATGACTGCGAAAGCACCGGCGCCGCAGCCGCCGCGCTGGGCGACATCCACGGTGTGCTGATTCCCGGCGGTTTCGGCATCCGCGGAATTGAAGGCAAGATCGGCGCGATCAGCCATGCCCGCGCCAGGGGGCTACCCGTGCTGGGGCTGTGCCTCGGCCTGCAGTGCATTGTGATCGAAGCCGCGCGCTCGGTCGGTCTCAGCCAAGCCAACTCGGCCGAATTCGATCCGGCCACACCGGATCCCGTGATCTCCACGATGGCCGATCAGCAACAGATCGTCGCCGGTGAAGCCGACCTCGGCGGTACCATGCGGCTGGGGGCCTATCCCGCGGTGCTGGAGCCGGATTCGATTGTCGCCGAGGCCTATGGGACTACCCAGGTTTCCGAGCGGCACCGCCACCGCTACGAGGTCAACAACGCCTACCGGGAGAAGATCGCGGCCAGCGGCCTGCGCTTCTCCGGGACGTCGCCCGACGGCCACCTGGTGGAGTTCGTCGAATACCCGCCGGAGGTGCACCCGTTCATCGTCGGCACCCAGGCCCATCCGGAACTGAAGAGCCGCCCCACCCGGCCACATCCGCTGTTCGTCGCCTTCGTCGCGGCGGCGCTGGAGTACAAGGCGGGCGAGCTGCTGCCGGTGGAAATCCCCGACCACTCGCCCAACGGCAATCAGCATCGTGGCAACGTCAAGCGGCCGTTACCCGAGCCAGCGGCCCGTGGCTGAGCACGTCTTCGAGACGGAGTCATCCGAAACGCTTTACGCCGGAAAGATTTTCGCGTTGCGCAGCGACCGCGTGCGAATGCCTGGTGGTGCGCTCGCGGTACGTGAGGTGGTCGAGCACTACGGCGCGGTCGCGATTGTGGCGATGGATGAGCAGGACAACGTCGCGATCGTTTATCAGTACCGCCACGCTTTCCGCAGGCGCCTCTGGGAACTGCCCGCCGGGCTGCTCGACGTCGCGGGGGAGCCACCGCACCTGACCGCCGCCCGGGAATTGCAGGAGGAGGTCGGCCTGCAAGCCAGCACGTGGCAGGTCTTGGTTGACCTCGATTCGGCGCCGGGATTCAGTGACGAGTCGGTGCGGGTGTATCTGGCAACCGGATTGACCCAGGTTGCCCGGCCGGAGGCGCATCACGAGGAAGCGGACATGACGATGCGCTGGGTTCCCGTGGCGGAGGCCGCCCGCCAGGTGTTCAGCGGTGAAATCGTCAATGCCATTGCGGTTGCCGGAATCCTGGCCGCCTACGCCGTCACGGAAGGGTTCGCCCAGCCCCGACCGGTGGACAGTCCGTGGATCGACAGGCCGACGCAGTTCGCCGCCCGAAAAGCGGGGAAGGCCGCGCCGTGACCGCGGCGCTCGATACCCAGCTGCAGGGCTACCTCGACCACCTCACGATCGAGCGAGGGGTGGCGAAGAACACGCTGAGCTCCTATCGTCGCGACCTGCGCCGCTATACAAAGCACCTGTCCGACCGCGGAATTCACGATCTCGCCAAGGTCGGTGAGGACGACGTCAGCGAATTTCTGGTAGCGCTGCGCCGCGGCGATCCCGAGGCGGGCACGGCGGCGCTGTCCGCGGTGTCGGCGGCGCGGGCGCTGATCGCGGTGCGAGGCCTGCACCGGTTCGCCGCCGCCGAGGGCCTCGCCGAACTGGACGTGGCGCGCTCCGTCCGGCCGCCGACGCCGGGGCGCCGGCTCCCCAAGAGCCTGACGATCGACGAGGTCCTGGCGTTGCTGGAGGGCGCCGGCGGCGAAAGCCCCAGTGACGGCCCGCTGGCGCTGCGCAACCGCGCACTGCTGGAGTTGTTGTATTCCACCGGGTCTCGCATCTCCGAGGCCGTCGGGCTCGACGTCGACGACATCGACACCGAGGCGCGCTCGGTGCTGTTGCGCGGCAAGGGAGGCAAGCAGCGCCTGGTGCCGATCGGACGGCCCGCCGTGGCGGCGCTCGACGTGTACCTGGTCCGCGGGCGGCCCGACCTGGCGCGCCGCGGCCGCGGCACCGCGGCGGTATTCCTCAATGCGCGCGGCGGGCGGTTGTCGCGGCAAAGCGCATGGCAGGTGCTGCAGGACGCCGCGGAGCGCGCCGGCATCACGTCGGGGGTGTCACCGCACATGTTGCGGCATTCCTTTGCCACCCATCTGCTCGAGGGTGGCGCGGATGTCCGCGTCGTGCAGGAGTTGCTGGGTCATGCATCGGTGACGACGAC
The DNA here is from genome assembly GCF_019247615.1 of Mycobacterium sp. Lineage (GTDB taxonomy): Bacteria > Actinomycetota > Actinomycetes > Mycobacteriales > Mycobacteriaceae > Mycobacterium. Next base: position 303 of record NZ_JAFBAT010000316.1, on the reverse strand, counting down.
GCAGATCTACACGCTGGTCACGGTGCATGCCCTGCGCGAGGTGTGGGCCGGGGCCCATCCCCGGGCGCAATAGCTGGCGCGAGCAGACGCAAACTCGCACTAAGTCGCCTGTTTTCGTGCGATTTTGTGTCTGCTCGCGGGGAATCCTAGCCCAGGTAGTCGGACTCGAGCACCAGGTCGGAGAGCAGCGACTGATATTCCAGGTGCGCCTTGTGTTCGACGGTGTTCCACAGCTTGCCCTGCTGCTGGCGCATGTATTCGCGGTACTTCGGTGCGCCCGGAATCTTGACGTTGTCGGCGACC
>NZ_JAFBAT010000260.1 GCF_019247615.1 Mycobacterium sp. | reverse complement strand
CGGTGGCATCACCGCCGGCTCCGCCGGCTCCGCCGGCACTTCCGCCGCCTCCGGCGCCCCCGCCGCCTCCCGCGCCGCCCCAGCTCTCGTTGCCGGCGAGGTTGGAGGCGACGGCGCCTCCTCCTCCGCCTCCGCCGGCGCCGCCGATCCCGCCGGCGGCACCGGAAGCACCGGAGCCGGCGCCTCCGCCTCCCGCGGATCCGCCGAAGCCGGTGACGCCTCCGATGGCAAGGGAGGCGTTACCTCCTACGCCGCCTGCGCCGCCTGCGCCGGCGGCGCCACCCGCTATCGTTCCGGCACCGCCGTTGCCGCCGGCACCTCCGCCGCCACCGCCTCCCCCGACCGCGAGGGACAAAACGACGCCAGTTGGGCTGGCCCCCGAGCCGCCGGCGCCGCCGGCCCCGCCGGCGCCGCCCGTGTGGCCGACACCGCCGTTGCCGCCGTTGCCGCCATTGCCGCCGTTGAGCCCGAGGGCGGCAGTGGGGCCCATGCTCGAATCAACAACATCGCCAGTCCCGCCGCCTCCGCCGTTGCCGCCGTTGCCGCCGTTGCCCTGGCCGCCCGCGTGGCCGGCGGCCCCAAAGGGCGCGGCGCCGCCGGCGCCGCCGGCTCCGGCGGCGCCGCCGTTGCCCGCGTTGCCGCCATTACCGCCGGGGAAGCCATGGCCTGCACCAGTGCTGCCGGCGCCGCCGTTGCCGCCAGCGCCGCCGTTGCCACCGACGCCGCCGGCCCCGCCGACACCCAGCAGCCCGTGGGCGGCGCCACCTGGCCCCCCGACCCCACCGACCCCGCCCGCGGCGCCGCTAAAGCCGTTCCCGACTCCGGGGGCGGCCACGGGGCCGGCGGTGCCAGCCCCGCCGGCCCCGCCGGCCCCCCCGGCCCCGCCGGTGAAGAACAGCAGCGCCCTGTCGGCGCCGCCGGCGCCGCCCGCGCCGCCGGCGCCGCTCCCGGCGACCGCTGACGCGCCGACCCCGCCGGTCCCCCCGGTCCCGCCGTTGCCTCCCAGGAATCCACCGGCGCCGCCGGGGCCGCCCGGAGCCCCGGCGGTCCCAGCCACCCCGCTGGCCGCACCGGCCCCGCCGGTCCCGCCCCTTCCGCCAGTACCGAATAGGCCCGCGTTCCCGCCGGCACCACCGGGCTGCCCGGGCGCGCCGGAGCCGCCGTTGCCGCCGTTGCCCACCAGAATCCCGCCCGGCCCGCCGGCCTGCCCGGTCGCCGCTGCTCCGTTGGTGCCGTTTCCGATCAGCTTGCGGCCCAACAGCAACTCGGTGGGCGCATTGATCACCCCTAAGGCGTCGTGCTCGAGGGTCGACAGGGGCGAGGCGTTGGCGGACTCGGTGGTCGCGTAGAAGCCGCCTGCGTGGGTGAGCGCCTGCACAAACTGGTTATGAAATGCCGCCGCCCGCGTGCTCAGCGCCTGGTAGTCCTTGGCGTGGCTGGCAAACAGTGACGCGACCGCCGCCGAAACCTCATCACCCGCCGCAGCGGCCACGGTCGTGGTCGGAGCCGCGGCCGTCGCATGGGCGGCGCTCAGGGATGAGCCGATACCCGCCACATCGCGCGCCGCCGCCACCAACGTTTCGGGTTCGACGACGACAAAGGACATTGAGACACCTCCGGTAACCCGTTGGAGCTGCCCCCTCGTTCAGCGATAAGGGGATGGTAGACACTCGCGGCGGCGAATTCCGTGCTTTCGCCAAGACGACGGCGCGCCGTGGCCTCAGTTGCGCAGGTATCCGCGCACGGTGGCCGCGAGGCCGCCACGCGAACCGATTAGCTCATGCTGTCGAAATATGTGGTTCCACCCGGGACGCTGTACGAGAAGTAGATCGGCATCTGCGAGAAGATGTAGTTTCCGGTGTTGAAGACGCCGGGCGGGTTAGCGGTTTCGGGCGACGTCACACGCATGTCCGGATAGCCCGGGATGCTTCCGACCGTCTGCTGGTAAAGCGTTTGATAGGGGCCGGCCAAGCTCGGGGCTTCGACGGTGACCGTTGTGCCCGGCGGTAAGGCTGTACCTGGCGCAAGCGTGTTAAGCGGTGCTGGGAGCAGGTTTTGCGGGATGTCTCCGCCCACGCCACCGGTATCGATATTCGCAATCGAAATGGGCTGCAATCCAGTGCTGACGCCGTTGTAACTGATCAATGTTTGTAGGTCTCCCGTCTCCGGGGCGCCGTGAACCGAGGCGAAGGGCGTCAGCGGGTTCGGTCCGAACTCGAAATACTTCCCGGGTTGGTTGACCAACACGCCCTGATTCAGGTTGCCCGGCAACTGCTGCACAAACCCGACGGGATAGGTCGCAGAATTCGTGTTGGAGCCGACACCGAGCACACCTTCCCAATCGTTCTGGGGGATGGGTGTTCCCACGCCGTTCGTTTCGTTGGTGATGACGCCGATCGTCATCGGCTTGGTCGCGATCCCATCGCCCAAGTTCAGCGACGCCGTGTATGTGGTGTAGTAGGTCTTTGTTTGCAGGGTGGGGGTGCCGGCCGGCCCGAAGTCGTACACACCCGACCCGGTCGGGGGGCCCAGAGACGCCACATTGACGTTCTGAATAGGAATCAACGTCGTGGTGGAACCGGTGTCGATGAACGCCATAGACTGCGGTCCGTCGTTGACCGATACTTCCAACTCCGGGCGGGTGCCGTTCATTATCAGCTTGACCGTGGCCGGACCGCCGTGGGCGCCGGTGGCCCCGGGGTGGCCCCACAGATGCCCGCCGAGACCGCCCGCGCCGCCAGCGCCGGTGACGACCCCGCCGGTCCCGCCGTTGCCGCCGTCGCCGACCAAGAAGCCGCCCCGGCCGCCAAGTCCGCCGTTCGCGAACGCTCCGCCGATTCCGCCGGTGCCGCCGTGACCGAACCATTGCGCGTTGCCGCCGGGGCCGCCGATGCCAAAGGGTCCGCCGATACCCCCCTTGCCGCCGTTCCCCCACAGCAGACCTCCGGTACCGCCCAGCCCGCCGCGGCCGCCGCTGGCGCTGTCCGTGAACGTCCCGCCCTGGCCGCCCGTGCCTCCGGTGCCCAACATCACCGCGTCGCCGCCGGCGCCACCGATCCCGGTCGGGCCGCCGAGCCCGCCGGTCCCGCCGTGGCCCGAGAGCAGTCCTCCGGTGCCCCCACGTCCGCCGGCCGCGCCGGAGCCGCCCATCCCGCCGGTGCCCCCGGTACCGAGCAGCCCCGCCGGACCGCCGACGCCGCCGGGTACGCCAGGAGCCGTGCTGGCGCCGCCGTGGCCACCTTTGCCCCACAAAATTCCACCGCCCCCGCCGGGCGTTCCTATCCCCTGGGGCGTCGTCCCGCCGTTGAAGCCCGGACCGATGAGAGGACGTCCCAGCAGCGTGTCGGTCGGCGTGTTGATCACCTGCAGCGCCTCGTGCTGCAGCGTGCGCAGAGGCCCGGCGTTGGCCGCCTCGGCGGTTTCGTAGGCGACCGCGCCGGCCCTGAGTGTCTGCACCAACTGCGTGTGAAACGTTGCCGCCTGCGCGCTGAGCCCCTGGTACGCCGATGCGTGCCGAGAAAACACGGCTGCAATCGCCACGGACACCTCGTCGCTGGCGGCCGCTAGCACTCCCGTCGTGGGCGCTGACGCGGCCGAGTGGGCAGCGTTGATGGCCGAGCCAAGGCTCGACAGGCTTCTTGCCGCCTCCGTCACCGATTCGGGTGCCGCGATCACGAACGACATGGGACTCCTCTCAGGACTAGCTCGCATCATTGAGCGGTCGCGTCCCGGCCGGGACAAGCGGATAGTAGTCACACCGCGTTCCGAAAGCAGCTGTTTTCGTTAACCGCGAAGCCTGACTTTCCCCGAGAGTTAACCCGTTAGCCGTCCAATCACCAACCGCTGCTGCATATTCGACCGAATCACCGCGGCGACGGTGCCCGCCGGTGTAGATGCAGCTGCACCGGCGACCAACGAATCACGCTTCGTCGATGCCCTTTTCGCTGCGCATCCGGCGAATGAAACGCTGCGTCTCCTCCCACGTGGACAGAAGGCCGGAGGCGTGCACTTCGGCGAAGCTCGGCGCCGCCGCATCGCGGTCGGACAGGACGGCTGCGGCGCCGTCGACCAGCGGCCAGTCGATTCCCAGCGCCGGATCCGTCGGGCAGATGGTGTGCTCTCGTTGCGGGTCGTATTCCGCGGAGCAGAGGTACATCACCGTCGAATTTTCCTGTAGTGCAAGGAATCCATGCGCCAGGCCCTCGGAAATGTAGATTGTGTTGTGCTCCTTGTCGTCGAGCACCACCGAGTCCCACCGCCCGAATGTCGGTGAGCCCAACCGGATGTCGACGACCACGTCGAACACCGAACCGGAGACGCAGGTCACGTACTTTGCCTGGCCTGGCGGCACCTGGGCGAAATGCAGGCCGCGCAGCACACCAGCGGCCGAAGTCGAGCAGTTGGCCTGCCGGAAGTCGAAGCGGTGGCCGGCGAATCCGGTGAAGTCGTGGTCGGTGAACCATTCGAATAACAATCCGCGCGAGTCGCCATGGATGGTGGGGGTGATCTCCCAGATGCCGGGGATGTCCAGCTCGCGAACTTTCAACTCACTGACCGCGTTCCTCGTAGCGGGCTTCGGCAGCGTCTTTTAAAGGGCGCCACCATGATTCGTTGGCACGGTACCAGTCGATGGTGGCCCGCAGACCCTCCTCGAAGTCGGTGTGTTTTGGCGCCCAGCATAATTGGTCGCACAACAACGACGGGTCGATCGCGTACCGCAGGTCGTGACCGACCCTATCGGTGACATGGTCGAAGTCGTCCGGCTCGCGACCCATCAGCCGGAGGATCGTCCGCAGCACGGTCAGGTTGTCGCGTTCGCCCTCGGCGCTGATGAGGTAGGTCTGGCCGATCCGGCCCTTTTCCAAGATCCGCCGCACCGCGCTGTTGTGGTCGTCGACGTGGATCCAGTCGCGCACGTTGGCGCCACTGCCATACAACTTGGGTCGACGGCCAGTCAGCACGTTGGTGATCTGGCGGGGGATGAACTTCTCGATGTGCTGGTAGGGCCCGTAGTTGTTTGAGCAGTTCGAGATCGTCGCGCCCACGCCATAGGACCGTACCCAGGCGCGGACCAGCATGTCGGCGCCGGCCTTGGTCGCCGAGTACGGGCTCGACGGGTTGTACGGCGTCGACTCGGTGAAGCGCTTGGGATCGTCGAGCTCGAGGTCGCCGTAGACCTCGTCGGTGGAGATGTGGTGTAGCCGCACCCCGTGGCGGCGCACCGCTTCCAGGATGGTGAACGTGCCGAGCACGTTGGTGTGCACGAACGTCTCCGGATCGTCGAGCGCGTTGTCCACGTGGCTCTCGGCGGCGAAGTGCACGACGGCGTCGGCCTCGGCAACCAGCCGGGACACCAGGTCGGCGTCGGTGATATCGCCGACAACGAGCCTGGCGGCATCTTCCACCCCGGCCAGCGACTCACGTCGTCCCGCATAGGTCAGCGCATCCAGGACCGTCACATCGTCTTCGGGATGCTCAGATACCGTGCTGCGCACGAAGTTGGCACCGATGAAGCCAGCTCCGCCGGTGACCAGCAATCGCATGCTCAAACCCTAACGGGTGATGCCAAGCGGTCCTGCCAGTTCACCGAGTACGCGCACCAACTTGTCTTCGTTCGTCTCATCAAGGACCTGCACCGCGACGTGGTCGGCACCGGCGTCGAGGTGCTCGTTGAGGCGCCGCGCGACCGCCTCGGGGGTGCCGTGCGCCACGATCGCGTCGATCAGCCGATCGCTGCCGGGCTTGCTCACGTCGTCGTGGGTGAACCCCAACCGCAGCCAGTTGTTCACGTAGTTGCTCAGCCCAAGGTAATGCTCCGCGTATTTGCGGCCGACCGCGCGGGCTTCGGCGGCATCCGTGGTGAGCACCACCTTGTGCTCGGGCGCCAAAAACACCGAATTGCCCACCAGTTCGCGCGCCTTCGCCGTGTGTTCCGGCGTGGTGAGATACGGGTGGGCGCCTGCGCTTCGTTCCGCCGCCAGCCGCAACACCCGCGGCCCCAGCGCCGCAAGCACCCGACGGCTGGTCGGAACCATTGCGGCGTCGAGTGCGTCGAGGTAGCCCGCCAGTGCGTCGTAGGGCTTCACGTACTCCTTTGTGTGCTCGCGGTGGCCCACCCCGATGCCGAGCAAGAACCTTCCCGGATGGGTGCTCTCGATGCGCTGGAACGACGCGGCCACCGCCGGCGCGGGCGCGGACCAGATGTTGACGATCCCTGTGGCCAGCTGCAACGAGGTGGTTTGTGCCAGCGCGGTGTCGACCCAGTTCAGGCCGGCGTCCGGCGATCCGCCGATCCAGACAGCGCCGTTCCCGAGGGATTCGATCTTCTTGGCAAGTTCGGGCGTGATCGAGCGGGTGGGTAGCCAGACGCCGAACCGACCCAGATTGGGCTTCAGTGAAACTGCTTCCGTCATCTAGGTCCCCCTCGAAGATGCGTGCTTCTGCTAATTCAGTCCTAGTGGCCCGGCCAATTCGGCAAGCGCCGAGACCAGGTTTTCATCCTTGGTGAGGACCTGCACGGGCACGTGGTCGGCGCCGGCATCGAGGTGCTGCTTCAGCCGTGCCGCGATCTCGTCGGGGGTGCCGTAGGCCACAACCGCGTCGACCAGGCGGTCGCTGCCCGGTCGGGCGACCTCGTCGTCGGAGAAGCCCAGTCGCTTCCAGTTATTGCGGTAGTTGGCCAAGTTGAAATAGATGTCGAGCGCCTTGCGGCCCACCGAGCGGGCCCTTTCCGCGTCGGTGGTGAGCACGACCTTGTGTTCGGGCGCCAGGAACGCCGACGGGCCGATGAGCTCGCGGGCCTTCGCGGTGTGCTCGGGAGTGGTCAGGTAGGGGTGGGCGCCGGCGCTGCGCTGGGCCGAGAGCTTTAGCACCCGGGGCCCGAGGGCGGCGATCACCCGCCGATTGGGCGGCACGCCGTACTCGTCGAGCTCGTCGAGGTACCGCACGAGCGCGTCGTAGGGCTTGCGGTACTCGGTATGCGCCTCGGGGTGGCCGACGCCGATGCCGAGCAGGAAGCGGCCGGGGTATGCCCGGTCGATGCGGTGGAACGATTCGGCCACGGGCCCGGCGGCCGCCGTCCAGATGTTGACGATTCCGGTGGCCACCTGCAAGGTGCTTGTCGCTTCGAGGAGCGGTTCCACCCAAGCCAGCTCGGCGGGAGGAGAACCGCCGACCCACACGGCCCCATATCCCAGAGACTCGATTTCTTTGGCTTGCGCGGGCGTGACGCCGCGGCCGAACGACCCGAACCGGCCCAGATTGGGTTTGCT
>NZ_JAFBAT010000242.1 GCF_019247615.1 Mycobacterium sp. | reverse complement strand
TCTCATGCGCCGCGGCGCGAACAATAACTACACGCTGCGGCTGGCCCAGGACGTCTACCCCAACCAGCCGAATGTTCGCCGCTATACCGTCGACCTGCGGGCCTCGCTGTTCGCCGACCCGCGCTTCGTCGTCGAAAGCATCGGCCCGTTTGTGCTGGCCGTCCGCAAGCCGGCGGCATAGCTGCCGATGGCCACCGAAATCTCGGCTGACTTGGCTGAAGAACTACCATCTACCCCCGTGAACGACGCGGGAGGCAACTACCGGCTCGCTCGGCTGGTTGCCGTCGTCGCCGGTCTGCTGGGCGCCCTGCTGGCGATCGTCACGCCGGTGCTGCCGGTCAGCCAAACCACCGCCCAACTCAACTGGCCGCAGAACGGCGCGTTCGACAGCGTCGAGGCACCGCTGATCGGGTACGTCGCCACCGACCTGACGGTCACGGTGCCGTGCCAGGCCGCCGCCGGTCTGGCGGGGCCGCAGAACGCGGGCAAGACGGTGCTGTTGTCGACGGTGCCCAAGCAAGCTCCGAAAGCCGTCGACCGCGGGCTCCTCATCCAGCGCGCCAACGACTATCTGGTTTTGGTGGTCCGCAACGTCGCGGTCGTCACCGCCCCGCTGAGTCAGGTGCTCAGCCCAGCCTGTCAGCGGTTGACGTTCACCGCGCACGCCGACCGGGTCGTCGCCGAGTTCGTCGGCCTGACGCAGGGACCGAACGCCGAGCATCCGGGCTCGCCGCTGCGTGGCGAGAAGAGCGGCTACGACTTCCGGCCCCAGATCGTCGGTGTATTCACGGACTTGTCCGGTCCGGCGCCCCCGGGTCTCAGCTTTTCGGCGACGGTCGATACCCGCTACAGCAGCAGCCCCACGCCGTTGAAGATGGCCGCGATGATCCTGGGGGTGGTGCTCACCGCGGCTGCACTGGCCGCGTTGCACGTCCTGGACACCGCCGACGGCACCCGCCACCGCCGCTTCCTGCCCCGGCGTTGGTGGTCGATCGGCACCCTGGACGCGCTGGTGATCGCGGTGCTGGTGTGGTGGCATTTCGTCGGCGCCAACACCGCCGACGACGGCTACATCCTGACCATGGCCCGGGTGTCCGAGCACGCCGGCTACATGGCCAACTATTACCGCTGGTTCGGCACGCCCGAGGCCCCGTTCGGCTGGTACTACGACCTGCTGGCCCTATGGGCACACGTCAGCACCACCAGCATCTGGATGCGCCTGCCCACCCTGGTGATGGCGCTGACGTGTTGGTGGGTGATCAGCCGCGAAGTCATCCCGCGCCTGGGTCACGCCGTCAAGAGGACGCCGGCCGCGCCGTGGACCGCGGCCGGCATGTTCCTGGCCGTCTGGCTGCCGCTCGACAACGGCCTGCGGCCGGAGCCGATCATCGCGCTCGGCATCCTGTTGACGTGGTGTTCGGTGGAACGCGCGGTCGCCACCAGCCGGCTGCTCCCCGTGGCGATCGCCTGCGTCATCGGCGCCTTGACGCTGTTCTCCGGACCGACCGGTATCGCCTCGATCGGCGCGCTGCTGGTGGCGATCGGGCCGCTGCGCACCATCTTGCACCGCAGGTCCAAGCGATTCGGCGTGCTGCCGCTGGTGGCGCCGATGTTGGCGGCGGCCACCGTCACGACGATCCTGATCTTCCGCGACCAGACCCTGGCGGGGGAGGTCAAGGCCAGCATGCTTAAGCGCGCCGTCGGACCGAGCCTGAGCTGGTTCGACGAACACATCCGCTACGAGCTGCTGTTCAGGCCGACTCCAGACGGATCCATCGCCCGCCGCTTCGCGGTGCTCGCGTTGGTTCTTGCGCTCGGCATATCGGTGGCGATGTCGTTGCGCAAGGGAAGGATCCCGGGCACGGCCGCCGGACCGAGCCGCCGCATCGTCGGGATCACGATCATCTCCTTCCTCGCCATGATGTTCACTCCGACCAAGTGGACGCACCACTTCGGCGTGTTCGCGGGGCTGGCCGGATCGCTGGGCGCGCTGGCCGCGGTCGCTGTGACGTCCGCGGCGATGCGCTCCCGGCGCAACCGCACCGTGTTCGCCGCCGTCGTGCTGTTTTTGGTCGCGCTGTCGTTCGCCAGCGTCAACGGCTGGTGGTACGTCTCCAATTTCGGTGTGCCGTGGTCGAATTCGTTCCCGGCATGGCATTACGCGTTCGCCACCGCGCTGCTCGGGCTGACCGTGCTCGTGCTGCTGCTGGCGGCGTGGTTCCATTTCGTCGCCACCGCCAACCGGACACCAGAGAGTCGACCGGCGACCGGGGTGGCGGCAATCGCGCGGTCCCCGTTGGCAATCGCGGCGTGGCTGCTGGTGATCTTCGAGGTCACATCGCTGACCGTGGCGATGATCGTCCAGTACCCGGCGTGGTCGGTGGGACGGTCCAACCTGGATGCGTTGACCGGCAAGCCTTGCGGACTGGCCGAGGACGTGATGGTGGAGCAGGATCCCAACGCCGGCATGCTGGACCCGGTCGGCGCTTCGGTGGCCGACGCCCTGGGAGCCGGCTTGTCGGAAGCCTTCACGCCCAACGGTATTCCCGCCGACGTACGCGCGGACCCTGTGATGGAGCGGCCGGGCGACGGGAGTTCGCTCAACGAGGACCGGCAGGTCACCGGCGCCGAGGCCGGCACCGAAGGCGGCACCAATCCCGCACCCGGAATCAACGGGTCCTCCGCCCAGCTGCCCTACAACCTGGATCCGGCCCGCACGCCGGTGCTGGGCAGCTGGCGATCCGGCCCCCAGTTACCCGCCCACCTGCGCTCGGGGTGGTACCGCCTGCCGCCGCGCGAGCAGGCGGGGCCGCTGCTGGTCGTCAGCGCGGCCGGTCGCTTCGACCCTCGCGAGGTTCAGGTGCAGTGGGCCACCGATGACCAAGCGGCCGGCGGACACCCCGGCGGGTCGGCGCATCTCGCTGACGTCGGGGCGACACCGGCCTGGCGCAACCTGCGTCTACCCCTGTCGGCGATCCCGAGCACCGCCACGCAGATCCGCCTGGTGGCCAACGACGAAGATCTGGCGCCGCAGCACTGGATCGCACTCACGCCGCCGCGGATTCCGCGGCTGCGCACGCTGCAGGAGGTGGTGGGCTCCAAGGACCCGGTGTTCCTGGACTGGCTGGTCGGGCTGGCGTTCCCCTGCCAGCGACCGTTCGGCCACCAAAACGGGGTCGACGAAACCCCGAAGTGGCGCATCCTGCCCGACCGATTCGGTGCCGAGGCCAACTCACCGGTGATGGACAACAACGGCGGCGGCCCGCTGGGCGTCACCGAACTACTGGTAAAGGCGACGACGGTGGCCACCTACCTGAAGGACGACTGGTCGCGCGACTGGGGTTCGCTGCAACGGCTGACCCCCTACTATCCCAACGCGCAGGCCGCCGAGCTGCGGCTGGGGACCGCGACGCGCAGCGGCCTGTGGAGCCCGGCGCCGCTGCGCAGAACGTAGCGCTACAGCCCCGGCAGGCACAGCCCCGGGATGCACCCGAGGTTCGGCGGCGGGTTGGGGCCCTCGTAGACGAAGTGACCCCTGTTGGCCTGGAATCCGTAGTCGACCCAATACCAGGTATGGCATACGTTCATGTCCCAGACGACGTCGGTCTCCGGTAGGTGTTGCCCGGGGCACCACTGGTATGGGCCCCGGGTGTTGGCCTGGGCGGCGCCCGCGGCCAACCCCAACCCGGCCGTCGCGACGCTCCCGGAAAGCAGGGCCCCTGCGATGATCCGGTTGAGGCGGTGCGGAATGTTCATGGCTGCACCTCTTACGGCGGGGCGCTGCCGGGCCCCGAAGCTGGCGCCACCGTGCACCACGTACGCGACGCGCCGGAACGCATCGCCGTGGCGCACGTGTCGGTGCGCTTCGAGGACCCCGGCAGGCCCTTGTTTGCGGGGTTAGGGGATGGCCGAGCGCAATGGGTGCGTCAGCGTCCAAAGCGGGTGCAGGACATCGGCTGCGTAATGCCGCGCTGGGTGCAAAGGTCCGCTGTAGGGGACCCACGGATCGGCCGACGCGACGGCCGGCGCCAGCGAGCCGATCACGGAAAGGCCGATCGTGCCCGCCGCGACACCGGCCGCGACCCGCAGCTTCGACACGCTCTTCGACTTGGCGTTCATTGTTGCGATTCCTCCTTGTGCTTGGGCTTGTGGCGTGGGAATGCCACGGCCCAAGAGTGACGCGGGGCGCTTGTCGGGTCTTTGCGGGATACTTGCGAAATTCTTGCGTTCGGTAAGTGTAAGCTTACCGTTCGTGTCCACTTACCGAACGTCGCGCGACGGTGATGCCTGGCTGGCTCTGGGCGACGGAACGCGCCGGGCCATCGTGGAACGCCTTGCTCAGGGCCCGTCGGCCGTCGGTGAATTGGCTCGGGAGCTGCCCGTAAGCAGGCCGGCCGTTTCCCAGCATCTGCGAGTGCTCAAGTGCGCCGGCCTGGTACGTGATCGCGCCGCCGGCACCCGCCGCGTCTATCAGCTCGACCCGACCGGCCTGGAGGTGTTGCGCGCCGACCTCGACCGGTTCTGGTCTCAGGCCCTGGCCGGCTACGCGCGGAAGGTCGACGAATCGGTCGAAGAATCGAAGCACCGGGAAGGAGAATCTGATGACGCAGCCCCGAAGCCCGAACGTCAGCCACCACGTCGTCGTCGACGCCCCGATTGAGCGCGCATTCGCGGTCTTCGTCGAGCGGTTTGGTGACTTCAAGCCGCGCGAACACAACTTGCTCGCGGTTCCGATCGCCGAGACGGTGTTCGAGGCCCGCGTGGGAGGGCACATCTACGACCGCGGGGCGGACGGCAGCATTTGCCGATGGGCGCGCATCCTGGCGTACGAGCCGCCCCGCCGGTTGCTCTTCACCTGGGACATTGCACCAAGCTGGCAGCTGGAACCGGATCCCTCGAGGACCAGCGAAGTCGAAGTTCGATTTACCCAGGAGTCCGACGACCGCACGCGCGTCGATCTCGAACATCGCCGGCTGGACCGTCACGGTCCCGGCTGGGACAAAGTCGCCGAAGGCGTCGACGGCGACGCGGGCTGGCCGCTGTATCTGGGGCGCTACGCACGTTTGCTCAGCGTTGGGGGCGGCAGGTGACGGACACGCTGATGAGCATGGCCCGCGCCGAGCGAGCGGACCTGGCGGATTTCCTGGCCGAGCTGACCCCGCAGGAGTGGGAGGCGCCCACCCTGTGCTCGAAGTGGACCGTCAAACACGTCGTCGCGCACATGGTCAGCTACGAAGAGCTCGGCGTCCGCGGGCTGCTCCGGCGCTTCGCGAAGGGTTGGGTCGTGCGGGCCAACCAGGTCGGCGTCGACGAGTTCGCCGACCTGACCCCGCAACAACTGCTGGCGTTTTTGCGCGACCACCTCGAGCCCCGAGGGCTGACCGCCGGTTTCGGCGGGATGATCGCGCTCGTCGACGGCACCGTCCATCACCAAGACATCCGCCGCTCGCTCGGCCGGCCGCGCACGATCCCGGCTGATCGCCTCGAGCGGGTGCTCGAACTGGTGCCGGGCAACCCCAGGCTCGGCGCCGGTCGGCGGATCAGGGGATTGCGGTTACGCGCCACCGACATCGATTGGGTGCACGGGCGGGGACCCGAGGTCAGCGGAACCGGTGAGGCCCTCCTGATGGCGATGACCGGCCGTCCGGCGGCGCTGGCCGACCTCGGCGGTCCGGGTCTGGCCACCCTGGCCAAACGGCTGGGGTAGCCGGCTCGCCAAGCCGATCGGTCAGCTGGGGCGGATTTCGAAGGTGAACTCGTGACCGCCGATGCGGATGCGGTCGCCGTCGGCCAGGGTTGCGCTGCCCCGGATGCGGTGGCCCCGCACCTCGACGCCGTTGGTGGACCGCAGATCGGTCATGACGAAGCCGGTTCCGGTGTCGGTGATCACGGCGTGGTGGCGGCTGACGTCGGTGTCGTCGAGGACGATGTCGTTGTCGGTGAAACGCCCGATCCGGGTGATCGCACCCGTCAATGGATACTGTTGCCCGTTCGGCGCGCGCAGCCTCCCAACGATGGCCTCGACCAGTGGAATCCCCGCGGTCGACGGGTCGGGGCTGTACACCCCCCGCTTCCGGGTGGTGAGGGCTTCGCGCTTGGCGCCCAAGGGCTCCTGTCGCAGGATCCGCTGGTGCAGGGCCTTCACCGTGGGGCCGGGGTCAATGCCGAGCCCTTCGGCCAGCGCGGTCTTGAGCCGTCGGTACGCGCCGAGCGCATCGGACTGGCGCTCGGTGACGTAGTAGGCGGTGATCAGCTGCGCCCACAGCGGTTCGCGGTAGGGATGCTCCGCGGTGAGGACCTCGAGCTCCCCGATGACCGCATCCGCGCGCCCGCAGGCGATCTCGGCCTCGGCGCGTGCGGTGTGGGCCGCCACCTTGTCTTCCATCAGTGCCGTGGCGAAGGCGTCGACAAAGGGGAAGTCGCGCAGGTCGTCGAGCACCGGTCCACGCCATTCGGCCAGCGCCAACGACAGATGATTGCTCGCCTCTTCATAGCGTCCCGCCGCGGCGGCCCGGCCGCCCGCGGCCTTTTCGGCGACGAAGCGCCCGAGGTCGCAGTCGGCGTCGGCGACGGTCAGCTGGTACCCCGGCGGTGCGCTGGCCAGCACGTGGTAGGGGTCGACGCCGGCGGTGCGAAGCAGCCGGCGCAGGTTGGACACGTGGGCCTGGATGCTGGTCCGCGCGGCCGGCACCGGGTCCTCGCCCCACACCGCATTGATCAACGACTCCACGGATACCGGCCGGTTGCGGTTGATGAGCAGCATGGCCAGCACCGCTCGTTGTTTTGGCGGGCCCACCG
>NZ_JAFBAT010000164.1 GCF_019247615.1 Mycobacterium sp. | reverse complement strand
TACGCAGCGCCTGCCCCCCTCTGCGTTTTGGCAACCCAAGCCCCGCCGCCGCTCTCGCGGGGATGGACCGCTTCGCCGCTCGGCTGCCTGGCGCCAAATGCACCACCGCCGTCTGCGCGGTGCTCAACCCCGACACCGTTGAACTGGTGTACTCCAGTGCCGGGCACCCGCCGCCCATCGTGGTCGATGCCGACGGCGCGATCCGGACGCTCAACGATGGTCACACGATTGCGCTGGGAGTACGAGCGGACTGGCCGCGCCCCGAGGCGCAGGTGACTATCCCGGCGCGCGCGACGCTCCTGCTCTACACCGACGGCCTGATCGAACGGCGCCGCACCGAACTGGAGAGCGGCATTTCCCGCGCGGCCTCCATCATTCAGGACGGTCGGGGCTCTACGCTGGATGACTTGGCGAACCACATCATGTCCGGGCTGGCGCCGAGCGGCGGCTATCAGGACGACGTTGTCCTGCTGCTGTATCGTCACCCGGCGCCGTTGGAATTGACGTTTCCCCCGCACGTCAGCCAGCTGGCGCCTACCCGTAGCGCCCTGCGGACGTGGTTGACGAAAGCACGGCTGGGCCCAGAGCAAACGGTGGACGTGCTTGTCGCTGCGGGCGAGGCCGTCGCCAACGCCATCGAGCATGGCCACCGCAACACCCCGGAGGGCACGATCACCGTGGGTGCGACCGCCCTGGTCGACCAGGTGCAACTGACCATCACCGACAGCGGCGAGTGGAAGCCCCCCCAACCGGCTGCCAGCGTCGACCGTGGCCGGGGCATCGGGCTCATGCGAGGCCTCATGCAAGGCGTCACCATTGACTCCCGCAGCACGGGAACCACCGTTCATCTCTCCGCGAGGATCATCTGATGTCCACGACACTCACCCTCAACACCGCGCGATGCGACGACGGCAACCTTGTGCTGACCGCCGCGGGGGAAATCGATATGAGCAACGTGGACGCTTTCAACCAAGCCCTCGGCACCGCCACGAGCGAGACCGACAGTGGCGGCCGGAAGATCACGGTGGACCTCAGCGCCGTGGAATATCTCGACAGCGCCGCCATCAACGTCTTGTTCGCCCGCGCCGATCACATTCACCTGATTGCCCATCCCTTGCTCATGTCGATCCTCAACATCAGCGGCCTGACCCAGCTGGTCACCGTCGAGGCCGCACAGCCGACGGCCGGCGGTTGACGTTGCCGCGATCGCCGGTGGGGCCGGCCGTCCGAACGGCGTGGAAAGGCAGTCGCTAGCCTGTGAGACTGGCGGCTTTTGGGAGGGCACGATCTGCATGAATGACCAATGGTTTTCCGACGTCAGCGCGCCGGGGCAGTTGACCCTCGCGGATCTATGCGACCAGATCGAACAGAAAATCCACCTCAACGCAGACAACCACAAACCTGCGTCGGATTTCCCGGACTGGCAGTCGTGCATGGCCGATCGAGACGCCACCATCTACAAGTTGAGCGCCGCCATAGTCAACCTTTGCCAGATGGTGAAGCACCTCGCCGCAGAGCAGTAGCACCCCCACGCTGAGTGCGGCGCGGCGTCACCGTCGCCTCGGTCGCTGTCCTTAATAGCGGAGCGTCCGGATTGGTCCACGAACTTTACGTTCGCCGAGATCGGGTTGCGCGGCTCGCCGTTTGGCCGATGCAGCGTGGAGCCGATGACGGGAATCGAAGCCGCGTATTGAGTTGGAAAGTCGATTCGATCCGCTTGCCGGCGTGCACCAGCGCTTGCCGCAGGGCGAATGTCGACGGGGTGCACCCCTCTCTTCGACTGCGGCAACGTTCCCTTCCGGGATTCGCGATGACACCGACGATTGGCAGATGAACAGCAAGGTCGAGGCGCCGGTCGTCGTTATACGGATCGGGCGTACAAGAACTGACCGTCACCCAGCCCTCCGAGCTAGCCGTGGGAGAATTGTTGGCCGCCTCATGCGCCGAGTGGAAGAAGCGCGGAAAAGAAGAAGGCTAACGGATCCGTGACGGGGAGGGCGAACGAACTATTCAAGAACGGAAAGATCGGACTTTGCAGCGTATTTATTGTTTCTCTCGGCGCCCCCGCTCCTATTGTTTCTTGAAACCCAGAAGTCAAAGTATCGGTAAATATCGGGCTCGCGAATCGAGTCGCAACATAATTGTCGTCAGGGTCGGCGCTGACCGTATTTGTAAACAGGCCGAAATTGGTGGTTTTAACCATGAAGTTTGAATCGCCGGGTACGGGAGTGGTGGCTGGGCTCAGGCCCAGCGTTGCGGCAAGCAGCTCGGCGGGTTGTTGCGCGATTGGTGCGAGCCGGCTTGCCAGGTTATTCAGCGACTGCTGCCTCGGAGCCAGCCGCGCGGCGGCCGCCGATGCCGCGGGATTGGCCGTGAACGCCGCAACGTTGGCGCCCTCGGCTTCGACATAAGATCGCACGCCCGCCGCCAACGTCTGCACAAACTGGTCATGAAACGCAGCCGCCTGCGCACTGAGCGCCTGAAAACCTTGACCGTGGGCCGAGAACACCGCCGCTATCGCGGCGGACACCTCATCGCCAGCCGCGGCCAGCACCCCGGTCGTCGGCGCCGCCGCCGCCGACCTGGCTGCACTGAGCGACGAGCCGATGTTGGAGAGATCCGTCGCCGCTGAGGTCAGTAACTCAGGGGCCGCCACCAGGTACGACATCGCAATCCTCCCACCACGTCGTCGAGGCATCGACGAAGCGAATCAACGTGAAACGGGTCCAGATAGGTGCACGAGGAACCGGCTCGGTTAGTTCAAGGTTTTCGCCAAATTTTCAGCCCTGGCGGCAGGCTCATGGATGACATCGGAATTTGGGTCGTAGATGGGACGGTTGATCGCAGAACCTGGCCGATAGCCCGTATGTGAGAACAGTCGGGCCGTCGGCGACGGGGGAGGGACGGGCCTCGACGGTCGTGATCGACGCGCCGGAGGTGTCTCCACTCTCATCCGGGATAGCGCACCGCCTCGGCCCACGCGATATGCCCTTCGAGGTCCA
>NZ_JAFBAT010000109.1 GCF_019247615.1 Mycobacterium sp. | reverse complement strand
TGGCAACGGGCGCGGTGGACACCGTCATCGTGGCGTTCACCGACATGCAGGGCAGGCTGGTCGGCAAGCGGATGTCGGCCCGGCTCTTCGTCGCGGAAATCGCCGCCCACGGCGCCGAGTGCTGCAGCTACCTGCTCGCCGTCGACGTCGACATGAACACCGTGGGCGGCTATGCGATCTCAAGTTGGGACACCGGGTACGGCGACATGGTGATGCTGCCGGATCTGTCGACCCTGCGGCTCATCCCGTGGCTGCCCGACACCGCGCTGGTGATCGCCGACCTGCGCTGGGCCGACGGCCGGGAGGTCGCCGTCGCGCCGCGGGCCATCCTGCGCCGCCAGCTCGACCGGCTCGACGGGCGCGGCCTGATCGCCGACGTCGCCACCGAGCTGGAGTTCATCGTGTTCGACCAGTCGTATCGCCAGGCTTGGGCCAGCGGGTACCGCGGGCTGACTCCCGCCAGCGACTACAACATCGACTACGCCATTTTGGCGTCATCGCGGATGGAGCCGCTGCTGCGCGACATCCGGCTGGGCATGCAGGGCGCGGGCCTGCGGTTCGAGGCTGTCAAAGGCGAATGCAACCGGGGTCAGCAGGAGATCGGCTTCCGTTACGACGAGGCGCTGATCACGTGCGACAACCACGCAATCTACAAGAACGGCGCGAAGGAGATCGCCGACCAGCACGGCAAAAGCCTGACCTTCATGGCGAAATACGATGAGCGCGAAGGCAATTCCTGTCACATCCACCTCTCGCTGCGGGGCCGGGGCGGCTCGGACGGCGGCACCGCGGTGTTCCCCGACGACGGTGGCCCGCACGGAATGTCCGCAATTTTCCGCAGTTTCATCGCCGGGGTGCTGGCGACGCTGCCGGAGTTAACTCTCTTCTACGCGCCGAACATCAACTCCTACAAGCGATTCGCCGACGGCAGCTTCGCGCCCACGGCGGTGGCCTGGGGCCTGGACAACCGCACGTGCGCGCTGCGGGTGGTCGGTCACGGCCGCAACATCCGGGTCGAATGCCGGGTCCCCGGCGGAGATGTCAACCCCTACCTTGCGGTGGCGGCTCTGGTCGCCGGCGGCCTGCACGGAATACAAGGGGGCCTCGAGCCGCCCGACGCGTACGTCGGAAACGCGTACGAGGCGACCGGTGTCCGGCGGCTGCCCGCCACCTTGGCCGAGGCGGCCGCGGGGTTCGACGATTCAGCGCTGGCGCGGGAGGCCTTCGGCGACGACGTGGTGGCGCACTACCTGAACAACGCTCGCGTCGAGTTGGCCGCCTACAACGCGACGGTCACCGATTGGGAAAGGATGCGCGGTTTTGAGCGCCTCTAGGCCCGACGGTGGGGACCCACGGAGACCGGTCGTGGGATTGACCGGTTATCTCGAGCAAGTCCGAACCGGGGTGTGGGACGTTGCAGCGGGATATCTGCCTGCCGACTACTTCGAGGGTGTCATTCTTGCCGGGGGGATCGCGGTGCTGTTGCCGCCGCAGCCCGCGGACACCGACGCCGTCGGTGGGCTGCTCGAGAGCCTGGACGCCTTGGTGCTCACCGGCGGTTATGACGTGGATCCCGGGGCGTATGGTCAGCAACCGCATCCGAGCACCGATCATCCGCGAACCGCGCGTGACGCTTGGGAATTCGCGCTGTTGCGCGGTGCGCTGGACCGTGGGCTTCCCGTCCTCGGCATCTGTCGCGGTGCACAGATGCTCAACGTCGCGTTCGGCGGCACGCTCCACCAGCATCTCCCGGATGTGCTGGGCCACAACGGTCACCGGGCGGGCAATGGCGTGTTCACCAGGCTGCCCGTCCGCACCGTGGCGGGTACCCGGCTCGCCGCGCTGCTCGGGGAGTCCGTCGACGCGCCGTGCTATCACCACCAGGCAATCGACAAGGTGGGCGACGGCCTGGTGGTCAGCGCGGTGGACGACGACGGCGTCATCGAGGCGGTCGAGCTGCCCAGCGACGGCTTTGTGCTTGCGGTGCAATGGCATCCGGAGAAGTCGCTCGACGACCTGCGGTTGTTCAAGGCGGTGGTGAGCGCCGCGCAATCGTATGCCGATTCCCGATGACATCGGCGCAACTGGTCAATCCCGCGACCGAGGAGGTGCTCGCCTCGATCGACCTGCTCGACGCCGCTGCGGTCGACGACGCCGCGGCCCGCGCGCAGGCGGCCCAGCGACGTTGGGCGCGGTTATCGCCCGGGCAGCGTGCCGAAGGCCTGCGGGCGTTCGCCGCCGCCGTCGACGCCCACATCGACGAACTGGCCGGGCTCGAGGTGGCCAATTCGGGACACCCGATCGTGTCGGCCGAGTGGGAGGCCCGCCACGTCCGCGACGTGCTGGCGTTCTACGCCGGTAGCCCGGAACGCCTGTCGGGCAAGCAGATTCCCGTCGCCGGCGGCCTTGACGTGACATTCAACGAGCCGCTGGGTGTGGTCGGTGTGATCACGCCGTGGAACTTTCCGATGACGATCGCGTCCTGGGGCTTCGCGCCCGCTCTGGCCGCGGGCAACGCGGTGCTGGTCAAGCCCGCCGAATGGACGCCTCTGACGACCATCCGGCTCGGCGAGCTGGCCGCCGAGGCCGGGCTCGACGCCGACCTCCTGCAGGTGCTACCCGGCAAGGGCGCGGTGGTCGGGGAGCGTCTCGTCACCCACCCGGAGGTGCGCAAGATCGTCTTCACCGGCTCCACCGAGGTGGGCAAGCGGGTCATGGCCGGCGCGGCGGCCAACGTCAAGCGGGTGACTCTGGAACTCGGCGGTAAGAGTGCCAACATC
This sequence comes from Mycobacterium sp., assembly GCF_019247615.1. GTDB lineage: Bacteria > Actinomycetota > Actinomycetes > Mycobacteriales > Mycobacteriaceae > Mycobacterium. Next base: position 5,548 of record NZ_JAFBAT010000109.1, on the reverse strand, counting down.
GTCTTCGCCGACTGCGACCTCGAGCGCGCGGCGGCGAGCGCGCCTGCCGGGGTGTTCGACAACGCGGGGCAGGACTGCTGTGCGCGCAGCCGGATCCTGGTGCAGCGCAGCGTGTACGACCGGTTCATGGAGCTGCTCGAGCCGGCGGTGAAGGCGGTGGCCGTCGGGGACCCTGCCGCCCGCGACACCGAAATGGGCCCCCTGGTCTCCGGCGCGCACCGCGACAAGGTGGCCTCCTACGTGCCCGACGACGCGCCCGTTGCCTTCCGGGGCGCCGCGCCGACGGGTCCCGGGTTCTGGTTTCCGCCCACGGTTCTCACGCCGCGGCGCAGCGACCGCAGCGTCACCGACGAGATCTTCGGCCCCGTCGTCACCGTGCTGGCGTTCGACGACGAGCACGACGCCGTCACGCTGGCCAACGACACCGCCTACGGCCTGTCGGGATCCATCTGGACCGACGACCTTTCCCGCGCGCTTCGGGTGTCGCGGGCGATCGAGTCCGGCAACCTGTCGGTGAACTCGCACTCGTCGGTTCGCTACCACACGCCGTTCGGCGGTTTCAAGCAGTCCGGGCTGGGCCGCGAACTCGGCCCGGACGCGCCACTGCATTTCACCGAGACCAAAAACGTGTTCATCGCCATCAAGGAGGAGGGCTAGCGGTTCCATGACGGACCTGACCCAACGGCTGGCGGGCCGCGTCGCGGTCATCACCGGTGGCGGCAGCGGCATCGGCCTGGCCGCCGGGCGGCGGATGCACGCCGAAGGCGCGACCGTCGTGGTCGGCGACATCGACCGCGAAGCCGGTACCAAGGCGGCCGAGGAGCTTTCGGGGTTGTACGTGCCGACCGACGTTTCCGACGAGCACGCGGTCAATGCGCTGTTCGACACCGCGGCCGAGTCATACGGCGGGGTCGACATCGCGTTCAACAACGCCGGCATCTCACCTCCCGAGGACGATCTGATCGAGAAGACCGAACTTGCGGCATGGCGGCGGGTCCAAGACGTCAACCTGACATCGGTGTACCTGTGCTGTCGCGCGGCGTTGCGGCACATGGTGCCCGCGCAGAAGGGCTCGATCATCAACACGGCCTCGTTCGTCGCGGTGCTGGGATCGGCGACGTCGCAGATCTCCTACACCGCCTCGAAGGGCGGGGTGCTGGCAATGTCGCGTGAGCTCGGCGTCCAATTCGCCCGTCAGGGCATCCGGGTCAACGCGCTGTGTCCCGGTCCGGTCAACACCCCGCTGCTGCGGGAGCTTTTCGCCAAAGATCCCGAGCGGGCCGCTCGTCGGCTGGTGCACGTACCGCTGGGCCGCTTCGCCGAACCCGACGAGATCGCTTCTGCCGTGGCGTTTTTGGCAAGTGACGACGCTTCGTTCATCACCGCGTCGACGTTCTTGGTCGACGGCGGGATCAGCTCAGCCTACGTCACGCCCCTGTGAGCTCTGTGAAGGCCGACGGCCGAATCCGTGTCCTGCACTCGGTGCTGCGCCGGACCAATGTCTTGTGTCCGCCGACGGTTGGCGAATACTCGACAGTAGATCAGCAACGGGAGGTCGACATGCCTGTCGCCACGGTGGAAAACGAGGTCATCAAGAAGGCAGTGCGGTCGGCGTGCCGCGCGCCGTCGCTGCACAACAGCCAACCCTGGCAGTGGGTGGCCGGCGCCGGGCGCTTGCACCTTTTCCTCGATCCGCACCGTGCCATCCTCGCCGACCGGTCGGGGCGCGAGGCGCTCATCAGCTGCGGCGCTGCGCTCGACCACCTTCGCGTGGCGATGGCCGACTCAGGGTGGCAAGCCCACATCGTCCGCTTCCCGAATCCGGACGACCCCAACCATCTGGCGTCGATCGACTTCACCCCGCTCGACCACGTCACCGATGATCAGCGGCGCCGCGCCAGCGCGATCTGGATGCGCCGGACCGACCGCCTGCCCTTCGTTGCTCCGATGAACTGGCCAGCGTTCGAGCCGGTGCTGCGCGCGGCCGTCGACGATGAAGCCGTGCATGTGGATGTGATGCCCGAGGAGGAGCGCCCGCGGCTGGCGCAGGCGTCCCACCTCTTCGAAACGCTGCGTTACTACGACTCGACCTATCACGCCGAATTACGCTGGTGGACATCACCATTCGAGGCGTCAGAGGGCATTCCGTATGCCTCCTTGCCGTCGGCGGCCGAAAGCGACCGCGTCGATGTCGGGCGCGGCTTTCCGATGACGCACCACGACGAAAGACGCACCGCGGTCCCTCAGGACGACGCCACGATCCTGCTGCTGTCCACGGACGGCGACAGCCGCGCCGATGCACTGAGCGTCGGCGAAGCGCTCTCAGCGGTGCTGCTGGAGTGCACGATGGCCGGCTTTGCCACCTGCCCGGTGACTCACGTGACCGAGCTCAAAGTCACCCGTGAGCTCGTCGCCACACTGCTGGACCGCGAGGCCTGGCCCCAGGTGCTGGTGCGGGTCGGCGTCGCGCCTGCGCTGGGGAAGGTGCCGAAGCCGACACCGCGCCGATCTCTCAGTGAGGTCTTCCGGCTGCAAGGCTGACGGTCGCTTTTTGCCGCCGGGTGGTCGATTGCGGCCGGTCCACGAAAGCCAGGCGACGTAGGCGACGGCGAGAGCCAGGGCAACCAATTGGGTTCGTTGGGCCAGCCCCACCTGTTCGCCCGTGGGGGCCGTGTCATCGAGTACGACTTCCGCAATGGTCCACACCGTGCTGGCCACCGAAACGATCGAGATTGCGACGCCGGCGCGGTGTGCGAGCGTGCCACGCTGCGTTCTGCTGGTGAAGCACAGCGTGGCCACCAGCAACCCGGCGATGGCGGCACTGCTCGTGACGGTGTGCAGCGCGTCGGTGATGGGCAGTTGATGCGCGGCTTGGCGGCCCGCGCATCCGGCGTCGAGGTGGGGGCGACAGGGCAGCGGCAGCAGCGAATCCACCGCAGTGGCGGCGCCGAAACTCGCCAGGCCCAGCCACGCGATCCGCGGTGTGAAGGGTCGCGGCACGGCGCCGCTCAACGACATGGCGGCCGCGGCAACGACCGCGAGCAAACCCGCGGCCAGGTCGGTGGAGGCGAACAACCAATGATCGGGACCGCTTCCCGCAGCCAGTTCACTGGCGTATGCGTGCACCGGGTCGGCACCGACATGCAACGGGAATTGCAGCATCCAGGCCGAGTACAAGACCGCGCTCAACGCCAGGCTCACGGCCGCGAAGGTGCGGCCCAGCCGCCGCACGGCGAAGCCGGTCGGTTCCGGGCTGGCCGCGGTCTTGCGCATGAAAGCAGATTTCACCCCCGCATCGGGGTTAAACCCGAACCTTCCAAACTCAGGTGCCCGCTCCCAGCACCATCAATGGAATCGCCATCTCGGCCGCCGTGGCCGCGCCGTGAAAACCTATGAGGCGAGCCGTTTCCGGCGGCTCGTGGCCGGTCGCCAGCACGGCCGCGTCGCCGGTACACACGACGACGACGTCACCGATCCGCGCCAGGTGCCGCGGGTCGACGGGCCCGAACATCCCTGTGGCCACGGCCTGTTCGCGGCTGTAGACCCGTGCCCGACCGTTCAGGGCCTCGCTCCAAGCGGCCCGTACGTCCGCCGTGGCCCCTGGTTCGGTGTGCAGGTAGCGCACCCGCGGCTCGCCCGCGACCACCCGTACTCCCTCGCCCAACCGGGGGTCGGTGTCAAGGTCGACGCGAGCGTGCGGCGCAACGTTGAGGCCGCCGTGGTCGGCGGTCACCAGCAGGGCCGCGCTGGGGGGGAGCGTCTCGACCAGCCGGGTCAGCAGCGCGTCGACTCGGGCGGCCGCTTCGTGCCATTGGGCCGATCCCACGCCGAACAGGTGGGCCGCGGTGTCCAGGTCGGCCGTGTAACCGTAGATCAGGCCCGGCCCCGCGCGCAGCTCGTCGGTCAGCTCCCGGGTGTAGTCGTCGGTCGGGTTCGTCGGCCGGAAGCGGGCGCCGCGATAGGCCGCGTCGGTCAGTCCACTGCCCAGGAAGTGGGCGGGCAGGACGGCGCGCACGTCGACGCCGGCGTGCCGTAGCCGACCGAACCACGTTGGCAGCGGCTGCCATTCGGTAGGCGGCGGGTCGTCGCGCCACAGGACGTGGTTGAGCACCCTGTCCGTGCCGGGCACGTTGAGCGTGAAACCCAGGACGCCGTGTTCTCCCGGCTGGGCCCCGGTGCCCAGCGACACCAGGCTGCTGGGCGTGGTCGACGGGAAGGTACACGTGAGCTCGGTCAGGCGCCCCGTGTCGCCAGCCAGGATGGAGGCGAGCAGCGGCGCGCTGCCGGCCAATTCGGGTAGCAGATGCCAACCCATGCCGTCCACCAGCACGATCGCGACGCGGTCGACTCGATCGCGGCCCCAGTCGGCCAACCCCAGCTTGTCGACCGCACCGGCGACGCCCAGCAGCGCGCCCGCGGCGGGGAGCACGTCGCATATGGAACCGCGCACTTGACCAGGCACGGCGTCAGTCTGGCACGAAGGTCAAGATGCGCGCGAAAGGCGGATTCGTCGGGGCTCGCCCATCTCGGCCGGCCGCCCGAAACCATCATGTCAGTGGGCTGTGGCACGATCGAATGTATGTTCGAAGGGAAGCGGTTGGCCGATCCGGAGTCGGTTGCCCGGTTGGGTGAGCTCATGGAGCGCCGGCATCCGTCGGTGACCTCGGAGTCCGCGGCATTGGTGGAGGCGATCTGTGCGGGGGCGCGCGCGGAAAATCGCGCGGTGGCTGCCCAACTCGATGAGATGGGGCGGTTGTTCGCCTACCGGTTGTCGCGGTGTTCAGAGGATGAGGATTGGGCCATTGACACCATGGCGGCGGTGGCCGCTGAGGTGGGCGCGGCGTTGCGGGTCAGCCAGGGCGTGGCCGAAAGCCGGCTGCGGTATGCGCGGGCGATGCATGAACGCCTGCCCAAGGTGGCGCAGGTGTTCAAAGCCGGTGACATCGACTATCGGGCGTTTCAGACGATCGTGTTTGGCACCGATTTGATCACCGACGCCCAAGTGCTGGCCGCGGTGGATGGCGAGCTGTCTGTCATGGTGCCGCTGTGGCCCTCGCTGAGCAAGGGACGGTTGGGCGCGCAGGTCGCCAAGGTGGTGGCCAAGGCCGATGCCGATGCGGTGCGCCGGCGCAAGCAACGCCAGGCCGAGCGCGAGGTGTCGATCTGGGAGGGCCACGACGGACTCTGGCATGTCGAGGGCAGCCTGTTGTCTCCCGACGCGCACGCGCTGGATCAGCGGCTCAACGCGCTGGCCGCCACGGTGTGCGCCCATGATCCGCGCAGCCGCGATCAGCGCCGCGCCGACGCGTTGGGGGCGCTGGGCGCCGGCGCGGATCGGCTGGGGTGTCGCTGCGGGCGCGCTGACTGTGCGGCGGGCAAGCGCCGGGCGGCAGGCCCGGTGGTCGTCCACGTGATCGCCGAGCAGGCCAGCCTCAACGGCGGCAGCGACGCGCCGGCCTCGATGGTGGGCGCTGACGGGCTGATCACCCCCGAGCTTGTACGCGAACTGGCCACCTCGGCCAAACTCGTGCCGCTGATCCACCCCGGC
>NZ_JAFBAT010000320.1 GCF_019247615.1 Mycobacterium sp. | reverse complement strand
CGGTGGGCGGCGTAGCATTAAAAAACAAACGATGGTGACGTCCACTTCTACCACTTCTGGTGCCACTTCTGGCCGCAGTAGCTCCGTCGGCTGGCCGGCCCGATTGTCGAGGGCCCGGTTGCATTTCGTGACGGGCAAGGGCGGTACGGGTAAGTCGACGGTCGCGGCCGCGCTGGCGCTGACGCTGGCGGCGGGGGGCCGCAAGGTGCTGCTCGTCGAAGTTGAGGGGCGGCAAGGGATTGCGCAACTTTTCGACGTCCCGCCCCTGCCGTACCAGGAGCTCAAGATCGCCACCGCCGAGCGCGGTGGTCAAGTGAATGCCTTGGCGATCGACATCGAGGCTGCGTTCCTGGAATACCTCGACATGTTCTACAACCTCGGCATCGCAGGCCGGGCGATGCGCCGCATCGGTGCGATCGAGTTTGCGACGACGATCGCGCCCGGTCTGCGCGACGTGCTGCTCACCGGCAAGATCAAGGAGTCGGTGGTGCGCCTCAACAAGGGGTCCAAGGATCCGGTGTATGACGCGGTCGTCGTCGATGCGCCGCCGACGGGCCGGATCGCGCGTTTCCTGGATGTCACCAAGGCGGTTTCGGATCTGGCCAAAGGGGGGCCCGTGCACTCCCAAAGCGAGGGCGTGGTGCGGCTGCTGCACTCCGATGTGACCGCCATCCATCTGGTCACTCTGCTGGAAGCGCTGCCGGTGCAGGAAACGCTGGAAGCAATCGAGGAGCTCGCGGAGATGAACCTGCCGATCGGCAGTGTGATCGTGAACCGCAACATCCCGTCCTACCTGCAGCCACACGATCTGGCGAAGGCGGCCGAGGGCGATGTCGACGCGGACTCGGTCCGGGCGGGCCTGAAGCTCGCCGGGATCCAGCTCAGCGATAATGACTTTGCCGGCCTGTTGACCTAGACGATCGAGCATGCAACCCGTATGACCGCGCGCGCCGAGGCCGCGCAACAACTCGACGAATTGAACGTGTCGCGGCTGGAACTGCCGGCAATCTCCGACGGCGTCGATCTCGGTAGCCTGTACGAGCTTTCGGAATCGCTTGCGCACCAAGGCGTTCGATGAGTATCACGCCGACGACCCTTGACATGGCGGCAATACTGGCCGACACCACCAACCGAGTGGTCGTATGCTGCGGCGCAGGTGGCGTAGGTAAAACCACCACCGCCGCCGCGATGGCGCTGCGGGCTGCCGAATACGGCCGCACCGTATGCGTTTTGACGATCGACCCGGCCAAGAGGCTGGCGCAGGCGCTGGGAGTCAACGACCTCGGCAACACGCCGCAGCGGGTGCCGCTGGGGCCGGAAGTCTCCGGCGAGCTGCACGCGATGATGCTCGACATGCGCCGTACGTTCGACGAGATGGTCGTCCAGTACTCCGGAGGCGCTCGGGCACAGGCGATCTTGGAAAACCAGTTCTATCAGACCGTCGCCACCTCGCTGGCCGGCACGCAAGAGTACATGGCCATGGAGAAGCTTGGCCAGCTGCTGGGCGAGGATCGCTGGGACCTGGTGGTGGTCGACACTCCGCCGTCGCGCAATGCGCTGGATTTCCTGGATGCGCCGAAGCGGCTGGGCAGCTTCATGGATAGCCGCTTGTGGCGGCTACTGCTCGCGCCTGGGCGAGGCATCGGCCGGTTGGTAACGGGCGCAATGGGTTTGGCGATGAAGGCGATTTCCACCGTGCTCGGCTCGCAGATGCTGGGCGACGCGGCGGCCTTCGTGCAATCGCTGGACGCCACCTTTGGCGGCTTTCGTGAGAAGGCGGATCGCACGTACTCACTGCTGAAAAGGCGGGGCACCCAATTCGTCGTGGTGTCCGCGGCCGAACCGGACGCGCTGCGCGAGGCGGCGTTCTTCGTCGACCGGCTGTCGCAGGAGGGCATGCCGCTCGCCGGACTCGTCTTGAACCGCACACATCCGACGTTGTGTTCCCTGCCGATCGAGCGTGCGATCGACGGCGGCGAGACTTTGGAGGCGCTAGAGGCAGATTCCGATTCCGAGGCCGCGTCCCTGGCCGGGGCGGTGCTGAGAATTCATGCCGACCGCGCGCAAACCGCCAAGCGGGAAATCAGGTTGCTCTCCCGATTCACCGGAGCCCACCAGCACGTGCCGGTGATCGGCGTTCCGTCGCTGCCGTTCGATGTTTCGGATCTCGACGCGCTGCGCGCGCTCGCCGATCAGATCACTTCGGCCGGCGACGATGCGGCCCGCGCTGCGGGGCGCTGAGGAGCCGGCCCATCCAACCCCGCCGGCGACGATGGGGCCCGCACTGCGGGGCGCTGAGGAGCCGGCCCATCCAACCCCGCCGGCGACGATGCGGCCCGCTAACGCGTGTAATGAAGACGCAGCTATAAGGTGCCTGGTGTGGAACGCTGGGCCGCTGGGTTTAGCTGACGCCCCGGCCGCGCCGCTTTTCGAAGAAGTCCGCCCAGGACACCACCTCTGGGTGCTGCTTGAGCAGAGCCCTGCGCTGACGCTCGGTCATGCCGCCCCAAACCCCGAACTCGACCTTGTTGTCCAACGCGTCCGCGCCGCATTCCTGCATCACCGGGCAGTGCCGGCAGATCACCGCGGCCTTGCGTTGGGCCGCGCCTCGCACAAATAGCTCATCGGGGTCGGTGGTCCGACACAATGCCTTGGAAACCCACGTGATCCGCTCTTCGGCGTCGACGCTACGCAGGACCCCTTGTGCAGCCGCGATGTTGGTACGACGCGCGGCCGGTCGCGTTCCTGACACGAGCTGTTCCCTTCCTCCCGGCCGCCGGTGCGACCGCCCTCCTCGAGTGCAGACTCCGCTGCGTCTAGCCTCAGTGTGCACATCGGTGTTATCTGAATCTCACCGTGTGTCTAAGTTAGGTGGTCAAGTGGCATTGCGCAACAGTCTGATAACGGTTTTCTTGGCACGCCCGTCCAGTCTTGCACAGCGGAATACGCCCGATGATGGGATTGAGAATAAGTTCGCGATGGGATCGCGCACCTCGTCCGCGGGCGCGACCCGTGACGGACGCGCAAATTTGTCGTGACCTATATGTTGTGCGCGCCGGAGCACCGGGGAGGGCCCTCGGTCACCGCGTGGTGAGGACCGGCGACCCCGGCGGGCTACCCTAGAACCCATGTCAGACCGCCCCCCGGCCGCTCTCACGCTTCTCAAGCTCGTCGGGTGCTGTTTGTTGGCCAGCGTCGTCGCCACGGCACTGTTGTTCCCGGTCGCCGGCGGCTTCGGGCTGATGTCCAACCGGGCCTCGGAAGTCGTCGCCAACGGATCGGCGCAGCTTCTCCAGGGCGAGGTTCCCGCCGTGACGACCATGGTCGACAAGAAGGGCAACGTCATTGCGTGGCTGTACTCGCAGCGCCGCTTCGAGGTGCCCACCGACAAGATTGCCAACACTATGAAGCTGGCGATCGTGTCGATCGAGGACAAGCGATTCGCCGAGCACAACGGGGTGGATTGGAAGGGCACCCTGACGGGTCTGGCCGGCTACGCGTCCGGCGACGTCGACACCCGCGGCGGTTCGACCATCGAGCAGCAGTACGTGAAGAACTACCAACTGCTGGTAACCGCCCAAACCGACGCCGAAAAGCGCGCGGCGGTGGAGACCACCCCGGCGCGGAAGCTGCGCGAGATCAGGATGGCCCTCACGCTGGACAAGACCTTCAGCAAGCCGGAGATCTTAACCCGGTACCTGAACCTGGTGTCGTTCGGCAACGGCTCGTTCGGGGTGCAGGACGCGGCGCAGACCTACTTCGGCATCAACGCGTCCGACCTCAACTGGCAGCAGGCGGCGCTGCTGGCCGGGATGGTGCAGTCCACCAGCACGCTCAACCCCTACACGAACCCGGAAGGCGCGCTGGCCAGGCGCAACTTGGTCTTGGACACCATGATCGAGAACCTGCCGCAGGACGCCGACGCCCTGCGCGCCGCCAAGGCCACCCCGCTCGGGGTGCTGCCGCAGCCGAAAGAGCTGCCTCGGGGATGCATCGCGGCGGGCGACCGCGCATTCTTCTGCGACTACGTGCAGGAGTACCTGTCGCGCGCCGGCATCAGCAAGGAGCAGGTCGCCAGGGGCGGCTACCTCATCCGCACCACGTTGGACCCGGACGTGCAGGCCCCGGTAAAAGCGGCCATCGACAAGTTCGCCAGCCCGACCCTGCCGGGCATTTCGAGCGTCATGAGCGTGATCGAGCCCGGTAAGACCACCCACCACGTGATGGCGATGGCCAGCAACCGCACCTACGGGCTGAACCTCGATGCCGGCGAGACCATGCGGCCGCAGCCGTTTTCGCTGGTCGGCGACGGCGCGGGGTCGGTGTTCAAGATCTTCACCACCGCCGCCGCGCTGGACATGGGCATGGGGATCAACGCCACGCTCGAGGTTCCGGGCCGCTTCCAGGCCAAGGGCATGGGCAGTGGCGGGGCCAAAGGGTGCCCGAAGGACACCTGGTGTGTGGTCAACGCCGGAAATTACCGCGGATCGATGAACGTCACCGACGCACTGGCGACGTCCCCCAACACCGCGTTCGCCAAGCTGATCCAGCAGGTCGGCGTGGCGCGAACGGTGGACATGGCCATCAAGCTCGGGCTTCGGTCCTACGCAGACCCCGGCACCGCACGCGCCTACAACCCGGACAGCAACGAGAGCCTGGCCGACTTCGTCAAACGACAGAACATCGGCTCGTTCACCCTGGGCCCGATCGAGTTGAACGCGCTGGAGCTGTCCAACGTGGCGGCGACCCTGGCCTCCGGCGGTGTCTGGTGCCCGCCGAACCCGATCGACAAGCTGATCGACCGCAACGGCAACGAGGTCGCGGTGACCACCGAGACCTGCGATCAGGTGGTGCCCGAAGGTTTGGCGAACACGTTGGCCAACGCGATGAGCAAGGATGCGGTCGGTAGCGGCACGGCTGCGGGTTCGGCCGGTGCGGCCGGCTGGAACTTACCGGTGTCCGCCAAGACCGGCACCACGGAGGCCCATAGATCATCCGCTTTTGTGGGCTTCACCAGCCACTACGCCGCTGCGAACTACATCTACGACGACTCACCGAACCCGACGGACTTGTGTTCCGCCCCCCTGCGTCATTGCGGCAGCGGTGACCTGTACGGCGGCAACGAGCCGGCGCGCACCTGGTTCACTGCCATGAAGCCGATCGCCACCAACTTCGGTGAAGTCAAGTTGCCGCCGACCGACCCCCGCTACGTCGACGGATCGCCCGCCTCGCGCGTGCCCAGCGTCGCCGGAATGGATCTGGACGCGGCGCGCCAGCGCATCAAGGAGGCGGGCTTCCAGATTTCCGACCAGACCAGCTCCGTCAACAGCAGCGCGAAGTTGGGCGAGGTCGTCGGCACCACTCCCAGCGGCCAGACGATTCCGGGATCGATCGTCACCATTCAGGTCAGCAACGGCATTCCGCCGGCGCCTCCGCCGCCGCCAGAAGGTGCCGGTGGACCACCGCCGGTAGGGTCGCAGGTGGTGGAAATCCCGGGTCTGCCGCCGATCACCATCCCGCTACTGGCGCCACCGCCCCCGCCCGGACAGCCGCCTCCCTAGGCGCCCCGGCGCAAGCGATACGCCGCCGGCCGCAACCGGCAAGTATCCTGCCTGCATGGCTGATGTTCTGCCCGTCTTGATGCGCACCGGGGCCGTCGCGCTCGGTTCGACCGTCGCCGGCGTCGGTTATGCCGCTTTCGTCGAGCGCAACGCCTTCATCCTGCGCGAGATCACCATGCCCGTCCTGACGCCGGGCTCCACACCGCTGCGGGTCCTGCATATCAGCGACCTCCACATGCTGCCCCATCAGCGCCGCAAACAGGCCTGGCTGCGCGAACTGGCCGGCTGGGAGCCCGACCTGGTCGTCAACACGGGTGACAACCTGGCGCACCCCAAGGCGGTGCCCGCGGTCGTGCAGACCCTCGGCGACCTGCTGTCGCGGCCCGGCGTGTTCGTCTTCGGCAGCAACGACTACTTCGGGCCGCGCCTGAAGAACCCGTTGAACTATCTGACAAACCCGACTCACCGGGTCCGCGGTGAGCCACTCCCCTGGCAGGATCTGCGGGCGGCGTTCACCGAGCGCGGCTGGCTCGACCTGACCCACACCCGCCGCGAGTTCGAGGTCGCCGGACTGCACGTGGCCGCCGCGGGGGTGGATGATCCCCACATCGACCGGGACCGTTACGACACCGTCGCGGGCCCGGCCAGCCCGGCCGCGAACCTGCGGCTCGGACTGACGCATTCCCCCGAGCCGCGGGTGTTGGATCGCTTCGCCGCCGACGGCTACCAGCTGGTGATGGCCGGCCACACCCATGGCGGGCAGCTGTGCCTGCCGTTCTACGGCGCCGTGGTGACCAACTGCGGCCTGGACCGCTCCCGTGCGAAGGGACCGTCCCGGTGGGGCGCGAACATGCAGTTGCACGTGTCGGCAGGGATTGGCACCTCACCGTTTGCGCCGGTGCGATTCTGCTGCCGGCCGGAGGCAACCCTCTTGACCCTGATTGCCGCCCCGATGGGAGACCGGGATTCGACAAGCGATCTGAGCCGCTCGCAGCCGACCGCCTCAGTGCGTTGAGCGAACTGGCCCAGGTCGCCGCGCGCAGCCTGCGGCGCGACTGGACCGACAATGCGATCCGGCTGATCCAGGCCGACGCCCGCCGCAGCGCCGACACCCACCTCCTGCGGTACCCGCTGCCGTCGGCGTGGTGCGAGGGTGGCCCAGATGCTCAAGTGGCGTTGTATCTCAAAGACGAGAGCACGCATATCACCGGAAGCCTCAAGCACCGGCTGGCCCGCTCGTTGTTCCTGTACGCGCTGTGCAACGGCTGGATCGGCGAGGACACCACGGTCGTCGAGGCATCGTCGGGTTCGACGGCGGTGTCGGAGGCGTACTTCGCGGCCCTGCTGGGGCTGCCGTTCGTCGCGGTGATGCCGGCGTCGACGAGTTCCGCGAAGATTGCGCTGATCGAATCACAAGGCGGCCGTTGCCATTTCGTGTCCGACTCGAGCCAGGTGTACGCAGAGGCCCAGCGCGTCGCGGACGAGACCGGTGGGCACTACCTGGACCAGTTCACCAACGCCGAGCGCGCCACCGACTGGCGGGGAAACAACAACATCGCCGAGTCGATTTTCGAGCAGATGCGCGAGGAGAAGTACCCCGTGCCGGACTGGATCGTGGTCGGGGCGGGTACCGGTGGAACCAGCGCCACGATCGGGCGCTACATCCGCTACCGACGCCACGCCACGCAGCTGTGCGTCGTCGACCCGGAGAACTC
>NZ_JAFBAT010000275.1 GCF_019247615.1 Mycobacterium sp. | reverse complement strand
TCATCCGGCTGCGAAAGCGCCGGCGTCGACACCAAGCGCGTCGAGCATCTCCGCCAGCGGCAGTGTACGAAACGCGTTAGCCCGTAGCTCGCGCAATTGAAGCGCGTCAACAACATCCGCGTGCTCGTGCAGGCGCTCGTAGTCGGCGAGGCTGATGATCACCGCCACCTCGGTACCACTGTCCGTGATAATGGCTTCTTCGCCTGTCGAGGCCACGGCGCGCACGACAGCGCCCAGGCTTCCGCGCAAATCCCGCAGGCTATAAGTACTCATGTGTACACATGTTACACGCAGCCTGGAAAGCGCGGCGGCAGAGGATATCCTTCGCTTTCGAACAGAGTTACCCAAAACGAAAGCACCCCCGGCGATACCGGGGGTGCTCCGTACAGCGCGGGCTAGTGCCCGTGGCCGTGGTGATGACCGTGACCATGGTCGTCCGCCTTCTCGGGCTTGTCGACCACCGCCGTCTCGGTGGTGAGCACCATCCGGGCTACCGACGCCGCGTTGAGGACCGCCGACCGCGTGACCTTGACCGGGTCGATGACACCGTCGGCAACCAGGTCGCCGTAGCCGAGCGTCTCCGCGTTCAGCCCGTGCCCCGCTGGCAACTCCCTGACCTTGTGGACGGCCACCGACCCGTCCAGCCCCGCGTTGGTGGCGATCCAGTACAGCGGCGCCTCCAACGCCTGCGAGAACACGTCGACGCCCAGCGCCTCGTCGCCGCTGACCGAGCTACGCAAGTCGTCCAGCGCCTGGCGCGCCCCGATGAGCGCCGAGCCCCCGCCGGCGACGATGCCCTCCTCGACGGCGGCCTTGGCGGCCGCGACCGCATCCTCGACGCTTTCCTTGCGCTCCTTGAGAGCGGTCTCAGTGGCGGCGCCCACCTGGATGACGGCGACGCCGCCGGCCAGCTTGGCGAGCCGCTCCTGCAGCTTTTCGCGGTCCCAGTCGGAATCGCTCTTCTCGATCTCGGCGCGCAGCTGCTTGATCCGGCCCTCGACGGCGTCCTTGGAGCCACCGCCGTCGACGATGATGGTGTCGTCCTTGCTGACGACCACGCGACGGGCGGAGCCCAGCACGTCGGTGTCGATCTCGCGCAGCAGCAGGCCGGTGTCGGGGTTGATCACCTGGCCGCCCGTGACAACCGCCAGATCCTCGAGGAACGCCTTGCGCCGGTCACCGAAGAACGGCGCCTTGACCGCGACCGCTTTGAGCGTCTTGCGAATCGAGTTGACGACCAGGGTGGCCAAGGCCTCGCCCTCGACGTCCTCGGCGATGATCAACAGCGGCTTGCCCGATTCGGCGACCTTCTCGAGCAGGGGCAGCAGGTCGGGCAGCGAGCTGATCTTCTCTTGGTGCAGCAGGATCACGGGGTCCTCGAGCACGGCTTCCTGGGAGTCGAAGTCGGTCACGAAATATGCGGACAGGAAGCCCTTGTCGAAACCGACGCCCTCGGTGAACTCCAATTCCGTGCTCAGCGTGGAGGATTCCTCGACGCTGACGACGCCGTCGGCGCCGACCTTGGTCATGGCCTCGCCGACCAGCTCGCCGATCTGCTGGTCGCGCGAGCTGACAGTCGCCACCTGAGCGATCGCGTCCTTGCCGGACACCGGGGTGGCCGAGGCGAGCAGGGCCTCGGACACCGCGTCGCCGGCCTTGCCGATCCCGATACCCAGCGCGATCGGGTTGGCGCCGGCCGCAACCATCCGCAGGCCGTCTTTGACCAGCGCCTGCGCCAGCACGGTCGCCGTTGTCGTGCCGTCGCCGGCCACGTCGTTGGTTTTGGTGGCCACCGACTTGACCAGTTGGGCGCCCAGGTTTTCGAACGGGTCTTCCAGCTCGATCTCACGCGCGACGGTGACGCCGTCGTTGGTCACCGCCGGTCCGCCGAATGCCTTGGCCAGCACCACATGCCGGCCGCGCGGACCGAGCGTGACCCGGACCGCGCCGGCGAGCTTGTCGACGCCCGTTTCCATTGCGCGACGGGCGGTTTCGTCGTACTCAATGATCTTGCTCATCAGGTTCCTTCACCCCACGCTGTGAACGCATGCCGCCCCGGAAATCGCCCGCTCTCGTGCGCGGGGATCGCCGGGGCGGGACACGGTCTTACTTGGATACGACAGCCAGCACGTCGCGTGCCGAGAGGATCAGGTATTCCTCGCCGTTGTACTTGATCTCGGTGCCGCCGTACTTGCTGTAGATGACGGTGTCACCCTCCGACACATCCAGCGGGATCCGCTTCTCGCCGTCCTCGTCCCACCGGCCGGGGCCGACTGCGACGACGGTGCCTTCCTGCGGCTTCTCCTTGGCGGTGTCGGGAATGACCAGACCGGAAGCGGTCGTGGTCTCGGCCTCGTTGGCCTGCACGAGAATCTTGTCCTCGAGTGGCTTGATGTTCACCTTCGCCACGATTGGAGCCCTCCACTTATTTCATCGGGCGGGGCCTTCGCCCCACGGTGTTGGTAGCGGGCCGGGGTCCCCGGACCGGAGTTGGCGGTCGGTCCGAGGACCTGCCCCGAACCGCCCGGATTATCAGGTGATTCGGCATTCGGCCGCGCCCTCGCGCCGTCGTCGCGGGTGCCGGCACAGGGGATCGTCCGATTGCCACCTAGCACTCTATACATGAGAGTGCTAGCACTCAAGGCCGCCCCACTGCTTCATAGCGACGCCGGAAACCGGCCCCGCGCGAGCCGGTGAGTGCTAACAATGACGTCATGTTCACCGGCATCCTCAGCTGGGCCCGCACCACCGGCGCGGCCGCGTTGGTGGTCGCGGTTGCCGTGGGACTGATCGGCGCCCACACCGCGCTGGCCTGGGCCGATCCGAACGGGCAGATGTACGGCGACCCAGGAGCCGCCGCACCCTACTGGCGCTACCAGCACCAGCAGGACTGCGGCCTGATGGCCGTCGCCGACGTCGTCGGCCAGATCAAAGGAAAAGAACCCACCCAGACCGGGATCGAACTGCGCGGCATGTTCACCAAGAGCGAAGCCCACCGTGGCCGGGTCTACCACTTCGACGGCACCTCTCCCGAGGATCTGGTCGTGATGCTGCAGAAGTACGGCATCCAATCCCAGCTGACGACGGGCAACACCATGGACACCGTGGAGCAGGACCTGGCCGCCGGCCGCAAGGTGATCGCAGCCCTCAACGCCGAAACCATCTGGAACTACCCGGCGGGCCAGGGCAACCGGACCGAGGCCGACCACGCCGTCGTCGTCACGGGCGTCGATACCCGAAACGACATCGTCCACCTCAACGACAGCGGCACCCCCAACGGCCGCAACGAGCAGATCCCGATGGCCACCTTCACGCAGGCCTGGGCCACCGGCAACGACCTGCTGATCGTCACCCAGTAAGCCGGCCGCAAGAGTCAGGGCAGCTGGCCCTTCACCACCGGGAGGCCGGGGTCGCTCGGCACGTCCAGGGGTGACGGCGGTGCGCCCGCGGCCACCAGATGTGCGGCGAAACAGGCGATCATCGCCCCGTTGTCGGTGCACAGCCGCGGCCTCGGGATCCGCAGCATCAGGCCCGCCTCTGCGCAGCGTTGCGCCGCCAGCTCTCTGAGCCGTGAGTTCGCGGCCACTCCCCCCGCGATCAGCAGCGTCGAGACACCAAGCGCGGACGCGGCCCGCACGGCCTTCATGGTGAGCACGTCGGCGACGGATTCCTGGAAGCCGGCCGCGACATCGGCTTTGGAAAGACGGGCCGCGTCGGGATGGCTCTCCACATACCGGGCGACCGACGTCTTGAGCCCGGAGAAGCTGAAGGCGTACGGATCGTCGGCCGGGCCGGTCATGCCGCGCGGAAACGCGATCGCGTTCCGATCGCCGGTGCGGGCCAGGTCATCGAGCACCTTGCCGCCGGGGTAGCCCAGTCCCAGCAGCCGCGCCACCTTGTCGTAGGCCTCGCCCGCGGCGTCGTCGACGGTGCTGCCCAATTCGACGATCGGCTCGGCGAGCGACCGGACATGTAGTAGGTGAGTGTGACCGCCCGACACCAGCAGGGCCACGCACTCCGGGAGCGGTCCGTGCTCGTACACGTCGGCGGCCAGGTGGCCGCCCAGATGGTTCACCGCGTAGAACGGCACCCCCCAGGCGGCCGAATACGCTTTGGCCGCAGCGACTCCCACCAACAACGCGCCCGCCAGGCCGGGGCCGATGGTGGCCGCTATGACGTCGGGCTTCCTGAGCTCGGCGGCCGCCAGCGCGCGCCGCATGGTGGGGCCGAGCGCCTCCAGGTGCGCCCGTGAGGCGATCTCGGGGACGACGCCGCCGAAGCGGACGTGTTCGTCGACGCTGGACGCCACCTCGTCCGCGAGCAGGGTCACGGTGCCGTCCGCGCTCAGGCGCGCGATGCCGACTCCGGTTTCGTCGCAAGAGGTTTCGATGGCCAGCAGTGTGGTCATTCGGGATCCCGCCGCATCGTGTAGGCATCGGCGCCGCTGACTCGGTAATAGTGCCGGCGCAAGCCGATCTGCTCGAACCCCGCGCTGCGGTACAGCGCGATGGCCGCCTCGTTGTCGGTGCGGACCTCCAGGTAGACGGCGCCGCCGCCGGCGAAGTCCAGCAGCTCGTCAAGCAGCCGGCGGCCGATGCCGCGGCCCTGGTAGGCGGGATCCACCCCGATGGTGTGCACCTCGTACTCGAATGGCGGGGTGCGACCCAACCGCGAAATGCCGGCGTAGCCGACGAGCGTGCCGCCGACCCGCGCGGCCGCGTAGTGGTTGTGCTTGGCGGCCAGCTCGCGGTTGAACGCCACCGCCGGCCAGGGGTCGTCGCCGGGGAACAGCACCGCCTCCAGCTCGGCGCAGCGCTCCGCGTCGGCGGGCGTCAACGCGCCGAGGGTCACGGGCTCGCTGGGGGCGGTCATCGGGGGGCCGCTAGGGGCTTGGCGTCGGGGCGGCGCAGGTAGAGCGCAACGAGCGGAAGCGGGCGCTCCGCCCAGTCGGGCACCGCCGCGACCAGGCCGGCGGGTGTCGGGTGGGCGGGACCGCTGACCGGCAGGCCGAACAGCGCGGCGTGCTCGGGCGAGCCGGCGACGGCCGTGGCGGGACCCGGGTCGACGTCGGCGGCGGCATTAACTCCGGGTCCCGCCATGCGGAACCCGTCGCGGTAGCGCGCCCAGTACACCTCGCGGCGGCGGGCGTCGGTGACCACCAGGACATCGCCGGTGGTGCGCACCCCAATGGCGTCCAGGCTGCACACCCCGCGCACCGGGATGCCCAGCGCGTGCCCGTACGCCGCGGCGGTGGCCATCCCGGCCCGCAGCCCGGTGAACGGGCCAGGCCCGCAGCCCACCACGACGGCGTCGAGATCGGCCATCGTCATCGCGGCGTCGGCGAGGGCGTCCAGCGCGTTGGGGGTCAGCCGCTCGGCGTGCGCGCGGGCGTCGTGGGTGACCCGCTCGGCCAGCACCGTCATATCCTCGAGCCACACCAGGCCCGCCGTCACGGCCGGGGTGGCGGTGTCGAGGGCCAGGACGAGAGTCATCGGCGTGCCCTCGAACAGACCCATTGCCAGGCCGCGATCCGCACGTCGGAGTGGGTGACGCGCTCCAGCCGGATGTCGAGGTGCCGCTCCGAGAGGCGTTCGACGAGGCCTTCCCCCCACTCGACCACGACGACCGCGTCGTCGAGATCGGTGTCGAGGTCGAGCGAATCGAGCTCACCGAGCAGGTCCGCGCCGCTATGGTCCAATAGCCGGTACATGTCGACGTGAATCATCGCCGGGGCGGCGGGGCGGCGGGGCGGATGCACCCGCGCCAGCACGTACGACGGCGACGTGACGGGGCCATCGACGTCCATCGCTGCGGCGATTCCCTTGGCCAACAGCGTCTTTCCCGCGCCGAGCGGGCCGGACAGCACCACGACGTCACCCGCCCGCAGCTGCTGGCCCAGCCGGGAGCCGAGCGCGACGGTGTCCTCGACGCGTTCCAGCGTGGCGGTGCCTGCATCCAGCACGCTTTCAGCCCGCGGCGATCGCAAGCGCGGCGAAGCCGGGCGCGGCGGGTCGACGCTTTCAGCCCGCGGCGATCGCAAGCGCGGCGAAGCCGGGCGCGGCGGGTCGACGCTTTCAGCCACGGCGCCGGAACTGTTCCCGGAATCTCCGGTAGCGCAGGGTCATCTTCCCCGGAACGGCTCGGTGGACCAGCCGGACCAGCCCGTCGTTGATGGCGTCCGGCTTGTCCAGCAGCGCAAGGTGGCTGGCCCCGGTGACGATGACGAGCTCGGACCGGGGTAACGAGGCCGCCATCTTCCGGGAGTATTCGTCCGGGGTGAGCAGATCATGGTCTCCGCAGGCGATCAGGGTCGGGACCTTGAGCAACGTCCACAGCCCGCCCGTTTCGTCGTGTTTTTCCAGGGCCTCCAGAAAGCCGACCAGGGTGGCAATCGGGGTGCCGTTCATCATTCGCTGCGAGAACGCATCCAGGCTTCGACTCACTTGCAGGTCGCTGAACGACGCGGCCCGCAACACCGGGCCGATCAGCGATCGGGACACGTTGCGGCCGCGATGCATCAGCTTGGGGGCGGACCGGGCGGTGAACCGAAGGGCTTCCAGGGCAGGGTTTTTCAGGATCTCGCCCAGCGGCGATCGGGTAACCCCTTCGGCCGCCGAGGAAATCAGCGCGGCGCCGACGATCCGATTTCCGTACTGTTCGGGAAACTGGCGGGCATGGGACAACACCGTCATGCCGCCCATCGAGTGGCCGACCAGCAGGACCACCCCGCGGGGGGCGAGCGCCCGCAGCACGCTTTCCAGGTCCTCGCCGAGCTGGGTCAGTGTGTAGCTCTCGGGCGAGGCTTGACCGGATCGTCCGTGCCCGCGCTGGTCGTAGAAGACCATCCGGACATCCGGGCCCAATCGGTCGGGAAGCCGGGTCCGCTGAAAATGGAAGGCACCCATGCGCAGGCAGAATCCGTGAACGAACACCATCGTCACCTGCGCGTCCGCCGGACCGGTTTCGCGGACGGCCAACGGCACTCCGTCGGGTGTGGTGACCACATATCCGCGGTCGTCGTAGAGGGTGTCGAAATCCTCGTCCGCGTAAGGGTCTTCGACTGTGGTGGCGCGTTGGGTCATGGACCGGCGGGCAGATGCTCCCACAATGGTCGCCACGGCCGTCAGGCCCGCGCCTCCCGCGAGCCAGGCCCTACCGGTATGACGCGCGCGGGTCTTGTCAGGGCTCAACGGTTTCGGCCTCGCGATAGGTTCTGGTGATCCGCCCCCGGGGGCTGGTGACCACTTCGTAGTGGATGGTGCCGAGAAGGTCGGCCCAGTCCTGGGCGGTGGGTTCGCCCCTGGTTCCCGGCCCGAACAGGATCGCCTCGTCGCCCTCGGCGACATCGGGCGGTCCGGGGCCCAGATCGACGACGAACTGGTCCATGCAGATCCGGCCGACGCCCGGGCGCGGCCTGCCGTTGATGAGCACCTCCAACCGCCCGCCCAGCGAGCGGAAGACGCCGTCCGCGTAGCCGATCGGCATCAGTGCCAGGTTGGTGTCACGCTCGGCGACCCAGGTGTGGCCATACGAGACCCCCTCCCCTGCGCGGATCGACTTCACCAGGGCCACAGCGCATTTCACCGTCATCGCCGGGATTAGCCCCATGTCGCCCCGCTCGGGGACCGGGCTGAGGCCGTACACCGCGATGCCGGGCCGCACCAGGTCGAAGGCCAGGTCGGGCCGCGACATGGTGGCAGACGAATTGGCCAGGTGCGCAAGCTCGAACCGCAGCCCCTGATTGCGCGCCTGGGCCAGCATATCGGAAAAGCGTTGGGCCTGAACGTCGTTGATGGGATTATCGGGTTGGTCGGCATACACCATGTGCGACATCAGTCCCCGCAGCCGGATGGTGTCCTCGGCGACGGCCCGGCGCAGCGCGGCCAGCATCGACGGGTAGTGCGCCGGGGCGACACCGTTGCGGTTCAGTCCGGTGTCGACCTTGACAGTCACCGTCGCCGTCTTGCCGGTGCGGCGCACGGCGTCCAGCACCTCGTCGAGCTGGCGCTGCGAGGACACGGCGATTTCCACATCGGCCAGCACCGCCGGCGCGAAGTCGATGCCGGGCGGATGCAACCACGCAAGTATCGGGACGGTGATGCCGTCGG
>NZ_JAFBAT010000213.1 GCF_019247615.1 Mycobacterium sp. | reverse complement strand
CATCCGAGTCCAAGAGACCCTGCAGCACCGCCAGCCGCACATCGGTTGAGTTGAACAGGTAGTCGATGGGAATGAACCCAGGTATCAACCGTCCCAACGAGGCAACAAGTTCCTCATCAGTCGTCGCGAAACTCGGTGTCGTCGTACACGTCACACAGCCGTCACCGAGCAAGAGACCGAGGGCGTACGGATCGAGGGGCACCGGACGTGCGGCAAAGCGCACCGGGCTGCTCAACAGCGGTAACTCGTAGCGGTGGTAGTGCGCCGCGCGGAGGTTACCGATCATCTCCTTGGTCTGCAGCACGCGCGCAGGCTTGCCGCGCAACCTGTCCGCACGCGTGTACACCGACCAGAGATGGTCACCCGAAGCAAGGGTTGAGGACCCGTCCTGGGTGTAGACCCGGTAGATCTCCTTGAAGCCCTGCGGATAGACGCCCAAAACTTCCGTCGGACGCCCATCGGAACCGATAACGAATTCACCGACTTGTAGTTCACCGATCGGCCGGAAACCATTGGGAGTCAATACCTTTGTGAATACCGGTTGCGCCCGACCCCGCATGTATGCCAACGGCGCAACCTCAATTACGCCGGCGGACATCAACTTTGGGATCAGTTCGGCGTCCATCATGTCGTACAGCGCGTCATACAGCGGCCGCAGGTAGGGATCGATCTTTTCACTCAGCGTGCCCGGCAAAAAGCCAAGGCGCTCACCGGCTTCCACCGCGGGGCGCGTCAAGATGATCCGGCTCACCCGCTTGGTCTGCAGCGCATGGACGGCCTTGGCCATGGCCAGATACGTCTTCCCGGTGCCGGCCGGGCCCACCCCGAAGACGATCGTGTTGGCGTCGATGGCGTCGACGTAGCGCTTCTGATTGAGCGTCTTGGGTCGGATCGTGTGACCCCGGCGCGACAGGATATCCAGGGTGAGCACCTCGGCCGGTGACTCATTGCCGGTGCCTACCAGCATCGCGACGCTGTGGCGCACCACCTCCGGTGTCATCGGCTGGCCGCTGCCCACAATGGCGACCAGCTCGGAGATCACCCGCTCCGCCAGCGCGACGTCGGCCGGCTCGCCGGAGATGGTGACGGCATTGCCACGCACATGCAGGTAGGCATTCAGAATGCGTTCGAGAGCGCGCAGGTTTTCGTCTGCAGAACCGAGCAGGCCCACGACGAGATCGGGCGGAACATCGATGCTGCTGCGAACCTGGGCGTCAGCAGCGCTAGTTTCGCGGGGCGTCACGTGGTTGTCGATGCCTGCCTTCTGATGTTCGATGGATTCTGGATTGTCAGTCTAGCGCTGGTCAGGGGCCTGTCCCAACGGTTCGCCTCGGCATGGATACCCGCATTCCGTCGCGGCATCCCAGCGCGGGGTGAGCACCCCCAGCGCGCCCAGCGCCACTGCGGCCGCCGTCGACGTCCGCAGCACCTGGGGACCGAGCCGGACGGGAACCGCGCCCGCATCGGTCAATGCGGCCAGCTCGTCCGGCGCGATGCCGCCTTCCGGACCGACCAGCAACAACAACGAATCAACATGTGCCACGCGGGTATCCGCAATCCCGTCGGTCGCCGACTCGTGCAAAGCCAACGCCAAAGCCCCGGCCGCCGCTTCCTCTCGCACACGCTCGACCAGCGTCGCAGTGGATACCACGCCCTCGACTGGCGGGATATACGCCCGTCGCGATTGCCGGGCCGCCGAGCGGGCGACGGCGCGCCACCGGCGCAGGCCCTTGTCCACCCGGGCGCCTTCCCAGCTGGCCACGCAGCGGGCGGCCTGCCACGCCAGGAACGCGTCGGCGCCGGCCTCGGTGGCCAATTCGACGGCCAACTCGGAGCGCTCGGACTTCGGCAGCGCTTGCACCACCGTCACCGCCGGGCGCCCCGGCGCCACGGTCCAGCGCTCCAACACCCGCGCGTGCAATCCATCGCGCCCGGCGCGCTCGACCTCACAGCCGGCGAGCCCGCCAGAGCCGTCCCCGAGCACCAGGCGCTCCCCGGCCCGGATGCGGCGCACCGTGGCGGCGTGAAAACCTTCGTCGCCCTCGACGACGGCGAGCGCACCCGCATCGGGCAGTGCGTCTACGTAGAAGAGCGTCGCCACCATCTGCGCGGCACCTGAAGCAATCAGCGCCCGGTGAAGGTCTCGCGAAGCCGACTGAACAGTCCGCCGCCGGCGTGCGTCGAACGGACCTCTGGCGCATCCCGGCTGCGGCGCTCTTTAAGCTGCCGCAGCAATTCGGCGTCGTGGTGGTCGAGCCTGGTGGGCACCAACACTTCGACGTGGACATGCAGATCACCGCGCACGCCCGACCGCAGGTGCGGCATCCCGTGGCCACGCAGTGTGATGACCGAACCGGGCTGCGTGCCGGGCGGAATGGTGATCTCGCTCTTGCCGTCCAGGATGGCATCGACCGAGATGGTGGCGCCCAGCGCCGCATCGACCATCGGCACGGAAACCGTGCAGTGCAAGTCGTCGCCCTCGCGCACGAAGATGTCGTGGGCCTGCTCATGCACCTCGACGTAGAGGTCGCCGGCCGGCCCGCCCCCGGGCCCGACCTCACCCTGCGCGGCGAGGCGGACGCGCATGCCCTCGGCGACGCCGGCCGGAATCTTCACGCTGATCTCGCGGCGGGCCCGCACCCGACCGTCGCCCATGCACTGGTGGCACGGGTCGGGGATCACGGTTCCAACGCCCCGGCAGGTGGGGCACGGCCGCGAGGTGACCATCTGACCCAGCAGCGAGCGCTGCACGGTCTGCACCTCGCCGCGCCCGCCACAGGTATCGCACGGGACCGGCACCGAGTCGCCGTTGGTGCCCTTGCCCTGGCATCGGTCGCACAACACCGCGGTGTCGACGGTGACCTGCTTGGTTACGCCGGTCGCGCACTCCTCGAGATCCAGCCGCATCCGCAGCAGGGAGTCCGATCCGGGCCGAACTCGACCGATGGGACCGCGTGACGTCCCGGCTCCGCTGAAACCGCCGCCGAAGAAGGCCTCGAACACATCGCCCAGACCGCCGAAGCCGCCGAACCCGGCGGCCGATGCGGCTGCGTTTTCCAACGGATCCCCGCCCAAGTCGACGATCCGGCGTTTCTCCGGGTCGCTCAGCACCTCGTACGCCGCGCTGATTTCCTTGAACTTCGCCTGCGCGGCCTCATCGGGATTGACGTCGGGATGCAACTCGCGCGCCAGCTTGCGGTATGCGCGCTTGATGTCCCCATCGCTGGCGTTTCTGCTCACTCCGAGCAGCCCGTAATAATCGCGTGCCACGCCCTGACCTTCCCTGACCTCTTTAAGGCCGCGTTACGTCCCCAGGGTGCGCAGTCATCGGGCACCCAGAACTTCGCCGATATAAAGAGCAACCGCAGCCACGCTGGCGATAGTTCCCGGATAGTCCATCCGAGTGGGCCCCAGCACACCCATCCCGCCGTACACGGTATCGAAAGTGCCGTAGGCGGTGGACACCATCGAGGTGCCCGCCATCTGTTCGGAGGCCGTCTCGTGCCCGATGCGGACCGTCACCTTGCCGGCCTCCTGTTGAGCCGCCAGCAACCTCAGCACCACCACCTGCTCTTCAAGGGCCTCCAAGATCGACCGCAGGGAACCCCCGAAATCCGCGGCATTGCGGGTCAAATTGGCGGTCCCGCCCATCAGCAGGCGTTCCTCGGTGTGCTCCACCAACGACTCGAGCAATATCGTCGCGGAACGGCCCACGGCGTCGCTCAGGCTGGTCGCCAGGCCGCTGCGCCCGTACAGTTCCCCGGCGAGGTCGGCAACGGCGGTGGACGCCGCGCCAAGCTTCTTGCCCACCAGCGCCTGACCAAGGATCTCCCGCAACTGGGAGAGTTGATGGTCGTCGATGACGTCGCCGAGTTCGACGATCCGCTGGTCCACGCGCCCGGAATCGGTGATGACGACCATCAGCAGCCGGGCCGGTGTCAGGCCGATCACTTCCAGGTGCCGAACGGTCGACGTCGACAATGTCGGATACTGCACCACCGCCACCTGACGGGTCAGTTGTGCCAGCAGTCGCACCGCGCGCCGCAGCACATCGTCGAGGTCGACACCCGACTCCAAAAAGCTTTGAATTGCCGTCCGCTCCGCCGTCGACAGCGGCTTGACATCGGCGAGCCGGTCAACGAATTCGCGGTAGCCCTTCTCGGTGGGCACGCGTCCGGAGCTGGTGTGTGGCTGGGCGATGTAGCCCTCCGCCTCCAGCACGGCCATGTCGTTGCGGATGGTGGCGGGCGACACGCCCAGGTTGTGGCGCTCGACCAGGGTCTTGGAGCCGATCGGTTCCTTGGTGGCCACGAAATCGGCGACGATGGCCCGCAGCACCTCGAAGCGACGCTCGTCGGCACTCGCCATACCGCCCCCACCTCCTTGATCGCGTCCATTTTAAAGTGTGCCGGGGTACTAATCTGTCCAGCATGTACTCGTCGGGCCGAGGCGACTCCCCCCGCACGTCCGAGACGGCGCGCCGATGATTTTCAAGGGCGTGCGCGAGGGCAAGCCTTATCCCGATCACGGTCTGTCCTACAAGGACTGGTCGCAGATACCGCCCCAGCAGATCCGGCTCGACGAGTTGGTCACGACAACGACCGTGCTGGCGCTGGACCGGTTGCTGTCCGAGGACTCCACCTTCTACGGCGACCTCTTCCCGCACGCCGTGCGGTGGAGGGGGATCACCTATCTCGAGGACGGCCTGCACCGGGCGGTGCGCGCCGCGCTGCGGAATCGCACGGTGTTGCACGCCAGGGTGTTCGACATGGATATGCCGTTGAGCCAGCAGACGTAGCTCGCTCGGGCGCTGCGGTCACGTTTGAGGCCCGCCGGGTGTCGACGTAGTAAAGGACCACGTTCGAGGAGGACCGCATGCCTCGCCTTCAAGGAGTCTCCGACCACGATGCCGGCCCGGGCGCCAAGATCGCCTTCTTTTTCACCCGGCGCAAGCTGGCGAAGATGACCGGCCTCCGGACCGCCGGGATGCTCGAACCGCTGCGGATGTATGCGCACATCCCCCGGTTGCTGAACGCATACGGTCGGCTCGAGCAGGCCGAGTCGAAATTGGACATCCTCAGCCCGCGCCACCGCGCGCTGGCCGAGCTGAAGGCGGCGACCACGGTCGGCTGCGAGTACTGCATCGACCTGGGTTCGCAGATCGCCCGCCAGTGGGGATTCACCGACGAAGAACTGCTGGCGCTGTCGAAAGACCAGGCCGGTTACCGGAACGCGTCATGCTTCTCCGAGCTCGACAAGCTGATCCTGGACTACGCCACCGCCATCAGCCTCACCCCGGTCGAGGTGAGTGACCAGCTCTTCGATGCGCTGCGTGCCCACTTCGACACACCCCAGCTCGTCGGGCTCACCCACGTCATCACGCTGGGCAACCTGCGCGCCCGGTTCAATATCGCACTCGACATCCGATCGTCCGGATTTTCCGGCAACCGGGTCTGCGCTCTGCCCAGAACCGGTCGCGCGTGACGACGCGAGATGAACTGCTCTCCAAGCGCTTCGACGTTGCGCGGCCCCGGCTGGCTGCGATCGCCTACCGCATGCTGGGCTCGGTCGACGATGCCCAAGACGCAGTGCAGGAAGCGTGGCTGCGGCTGAGCCGCACCGATTGCCAGATCGCCAACCTCGACGCCTGGCTGACCAGCGTGGTGGCCCGCATCTGCCTCAACATCTTGCGCGACCGTCATGGACGCGGCCGGGAGGAGCTGGTCGGGCAGCTGCCCGATCCGATCGTCGATGCCGAGGGGGAATTCGATCCCGAACACCGCGCGATGCTGGCGGACGCCGTTGGGCTGGCGCTGTTCGTGGTGCTGAATACGCTGCCACCAGATGAGCGGCTGGCCTTCGTACTGCACGATGTGTTCGCCGTCCCCTTCGACGAGATCGCTCCCCTCGTCGACCGCACTCCGGCCGCGACGCGCAAGCTGGCCAGCCGGGCACGCCGGCGCATCGAACAGGCCGATCCTGTCCCCGACCGCAACTACGTCGCCCAGCGAGAAGCCGTCGACGCATTTTTCGCCGCGGGCCGAGCGGGCGACTTCGATCGACTGGTGTCGGTGCTGCAACCCGACGTCGTGTTGCGCGGTGAGCTGGGTCGGGGTGCCGCTGGATTCCGCGCCGACGGCGCGTCCGCTGTCGCCAGGGTGGCCCGAAGCTTCGCGGGACCCGAGCGAGAGGTGCGTAATGCGACCATCAATGGTGCGGCGGGCGCGGTGATCTTCGTCGCCGACCGGGCAAGCGCGATCATGGGATTCGTCGTCCGCCGCGGGCGCATCGCTGCGATCGACGTGCTGGCCGACCCCGAGCGCATCGCGCGGATCGACCTGAGTGCGGTGGCTGGTTAGCCCGCCCCGCCCCGCCGATGCGCTTCTGGGCCGGCGAGTCAGTGTCCGGCGGCCTGCAACAATTCCATCGCCGATGCCCGCGACAAGACCCACCCGCCCTGGTTGACGAACGTGACGTTCTGCGTCACCGGGTTGGGAAGCTTGGGACCCGACACCGCCACGTCGGCCGTGGCCGAACCGGGCGCAGCCGGTTGGACGTTCGTGATGTTGAACGCCAACGGCAGATCGCCGTTCTTGGCGGCCTTCTTCAGCTGGCGGTCGGCCATGTGCGCTTCCATTCCGCTGATGCCGCCCTCGACCATGTTGCCCTTGTCCGCGAACGAAACGCTCGGGTCGGCCAGGCTGTTCAGCAGGGTGGTCAGCTGAGCGACCGTCGGGACGTCGGCACCGGGTGCGGGAGCGGGCGGCGGATTCAGCGGCAGCGCCGGTCCGGACGGCGCCCCGACCGCGGAAAGTCGCACAGCGGTAGGGCCGCTGAAAGTCGCGATTGATGTCGCGACTGCGGCAGCGCCTCCGATGGCGGCGAACGCCGCCACGGCGACGGCAACGGATTTGACGGTTCTCATGGTGTCCCCCCACTTCCAGGTATGGATGATGTCACTGTGCCTTCTGTGGCTATTGTTTCGCGTTGCGAGGCGATCACGTTACGAGCACGGGCCAGGCCGGCAGGGCATGGCAGGTTTTCGCCGGCTGGAAGGAAGGCGCGACCGGGTCGGGGCCGCCGCGGTATTCGGCCGGCCGCTCGCATTCAGGTGTCTTCGGGGTCCGCCTCGCGCGCTTCGGGATCCCAGGTTTTCGGCAGCATCGGCATTCTCGGCCCGCCGCCGAACTCGTCACCGGAGAGGCTGGCCAAGCCAGTGGCCCGGGCCGTGTCTCTCGATGCCGTGCCGGCGAACCCCAGGGTTCCCGCGCCGAGATCGGAGGCCACGGCGGACGGGACTGATTCCCTATCGCCCGGCGTGCCCCACTCGGGATCGACCTCGACATCCATATCGAGGAATTCATCGCCGTAGTCGCGCTGCTTTGCGCGCCGGCGCCGCCGCGCCCGGGCCTGATCCCGCGCGGCCGCCACGGCCGCCGCAACGGCGGCATCCGGCTGCTGCGCCTTCCTTTTGGCCGAGGAGCTCGCGCTGGCGCTCAGCCCGGAGCCGAACCCAATGCCTGGAGGCCCCACCGCGTAGGGAGGGAAGAATCCCGCCCCGCCCGCGGCCGGCGGCGCGGGCGGCGGCGCGGCACTGGCGCCAGCGCTCGCCGTCGGGGCAGGAGCCGGGGCCGGCCCGGGCGCGGGGGCCGCCGCAGGGGCTGCGGCGGTCGACGCAACGACGGTCGGAGCCATTCCGGCGGTCGGCAATTCGGCGGGCGCAGCCGCGACGGGTGCCAGCGCCGGCGCGACGGCGGGTGTCTGCAGCGCGGTCAGTTCGCTCAACCCGGCCAGCCCCGCGAGGCCGCCCGCAGCCCCCGCGGTAGCGGCGGCCGGGATGAACGGGGAAAACACGCTGTAGGCGATGGAAGGGAAATCGTCGGGGCTCAGAACCAGCAGGAACGGATTCGTCACCAGCAACAACGGATTCGCCAGGAATTTGTCGATGATGTTTTGCACAAACCCCACGGGGTCGGTCAGCAACTCAAAAAGGTGGTCCTGTCCGAACCCGAAGTACAGGTCGGACAGCAGGGGGAACTGATTCACGAAGGACTCGACGATCCCCTGGGTGTAGCCCACCGGATCCTGCAGGAAGGCGGAGAAGCTGAAATTTTGAATCACGTTGAGCAACGACGACACCACGTCGTACGGGTTCAAGGTTGACGCGTCTTGGACAACCCGCCGGACGGTCTCGATGCCGCTGGTCAACGAGTCGCGCCAGATCGAGAACGGGTTGGCGATCGCCGGCGCAGGGGTGGCCTGTGGCGCCGACGCCACGGCCGTGCCGGAGACCGCTTCATAGCCGCTCATCGTGGTGGCGGCTTGGATCCACATCCGCATGTAGTCAGCCTCGTTGAGCGCAATCGGGATCGTGTTGACCCCGAAGAAATTGGTCGCCACCAGCACCCCGTGCACGATGTGGTTGGTGGCCAGCTCGGCCAGGGTGGGCATGGCCGCCAGTGCGGCCGAGTAGGCCGCTGCAGCGGCCTCGTGCTGGGCGGCCGCAGCGGCACTGTTGACGCCGGCCTGCATCAACCACGCCAGATATGGCACATGCGCGGCCGCATAGGCCTCGGCGCTTGGTCCCTGCCATGCCCCCGCTTGAACGTCGGCCAGCACCGCGGCGAGCTGCTCGGCCACCGCCGTGTATTCGGTGCTCAACGAGTTCCATGCCCCCGCCGCCGCGAGCAAGGGCCCCGGCCCCGGGCCGCTGCTGAGCAACGCCGAATGCACCTCGGGCGGTGCGGCCATCCAGACGGGCGCCGTCATAAGCCGCGGCCCGTTCGATGCGGCGTCGCCCCGTCACCGATCGCGCGTGTGGCGGCCGACTCGTCGACCCCGGCCCCGGCCGATAGCATGCGGATTTCGCAATTGCCCACGCCTTGCGAACCCCCGTCCCCGACCTCTCGTTACCCGGCTGAAGTTAGCATTGGTTAACCTAACTTGTCGAGGACGCCCAGCCGCACCGGCGGCCGCGGGCACAGACGCCGGCTAGCGCAAGGAGGGTACGGGGGCCGCGCTCCCGGCAGGTTCCGGGCTAAGCAAGGAGCGCGGCACCGCCGCGGAAGTCGGGCACATCTGCGGCTGGCGCCACGCTCGCGACGTCTGTACCCGTACCAAGCAGCCCTAAACCGCAACTGTGCGCGCGTGCTGCCGGCCGCCGTGCCGCGCTTCCGCACTGTCCGGCCGACCACACATCGGCAGTGGCGAAGAAACCGTTTGGGAGGCCCGATTTGTCGCCCGCTACCGTCCGCTGAGGGTCAGGGTCCCCGCTGTGCTGAGCACCTTGCTGGCCGTGATCTTTTCGGTCTTGCGGGCCTCGCGTTCGAGGTAGCGTTGTTTGGACTCGTCGAACTTGTCGCTCGCCACTTCGAGCTCTTTGATCAGCACGGCGAGGTCGTCGCGCATGCGCGCGGCCTCGCCGGTGAAGTCTTCGCGCTCAAAGATGCGCCACTTTCGCAGCACCGGCATGACAACCTCGTTGAGATGTATGCGCGGGTCGTAGACGCCCCCGACCGCGATGATGACGGCCTTGCGCCGAAACTCCGGCACAGTGAATCCAGGCATCTTGAAGTTGCGCAGGATCTTGTGCACCGATTGCATCGCCTGATTGGGCGCAATGTCCAGCCCGGCGGCGCTGACGTCCCGGTAGAAGATCATGTGCAGGTTTTCGTCGTGCGACACCCTGGCCATCAACTGCTCTGCGAGCGTGTCATCGCAGGCCTTGCCCGTGTTGCGGTGCGCGACGCGGGTTGCCAGCTCCTGGAAGGATACGTACATGACCGAATCGAAGAGGCTGTCAGCAAACATATCGCCCTGATGATTCTGGCCCGGACTGAAGCCACGCGTCATTTGCTCCATGCGCAGCTTCTCCAGCTCGACCGGATCGACCGCGCGGGTCACCACCAGGTAGTCGCGCAGCGCCGTGCTGTGTCGGTTCTCCTCGGCGGTCCACCGATTCACCCACTGCCCCCAGGGACCGTCCATGGTGAAGTTCATCGCGATCTCACGGTGATACGAGGGCAAGTTGTCCTCTGTCAGCAGGTTCTGCACCATCGCGACCAGCGCCACGTCGGACAGCCGGCTTTGACCGGGCTCCCAGTCGCGGCCGTCCAGAGCGTAGAAGTTCTTGCCCTCGGACCACGGGACGTAGTCGTGGGGATTCCATTCCTTGAACATCGACAAGTGGCGGTTCAGTAAGCGCTCGACCACAGGCTCCAGCTCATGGAGTAGCTGCAGATTGGTCAGGTCCTTGGACACCAAGTCCTCCCAGTTATGTGTTTCTGTCAGTAACGGCAATGTATCTGTGTCGTGCGGTTACATCAAGGTGACATGCGGAACACTCCCGAACTAGGGCCGAAAGTCCCTACGCCCGCCGGGGAGCTCCCCCAGGGGCGCCACTCCAGTGGCGTCGAGAGGGTTAAAAGCTGCCTGCAAACCGCATTTGTGAACGGCCGAAGATTGCTCGTCCGGGACCGGGACATAACGATGGCGCGGCCGCTTACGAACGCAACCTCACCGCAATCCCCGTCGTTTAACATGTTCGACACATGAAGGCGTCGCGCGGTCATCTACAGCCACGCCGAAACTAACAGCGAACCGTCAGAAAAGTCACAGCGAATTCACGCTTGTCGCACCTTATGCGTCCCTACCAGCACCGCTATGACCTCTGCCTTTGACGCAAAACACCAATTGCGGCGCGTCCACGTTAAGCGTGGGTTTCCACGGCGTTCTTTGAGTGGCGGCCCCGCAGCGGCGCGGTTAGATTCTTGCACGATCATCGGGGTGGCCGTGCCCTGCCGCGTGCGGACGATGCTTCCCCCGATCACCTAATCGCTCACGAGAGGCAACAAATGCTGCAGGAGTTCTGGCACAACTTCACCCACAACCTATTCAAGCCGCTGCTGTTGTTTTTCTACTTTGGGTTCCTGATTCCCATTCTGAAGGTGCGATTCGAGTTTCCCTACGTCATCTATCAGGGCCTGACGATGTACCTGCTACTGGCGATCGGCTGGCACGGTGGCGAAGAGCTTGCCAAGATCAACACCGGCATCTGGGTCATCGTCGGCTTCATGGTGCTGGGCTTCATCCTGAACTTCCTGATCGGGGCTATCGCCTACGCGCTCATGAGTTGGCTGACTTCCCTGAGAAGGGTCGACCGGGCCACGGTCGCCGGCTATTACGGATCGGATTCGGCGGGGACATTTGCCACCTGCGTGGCATTTCTGGGCGCCGTCAACATCGCCTTCAACGCCTACATGCCCGTCATGCTGGCCGTCATGGAGATTCCGGGCTGCCTGGTGGCGCTGTACTTTGTGGCGCTGCTGCGGCACCGGAACATGGACGCGGCAGGGAACATGCCCGACGAGCCCGGGTACACCCCGCCTCTTAAAGCCGCCGTCGGGCCCGGCGCGGCGGCGAAGCCGCAGCATGGCCAGAGCCTCGAGGCCGAGCGCGAACGAGGAATCGAGCAGGAGCTGGAGCTCTCGATGGAAAAGCTCGACCATCCGGACTGGGAACCCGACCAGAACCCACCCCGCCCGAAGGGTAAGCGGGGGATGCCCATGTTCTCCCGGGAGCTCCTGCAGGAAGTGTTCCTCAACCCGGGCCTGGTCCTCCTCATCGGCGGCATCACCATCGGGCTCATCAGCGGCCTGCAGGGACAAAAGGTCGTTGCGGACGACGACAAGTTTTTCGTCATGGCCTTCCAGGGCGTGCTGTGCCTATTCCTGCTCGAGATGGGGATGACGGCCTCGCGCAAACTGCGGGATCTGCGGACGGCCGGGCCGGGCTTCATCCTCTTCGCCTTGCTGGCGCCCAATATCTTCGCGCCGCTGGGGATTATCGTCGCCCACATGTACTCATCGGCCACTCACGCCGACTTCAAGCCGGGAACCTACATCCTGTTCGCGGTGCTGTGCGGCGCGGCGTCTTACATCGCCGTTCCAGCCGTCCAGCGGCTGGCCATCCCGGAGGCGAGCCCGACCCTGCCGCTAGCCGCGTCGCTCGGTCTCACGTTTTCGTACAACGTGACGATCGGAATCCCCTTGTACATCGAGATCAACCGATTGGTCTCGCACTGGTTCTAGCGTTGTGAGGCGGACGAAACCCCGCCGAAATGACGTTAGCCCGCCGGGGTCGGTGTTCCGATCGCGGCGGGCTCGCCGGTGCGCGAGCGTCGGTCAGCACTCACGAAACACATTGGAATGCAGACT
Organism: Mycobacterium sp.; assembly: GCF_019247615.1. Classification (GTDB taxonomy): domain Bacteria; phylum Actinomycetota; class Actinomycetes; order Mycobacteriales; family Mycobacteriaceae; genus Mycobacterium. The sequence goes on along the minus strand of NZ_JAFBAT010000213.1, from coordinate 10,459 downwards.
TATTCGCGGTTATCTCCCGAAACGACTGCGCTATCCAAACCGCGCCGTCGAGATGCGACGCCGGCCAACGAGCGTCCGAAAATCAGTGCCCAGCGCCTCGCCGGTGGGTCGGAGCTTGTCAGAGTTCTGTTGTGAGCTGTTCGTAATCTGTTAATTGTTCGTAAAGACGGTGTAGCTCCGTTGACGGAGATCGTGTGAGTCCCCAGGCTTTCCGTGTGAATCCCCAACCGCTGCTGATGCGTGCTTGCACCGCGCACCAATTGCTCGCACCCTCATCGCCGGACCGAACAGCGAGGCCCCGATGGTTTCCAAGCTGAATCCACGCCCGTCTCGAGCCGGCGTCGAGCGGGCCTCGCGCGCGCCAGACACTCTCCCCACTCGGACCGAGAAGCCCCGCAATGGCCTTGCGGGACTTAAACATTGGCGTTATGACCTGCGCTCGGGTTTCGCGGTGGCCATGATCTCGCTCCCGTTCTCGATGGGCATCGCGATCACCTCCGGGGCGCCGCCGATCTGCGGGATCCTGTCGGCGATCATCGCGGGTTTCGTCCTGCCGTTCCTCGGCGGCTCCTATGTGACCATCAGCGGCCCCGCCGCGGGGCTGGCGCCGGCCCTGTTCGCCGGCATCGTCGCACTGGGACACGTCCGCCTGGGCCACGGCGCCTCGCAATCCGAGGTGCTCGCCGTGGGATATCCGTTGGTCTTGGTGGCCATCGCCATCGTGGGTGTACTGCAGGTCATCCTTGCCAAGTTGAAGGTCGCCCGGTTCAGCGCGATCTTCCCGGCCGCGGCCATCCAGGGAATGCTGGCCGCGATCGGCCTGATGATCATCGCCAAGCAAATCCCACTCTTCATGGGCGTGAAGTTCGAGGCCCACGATTTCTGGGCGATCCTCGGCGAAGTGCCCCGCCACATCGCGTCGATGAACCACGAGGTGTTCGTCCTCGGAATTGGTTGCCTGGCAGTGCTTTTCCTGCTCGCCATCTTTCCCGGCCGGCTGCTGAAGGTCGTCCCCCCTCCCGTGTGGGTGTTCATCGTCGGCACGGTCGTCAGCACATTCATCCTGAAGTTGGATAAGCGTTACCTGATCAACGTGCCGGGTTCGCTCAAGCACGGCATCGTCTTCCCCCACTTCGGTGCTGCGTTCGCCCACCCCGAACTGCTACTCCCCCTCGTCTACGTGGTACTCACCCTGCTCTTGATCGACGGGACCGAGTCCCTGGCGACCATCACGGCCGTGGACAAGATCGATGTCTACCGCCGTCGGTCCGACCCCGACCGGACCTTGCTTGCCATGGGCGTCTCCAATGTCGCCTCGAGCGTGCTGGGTGGCTTGACGATCATCCCCGGCATCGTCAAGAGCACGGCGAATATCTTGGGGGGCGGGCGAACCCAGTGGGCCAACTTCTACAACGCTTGCTTCCTGCTGACGTTCCTGCTGCTCGGTCGCGAGCTGATCAACATGGTTCCGCTGACCGTCCTGGCCGCCATTCTCGTGTTCATCGGATACAAGCTGTGTAAGCCCTCGGTGTGGCGCAACGTCGCACGGGTGGGAACCGAGCAGTTCATCGTCTTCGCGGCGACAGTGCTCGTGACCGTGACGACGGATCTCCTCATGGGCATCCTCGCCGGCGTCGTCCTGGAGTTGCTATTGAACCTGTGGTACGTGGGCCTTTGGCACAACCTGAGGTGCGGCTCGGAACTCGCCGGGCCGAACCTGGTGGCCCGCTTCCTCAGTCTCTTCCGTAATCCGGTGTCCCAGCGCCGGTTCGACGACAGAACCTACCACCTGTATTTGGATGGACCCCTGGTATGTTTCAACTTGTTCCACGTGCTTCGGGAGCTGGGGCAACTTCCGCACGATACCCAGGCAGTGCATCTCCACCTGAGCTCCCGGGTGCCGCTGGTCGATCACACGACGGGTGAGTCCCTCGGTCATTTCCTGGAAGAATTCAGCGGCCAAGATCAGAGCCCGAGACTGGTGATTGAGGGGTGGGACAACATGCGCCCGTTGTCCAAGCACGAGACGAGCACGCGTATCGCCCTGGCCAGCGTAGGCGAGTTGGGGGCCCCACAACCAACGGACTGACGCACTACCCCAGCAGCGTGCGCACCACAGCATCGGCCAGCAGCCTGCCCCGCGGCGTGAGGACCAGCCTGTCGCCCTCGCGCGCGAGCAAACCATCAGCCACCACGTCGCCGGCGCGTTCGCGCTCCGCATCGTCCAATCGGTCCAGCGAAAGGCCTTGTCGCAGGCGGATTCTCAACATCACGTCTTCGGTGTGCAGCGCAGCGGAGTCGAGCTGCTCGAAACCGGATACCGGCAGCCCGCCGCCGGTCAGCAACCCGGCATAGGCGTTGGGGTGCTTGACATTCCACCAGCGGGTAGCGCCGACGTAGCTGTGCGCCCCCGGCCCCGCACCCCACCACTGGCCGCCGTCCCAGTAGCCGAGGTTGTGCCGGCACTCACCACCCGGTCGGCACCAGTTGGACACCTCGTACCAGCTCAGCCCGGCATCGGACAGCATGGCGTCGACCAACTCGTAGCGGTGGGCCAGCACGTCATCGTCGGGAGCGGCCAGTTCGCCCCGCCGGACTCGCCGCGCCAGCGCCGTGCCCTCCTCCACGACCAGGGCGTACGCGGACACGTGGTCGACGCCGGTGTCGACCGCGGTCTCGACGGAGCGCAAAAGATCGTCGTCGGACTCCCCCGGCGTTCCGTAGATCAGGTCGAGGCTAACGTGCTCGAAGCCCTCTCCTAACGCCTCGCGGGCAGCGGCTGCGGACCGGTTCGGCGTGTGCACGCGATCGAGGACCCCGAGCACCCGCGGTGACACCGATTGCATGCCCAGCGACACCCGCGTGTAGCCCGCCTGGCGAATCGTCGAAAAGAAGTCCGGCCATGCGGACTCCGGGTTGGCCTCGGTGGTGATCTCCGCCTCCGGAGCGAGCTCAAAGTGTGCCCGCACCATGCCCAGCAGCCTGGCCACGCGCTTGCCGCCCAGCAGCGACGGCGTCCCTCCGCCGACAAACACCGTGTTGACCGTCGACCCGTCCAACCGCGCGGCCGCCAGTTCGAGCTCGATGCCCAGCGCGTCCAGCCAGGCATCCGGGTTCACACCACCCAGTTCGGCCGGCGTGTAGGTGTTGAAGTCGCAGTACCCGCAGCGTGTGATGCAGAACGGGACATGCACGTACAACCCGAACGGCCGCCCAGGTACCGGCCGCACGGTGGGCAGCTCGGCCGATGCCTCGCTAACGGTCATGTTCAAATGATGGCATGACCAATCACCCGGGGACCGGGCCGTCGTCTTAATCGCCGCAGTTCTAATCACCGTGAGAGCAAATCCGGCCTGGTGACGTCGCCTGCGCCGATCCATGGCACAATGGGCCCCGTGATCGCCGCCCATTCCCCCTGGCGCCTCGCGCTGGTGATGCGGCGGCATATCGATCTCAAGCGCGTCTGCAGTTGTTGCTGTCGGCCTTGATGTCGTAGACCCGCCCACCTGTACGTTCAGCTGGCTGTCGGATCTGCGCCGCCGAAATAAAACCGGTGAGTCATACGTCCTTGCCTGCAACGTCCGCGAAGGAGAAGCCCCGAATGACGACAGCCCGTCCCGCCGGGTCCCAAAACAAGGCCCGCAGCGAAGGACAGTGGGCGCTGGGAGATCGCCAACCGCTCAACCCGAACGAAGAAATGAAGCAGGCCGGCGCGCCGCTCGAAGTGCGTCAACGCATCGAAGACGTGTACGCCAAGTCCGGATTCAACAGCATCGACAAATCGGACCTGCGGGGCCGATTCCGGTGGTGGGGGCTTTACACCCAGCGCGAGCAGGGCTACGACGGGTCGTTCACCGGCGACGAGAACGCCGACCTGCTCGAGGCGAAATACTTCATGATGCGGGTGCGCTGCGACGGCGGCGCACTTTCGACCGTCGCGCTGCGCACGCTGGGCCAGCTCTCGACCGAGTTCGCGCGAGACACCGCCGACATCTCCGACCGACAAAACCTGCAGATGCACTGGATCGAGGTGGAGAACGTCCCCGAAATCTGGCGGCGGCTCGACGAGGTCGAATTGCAGACCGCCGAGGCGTGCGGCGACTGCCCGCGTGTCATCCTCGGCTCACCGTTGGCCGGCGAGTCGCTCGACGAGGTGCTCGACCCCACATGGGCGATCCAAGAGATCGTTCGCCGCTACATCGGCAAACCCGACTTCGCCGACCTGCCACGCAAATACAAGACCGCCATCTCTGGCCTGCAGGACGTCGCCCATGAGATCAACGACATCGCGTTCATTGGCGTCAATCACCCCCAGCACGGCCCCGGCCTGGACCTGTGGGTCGGCGGTGGCTTGTCCACCAACCCGATGCTGGCCCAGCGGGTCGGCGCCTGGGTCCCGCTGAACGAGGTACCCGAGGTGTGGGCGGCGGTGACCTCGGTGTTCCGCGACTACGGCTACCGGCGGCTGCGGTCCAAGGCGCGGCTGAAGTTTTTGATCAAGGACTGGGGCATCGAGAAATTCCGGGAGGTCCTCGAAACGGAGTACCTCAAGCGTCCCCTGATCGACGGTCCGGCCCCCGAGCCGGTCAAGCATCCGATCGATCACATCGGGGTGCAACGGCTCAAGAACGGGCTCAACGCGGTTGGGGTTTCCCCGATAGCCGGACGAGTGTCCGGCACCATCCTCACCGCGGTGGCCGACCTGGCCCAGCGGGCCGGTTCGGACCGAATCCGATTCACCCCGTACCAGAAGCTGGTCATGCTCGACGTCCCCGACGACAAGCTCGACGATCTGATCTCCGGCGTCGAGGCGCTCGGGTTGCGAACCCGCCCGTCCCATTGGCGCCGAAATCTCATGGCATGCACCGGGATCGAATTCTGCAAGTTGTCGTTCGCCGAAACCAGGGGCAGGGCACAAGAATTGGTGCCCGAACTGGAGCGTCGACTCGAGGACATCAACGCTCGGCTGGACGTGCCCATCACCGTCAACATCAACGGCTGCCCGAATTCATGTGCGCGGATTCAGGTCGCCGACATCGGGTTCAAGGGCCAGATGGTCGACGATGGTCATGGCGGTTCCGTCGAGGGGTTCCAGGTGCACCTGGGTGGCAGCCTCGGACTGGACAGCGGCTTCGGCCGAAAGCTGCGGCAGCACAAGGTAACCAGCGACGAGCTGGGCGACTACATCGAACGAGTGGTGCGCAATTTCGTCAAACACCGGGCCGAGGGTGAGCGCTTCGCGCAGTGGGTTCTACGCGCCGAGGAAGGAGACCTGCGTTGAGCGGCGAACCGAAACAACGGACGGAAGCCGAACTGCGTGAGCTGGCCGCCCGTGGCGCGGCGGAACTCGAGGGCGCCAGCGCCATCGAACTGCTCCGCTGGGCCGACGAGAACTTCGGCGGGGTCAACGGGCCGCGCGGGTGGGCGACCTGCAATTACGTCGTGGCCTCCAACATGCAGGACGCCGTGCTGGTCGACTTGGCCGCCAAGGTGCGCCCGGGCGTGCCGGTGGTCTTCCTGGACACCGGTTACCACTTCGTGGAAACCATCGGCACCCGGGACGCGATCGAATCGGTCTACGACATCCGCGTCCTCAATGTGACCCCGGAGCACACGGTAGCCGAGCAGGACAAGCTGCTGGGCAAGGACCTGTTTGCCCGTGACCCCGGTGAGTGCTGCCGGTTGCGCAAGGTCGCACCGCTGGGCAAGGCGCTGCGCGGCTACTCCGCCTGGGTGACCGGACTGCGCCGGGTGGAGGCCCCCACTCGCGCCAACGCCGCGCTGATCAGCTTCGACGAGGCGTTCAAGCTGGTGAAGATCAACCCACTGGCGGCCTGGACCGACCAGGACATGCAGGACTACATTGCCGAGCACGACGTGCTGGTCAATCCCCTTGTGTACGAAGGGTATCCGTCGATCGGCTGCGCTCCCTGCACGGCCAAACCGATCGAGGGCGCCGACCTCCGAAGCGGCCGCTGGCAGGGACTGGCCAAGACGGAATGCGGGTTGCACGCGTCGTGACGACACTCGTGCTGACCGCCCACGGGAGCAGGGACGCGCGGTCGGCGGCCAACGCGCGGACCGTCGTTGATCGGGTCTCGCAGATGCGCCCCAGCCTGGACGTGCGGCTGGCTTTCTGCGAGCTCAACATGCCCAACCTGGTCGATGTGCTCACCGGCCTGCCGGGCTCGGCCGGCGAAGCGGTGGTCACCCCGTTGCTGCTGGCGAACGCCTACCACGCCCGCGTCGACATCCCGCGCCAAATAGCGGAGTCCGGTGCCGCCCAGCGGGGCATCGACGTGCGGCAGGCGGAGGTGCTCGGTGAGGATCGACGGCTGGTCTCGCTGTTGCGTCGACGGGTCCTGGAGCTGGGTTCCTCCCAGCTCGACGACCGGCTCGGCGTGCTCGTGGTCGCGATCGGGTCATCGGACCCGAAGGCCAACGCCCGCACCGAGCGAATTGCGCCCGAGCTGACCGCGGGCACCCAATGGGCGTGTGCGACGACCGCGTTCGTGACAGGTCCGGAACCTTCGCTCGCCGCGGCCGCCGACGCCTTACACCGGCGAGGTGCCCGCCGGGTGGTCATCGCGCCCTGGTTCCTGGCGCCGGGCCGGCTGCCTGACCGAGTGCGGCGTTTCGCGCACGACGGGGGGATCCAGATGGCGGAACCGCTCGGAGCACACCGGCTGGTGGCGGAGACGGCGCTGGACCGCTTCGATTCCGCGCGCAGATCAGGAGTCCGGCCGTTGGCGGCCTGATCGAGCAGTCTGTCAACTGGACAGCTGGCGAAACTGCCTCATCATCTCTGCCAGCTGCTCGTCAGTCAGCTCCGGGTTGAGCCGGCGCAGTATTGCTTCGATCTGCTCCATGCGCTCGCGCTTTTCGCGCTCGAGCACCTTGTGGGACGTGTCATGGGCGGCCATGACGACCTCCTCGTGCCGCGAGTCCCGGCCGCGAAGGGCCTGGACAAACCCATTCACTCGGCCCCGGACGCCTGCGTCCCGCCGAACCGATTGAACAACGATGACGCTACACCTGAGGGTCGTGCCCGTAAAGGCAATCGGGTTTTGCTGGCCGTCGTCGTCACCGGCATCTTGCTGCGCTGCGGCGAGGCCCTGCAAGGAACGAACTTGCCGGGTCGAAAGACCCGCGGCCACGCTCATTTCGCAAGGTGGAAAGCCGCGACTTCGACGCGTGGTGACGGCTGGCGGCATGAGCTGGACGAAGGCCACAACCAAAGCCCGGCGCGGCCCCTGCGCCGCATGCGCCGCTTGCCGGCATTTCAAATCCGTTTCACCACAACATATTATCCGCAGACGGCAGCGTCAGCGACGCTCCGGAAACGCACGAGCTGTACAGCGGTCGCCGTGGTGAGCCGCTTACGCTCGCTCGCTGACGAGCTGAAGTCCGACGGCATTGCCGCCTGATTCGCCGCGGTGATCCGCTACACTTCGTGTCTTGAACACGCCTTTGCGAATTCGGGTCTCGCTCGCCGTGCTGATGCTCGCACTGGCGGGATGTACCGCCGACCATGTTGCTGCGCCCCGTCCCGCCGGCCCATGCGACATCGTGAGTAATGGCACGCCCGTGCCCAACACGTCGTCGGTGTCGGCCGCCCCTTCGCCGAGGAATACTGCCAAGAACCCCGAGGTCGCGATCGGCTACCGCAGCGGCATGACAGCCGTGCGGACGGCCCACTACGCGGTGGCCACGGCCAATCCACTGTCGACGCAGGCGGCCTGCCGGGTATTGCGTGACGGGGGCACGGCCGCCGACGCGATGGTGGTTGCGCAGACGGTGCTTGGTTTGGTCGAACCGCAATCCTCGGGGCTCGGCGGTGGCGGATTCGCGGTCTATTTCGACGCGCGCGCCGGGACGGTGCAGGCCTACGACGGACGCGAGGTCGCCCCCGCGGGGGCAGGCGAGAATTACCTTCGCTGGATCAACGACGCCGATCACGCTGCACCCAGACCCGATGCCCGGGCCTCGGGACGGTCGATCGGAGTTCCGGGGATTGTGCGGATGCTCCAGCTCGTGCACGATGATCACGGTCGCACGCCTTGGCGTGACCTGTTCGCTCCGGCGATCGCTCTGGCCGACAACGGTTTCGATATCAGCGCGCGGATGGCCGCAGCTATCGCGGACTCGGCGACGCAATTGAGCGGCGACCCACAAGCCCGCGGCTACTTCCTCAATCCCGATGGCAGCCCCAGGGCGGCGGGGGCGCACCTGGTCGCCCCCGCGTATTCAAAGACCTTGTCCACCATCGCATCCGCAGGCGCCGACGCCTTCTACACCGGCGATATCGCGCACGACATCGTCGCGGACGCGGGCGATGCCTCCGGTGGCCGCACGCCCAGCCTGATGACTAAGGAGGACCTGGCGGGCTACCTGGCCAAGCGACGCGAGGCGGTGTGCACGTCGTATCGCGGCCGGCAGATCTGTGGCATGCCCACGCCATCGTCGGGTGGCGTCGCGGTGGCAGCCACGCTCGGAATCCTCGAGCATTTCCCGATGGGTGACTACCCACCCACGAACGTCGACCTCAACGGCGGTCGCCCGAGCGTGCTGGGTGTGCACCTGATTTCGGAGGCCGAGCGGCTGGCCTACGCCGACCGGGACAAGTATGTCGCCGACGCCGATTTCGTCGCGCCGCCGGGCGGCTCCCTGGCCGCGCTGCTAGACCCGGGTTACCTGTCCGGGCGCGCCGCGCTGATCACGCCGCAGCGCAGCATGGGGACCGCAAAGCCGGGAGACTTCGGCATGCCCGGGGACGTCGCACCAGCCGGCGCCGAGCATGGCACCAGCCACATCAGCATCATCGACTCGTACGGCGATGCGGCGTCGTTCACGACGACGGTCGAGTCGCCGTTCGGCTCTTTTCATATGGTGGATGGATTCGTCCTGAACAACCAGCTCACCGATTTCGCCGCCGAGCCCCGCGCGGCCGACGGATCGTTGGTGGCCAACCGGATTCAGCCCGGGAAACGACCGCGAAGCTCCATGTCTCCCACGCTGGTGTTCGAGTCATCGCCCGCTGGCCGAGGGGCGCTGTACGCGGTGACCGGCTCGCCCGGCGGTTCCACGATCATTCAGTTCGTCGTGAAAACGCTTGTGGCGATGCTGGACTGGGGGCTTAACCCGCAGCAGGCGGTGTCCCTGGTGGATTTCGGCGCCGACAACTCACCGCACACCAATGTCGGCGGTGAGGATCCGGAAATCAACGCGGCCGACAACGGCGACCACGACCCGCTGGTGCAGGGCCTGCGCGCACTGGGGCATCAGGTCAACCTGACCGCCCAGTCCAGCGGGCTCTCGGCGATAACTCGCAGCCCGCCGGCGTGGATCGGGGGCGCCGACCCGCGCCGCGACGGTCTGGTGATGGGCGACATCCCTTGACGCGGGCCTCCGCATGACTCAAGCGGACGTCAGCGTGTCCTGATCTTCGTCGGCGCCGGCCCTCCCCCGGGGAACCGCTGCGTCGTTCGGAATAGGCGGCACCCGAGTTGCGCGCACGTACACCGTGTCGCCGTCCCGCAAGGCCAGCGCCTCGGCGTCACCGCGCGTGATCTGCGCGGTGAACGGGCTGCCGGTCGCGGCGCTGGTCAACTCCACGCGCACTTCAAACCCCAGCGCCACCACCCGATCGACCGTCGCACGCACGACGCCGATCGAGTCCGCGGTGCCGTCCCCACCGGCGACCGCCATGTCCGGTTTGCGACCGACCCGGATGTCGTGCGGGCGGACGAGGGCGCCGTTCAGCTCGGACACCGCACCCAAGAAGGACATCACGAACGTGCTGGCCGGGGTGTCGTAAACCTCGGTCGGGGATCCGACCTGCTCGATGCGGCCCTTGTTGAGCACTGCGATCCGGTCGGCCACATCCAGTGCCTCCTGCTGGTCGTGGGTGACCAGCACCGTGGTGACATGCACCTCGTCGTGCAGGCGACGAAGCCAGGCCCGCAGGTCTTCGCGGACCTTGGCGTCCAGCGCTCCGAAGGGCTCGTCGAGCAGCAGCACTTCCGGGTCGACGGCCAGGGCACGGGCCAGCGCCATCCGCTGACGCTGCCCGCCGGAGAGCTGGTTGGGGTATCGCGATTGAAATCCGCTCAGTCCCACCACTTCCAGGAGGTTGTCGACCTTCTCCTTGATCTCCGTCTTGGGCCGCTTGCGGATCTTCAATCCGTATGCCACGTTGTCGCGAACTGTCAGGTGCTTGAACGCCGCATAGTGTTGGAATACGAATCCGATCCCGCGGCGTTGCGGCGGCACCCGGGTGACATCGCGGCCGTTGATCGTGATGGTCCCGCTATCGGGCTGATCCAGCCCGGCGATGGCCCGCAACAACGTCGACTTGCCCGAACCGCTCGGGCCCAGCAGCGCCGTGAGCGAGCCGGTGGGGACGACGAAGTCGACATGGTCGAGGGCGACGAAGTCGCCGTAGTGCTTGTACGCGTCC
>NZ_JAFBAT010000115.1 GCF_019247615.1 Mycobacterium sp. | reverse complement strand
ATGCGCTTCGACAAGGGCTACATCTCGGGCTACTTCGTGACCGACGCCGAGCGTCAGGAAGCGGTCCTCGAGGACCCGTTCATCCTGCTGGTGTCGTCGAAGGTGTCGACCGTCAAGGACCTGCTTCCGTTGCTGGAGAAGGTCATTCAGTCCGGCAAGCCGCTGCTGATCATCGCCGAGGACGTCGAGGGCGAGGCCCTGTCGACCCTGGTCGTGAACAAGATCCGCGGCACCTTCAAGTCGGTCGCCGTCAAGGCCCCCGGCTTCGGTGACCGCCGCAAGGCGATGCTGCAGGACATGGCCATCCTCACCGGTGGTCAGGTCATCAGCGAAGAGGTCGGCCTGACCCTGGAGAACGCCGACGTCTCGCTGCTGGGCAAGGCCCGCAAGGTGGTCATCACCAAGGACGAGACCACCATCGTCGAGGGCGCCGGTGACCCGGACGCCATCGCCGGGCGGGTGGCCCAGATCCGCGCCGAGATCGAGAACAGCGACTCCGACTACGACCGCGAGAAGCTGCAGGAGCGCCTGGCCAAGCTGGCCGGCGGTGTTGCGGTGATCAAGGCCGGCGCCGCCACCGAGGTGGAGCTCAAGGAGCGCAAGCACCGCATCGAGGACGCCGTGCGCAACGCCAAGGCGGCCGTCGAGGAGGGCATCGTCGCCGGTGGTGGTGTGGCGCTGCTGCACGCGGCCCCGGCCCTGGACGAGCTGCAGCTCTCCGGTGACGAGGCGACCGGCGCCAACATCGTCAAGGTGGCGCTCGAGGCCCCGCTGAAGCAGATCGCCTTCAACTCCGGGCTGGAGCCCGGCGTCGTCGCCGAGAAGGTCCGCAACTCGCCCGCCGGCACCGGCCTGAACGCCGCCACCGGTGAGTACGAGGACCTGCTCAAGGCCGGCGTTGCCGACCCGGTGAAGGTGACCCGTTCGGCGCTGCAGAACGCGGCGTCCATCGCGGGGCTGTTCCTGACCACCGAGGCCGTCGTGGCCGACAAGCCGGAGAAGGCGGCCGCTCCCGCGGGCGACCCGACCGGCGGCATGGGTGGCATGGACTTCTGAGTCAAGAGCGGAAAAAGCCCGGTCTGCTGTTGCAGGCCGGGCTTTTTCCGTCGGCGAGCGTGGGGGATACGTACGTCCAGACGCCTGAATTTGTCCACAGGCCCCACGCTCGGCGCACACGAAGGCGCGGCTCGGTGCCAAAGATGCCGGCATGGACCCGTTCCGCGGCAGCGAAGCGCTCAGGCACGGCGCCGTCACCCGCAGCCAGTTGCGCACTCGCTACCGGGCCGTGTTCCGCGACGTCTACATCGGCAGAAACGCGGAGCTGACCGCGGCCGCCAAAGCCCGCGCGGCTTGGCTGTCGACGGGCGCCACATTGGCGGGGCTGTCCGCAGCCGCGGTGCTCGGTACCAAATGGCTGGATGCGTCCGCGCCCGCCGAGGTCGTGCGCGCCGATCGGCACAGTCAGCGCGGGATTGTCGTCCATAGCTACGACCTGGCCGCCGGCGAGGTGCGGGCAATCAGGGGAATGCCGGCGACAACCGCGGCCCGAACCGCTTTCGACATTGGTCGCGGCCGGCCTGTGGCCACGGCGCTGCCGATCCTCGACGCGTTGCTCAACGCTACGGGCATCAGCCCGGCGGATGTGCTCGCTGTGGCCGACCGCCGCCCCGGAGCCCGCGGAGTCCGGCGGCTGCGGGCCACGCTGGACTTGGCCGACGGCGGTGCCGAGTCGCCGCAGGAGACCAGGGTGCGGCTGCTGTTAATACGCGCGGGACTGCCACGGCCAGAGACGCAGATCGAATTTCCCGATCTGCGCATCCGCGTCGACATGGGGTGGCGCGGGCCGAAGGTCGCGGTCGAGTATGACGGCATCCAGCACTGGGCGGATCGCTATCAGCGGTCTTGGGATATCGAGCGAATCGCCTTGCTGGAAGCGGCCGGCTGGTGCGTGATCAGGGTCAGCGCCGAAATGCTGTCGCGGCCGGACGCGATAGTCGAGCGTGTCAGAAGCAAGCTCGTCGAGCGTGGGGGATATGGATGTATCCGGGGCGGCAGGCGTCCTTAAGGCCCACGCTCGGCGCGAAAGCTAGGCCGGCAGCGAGAACACCACACAATCGTGCAGACACCCCTTGGCCGCCGTCGGAGACCCGGCCGCGGCTTCGCGGTGCAACAGCGCACGAGTGGGCACCACCGCCAGCCGCACGGCCTCGTCGCCGGCTGAATCCTCCGCGGTCACCTCGGCGGTGCCGTCGACGATCAGCGAGTACCCCCCGGGCTCGAGAGGGGGCCACAACAGGGTGACGTCACGGCGGTCGGCCAGATTCTGCCGCGTGCGGCCGCCGATGAGCCCGACGTCCAACATCCCGCGCGGCCCCTCCGGGCCATCCGGGAGTTCCCGCAACTGAGGCTCGACCGTCACGGTGTGCACCCGATACCCGTCGTCGACGGTGATCAGGTAGGCGAACGGGTAGTCGGTGAGCGCTGCGGCGAGCCGCTTGATGTCGACCTTCTTCTTCGTTCGCATGGTCGGCCGGGGCCGCTACTCGGGCAGTTCCGGCACGCCGACGCCCGGCTCAACGGCGCCGGGTGCGTCGTCACCCTTGGCGAAGAAGCCCGAGCTAGGGATCCCCGGCTCACGGGATGTGGCCAGATTCCGGAAACCGGCGTCGTTGCCGGCGCCGGCGAAGAAGCCCGACTGGCCGGCCGTCGTGGTGCGCAGGGCGGGTGGTATCGGCGTGGGGCCACTCTCCACGCCGGCGACGGCGGCATGGGCGCCGCTCGACTCGAGGCCGTGGACGATTCCGGCGTTGACCGGGCCGGTCGCGGCGGCGGCGATCCCTGGGTTGAGCAGACCTGGAGGCGGCAGGCTCGCGGTCAGCCCGCCGGTCGAGGCGCTGACGGAATTGAGGACACTCGAGCTGAGTGAGGCCGCGCTGACTCCGCCCGTGACGTAGCCGGAGTTGAGCAGGCCGGCCTCCGGGCCGGCCGGGAATAGGCCGGCGTTGCCGATGCCGGTGTTGAAGAAGCCGGGGTTGGCGACGCCGGCGCTGGAGATGCCCGAGTTTCCGATGCCGTAGTTTCCCGTACCGGAGTTGAAGAAGCCGACATTGTTGGTGCCGGAGTTGAACAAGCCGACGTTGCCGGTACCCGAGTTGAAGCCGCCGAAGCCAAACTGGTTATTGCCCGTCAGCCCGATCCCGAAGTCGTTGTTGCCGGTGTTGCCCAAGCCGATGTTGTTATTGCCGAGATTGCCGAGCCCGATGTTGCTGTTGCCCGAATTCGCGTAGCCCAGATTCTGGTTGCTGCTGGTCCCGGTAGCGGTGCTCGAACTCGGTTGTGTCGTGCTGCCGACCCCGGGAGTCGAACCGCCGTGCGCGCTCGCCCCACCGACACTCGAACCGCCCGTCGTAGACGCCGCGGAACCGAAGTTGAGCAGGCCCTTGTCGAGGTTGATGCCGAGGTTGTGCGCGATCTGCTGCCAGGGCGCCAACTGAGCAACGGCCGCCGACGCGTCCGCGTGGTAACCGAACATGGCCGCCACGTCCGCCGCCCACATCGCCTCGTAAGCGGCCTCGGTGTCCATGATCGCCGGCGTGTTGATGCCGAACCAGTTCGTGTGCGCCAACGCCTGGACGAGGGTGCGATTGGCCGCAACGACGGCCGGCTGCACGGTGGCCGCCACCGCGGCCTCGAACGCCGCCGCAATGGCTGAGGCCTGGCTCGATGCGGCCTCCGCCTGGGCCGCCGCCGCGCTGAGCCAGCTCACGTATTGGGTGGAGACGGCCAACATGGCCGCCGCCGACGCGCCCTGCCAGGAACCGTTCGCCAAGTCCGATGTCACGGAGAAAAACGACGATGCCGACGACGCCAGATCCTCGGCGAGGCCGTTCCAGGCCGTCGCCGCAGCAAGCAGCGGCGCCGCTCCGGGTCCGGCGAAGATTCGTGCCGAGTTGATTTCAGGCGGCAACCACGCAAAATGCGGGCTCGTCACTGACTTAACTTAACCGGGAAAGGGGGGGCCGCGTGGCGTTATCGAGCAGCTACCGGGGCGGGCTTTCGTCCACGGACCAATGTGCCGGGCCGGGCGTCGGTGGGAACGCCGTTTTCAGCAATCAATTCCCCGGAAACGATGGTGGCGACATAGCCGTCCGCGGTCTGGTCCAGCCGACGCCCGCCGGCGGGCAGGTCGTAACGGATGACCGGCTTGTGCAGCCGCAGTGCCGCGTGGTCGATGACGTTGAGGTCGGCCTTGTAGCCGACGGCTATGCGGCCGCGGTCCTCGAGGCCGGCCACGCGGGCCGGCACCGAGGTGAGTTCGCGCACCGCCTCGGGGACCGTGAATCGCCCCGAGGACCGGTCGCGCGCCCAGTGCGCCAGGAAGTAGGTCGAGTAACTGGCGTCGCAGATCATGCCGTAGTGGGCGCCGCCGTCGCCAAGCCCGAGCACCACGTCTTCGCGGTGCAGCAACTCTCCGACGGTGTCCAGCGAGTTGTTCTGCAGGTTACTGGTGGCGACCAGCAGCATGGCGTGGCCGTCGTCGTCGAGCAGGCGGTCGTAGGCTTCCTCCATCGGGTTCACCCCGCGTGCCCGGGCGCGGGCCCCGATGCTGTCAGCCGGGTCCGGCTCGTAGTTGGGATTGTCATCCAACGGGAAGATCCAGTCCCACATCTGGGCCACGTACAGGATGGGATGACCCTGACCGGGCTTGTCGGCCAGGATGCGGGCGCGGACCTCCGGCTTGCGCATCTGGGCCACCCGTTCGGCCAGCGGCAGGTGGGCGATCTCGCGATAGCTGGGGTAGAGGACAAACGGGTTGGCGGACAGTTGCAACCCGATGATCAGCCCGATGGGGCGGGGCAGCAACTGGGCGGTCACTTGTGGGTCAGGGCCGTCCCCCCGGGAATTGGCCTTTTCGATCATGGTGATCGCGTCCGGCCATGTCGGCTCGCCGGCGTTGGCGACGACCAACGTAAACGTGACGGGGAGTCCGACGTCCTCGGCGACATCGAAAACCGTTTGCAGCACCGGCTGATAGCCCCCGGCGGGGATGTCCGGCACGAACTGGAGCAGGCCGCCGCCGCCGTCCACGATACCCCTGGCGATCTCCTCGATCTCCTCCCGCGCGGCGTCGTAGCTGGGGATCGGCGAGCCGCTTTCGGTCTTGTG
Organism: Mycobacterium sp.; assembly: GCF_019247615.1. Lineage (GTDB taxonomy): Bacteria > Actinomycetota > Actinomycetes > Mycobacteriales > Mycobacteriaceae > Mycobacterium. The sequence continues at coordinate 2,078 of NZ_JAFBAT010000115.1, read as the reverse complement.
AATCGTCAGCCGCGACGACGCGAAGCCCAGCGCCCCGACCTCGATCGCCTCCTTGGCCAGCGCCCGCATCTTCGCGAGATCCTCGGGGGTGGCAGGTTCGCGGTCGGCGCCCCGCTGACCCATCACGTAGACCCGCAACGGCGAGTGCGGAAGATAGGCGGCCACATCGATGTCTCGCGGCCGTGACTCGAGGGCGTCCAGGTACTCGGGGAACGTTTCCCAGGTCCACGGCAGGCCGTCGGTCATGACGACGCCGGGAATATCCTCGACCCCGGCCATCACGTCGACCAGCACGTCGTGGTCTTCTCGGCGGCATGGCGCGAACCCGACTCCGCAGTTGCCCATCACCACCGTGGTCACCCCGTGGGCCGACGACGGGGTCAGGCGCTGCGACCAGATGGCCTGGCCGTCGTAGTGGGTGTGCAAATCGATGAAGCCGGGCGTGACCAGCAGGCCCGTGGCGTCGATCTCCCGCCGCGCGGTGTCGCCGTTGACCGCGTCCCGTCCGCCTGCGGCCGCCACCTTGGTGATGACGCCGTCCTTCACCGCGACGTCGCCGACGTACGGCTCACCCCCCAAGCCGTCGACGATGGTGCCGTTGCGGATGACGAGGTCGTAGGTCATCTAAATAATCTACGACCGCGTCACTGTGTCGTGCCAGGATCGCTGTATGCCCAATACCGACTCCGCCGCCCAGGAACTGCTCCGCGACGCGTTCACCCGGTTGATCGAACACGTCGACGAACTCGCCGACAACCTGACCGACGCGGCCTCCGCTTACCGGCCGACCCCGAAGGCCAACAGCATCGCCTGGCTCATCTGGCACAGCGCCCGGGTCCAGGACGTTCAACTGGCCGATGTCGCCGGTGTCGAGCAGGTGTGGACCCGGGACGGCTGGGTGGACCGCTTCGGTCTGGACCTGCCGCGCGACGACACCGGCTACGGCCACGGCCCCGACGAGGTGGCGAAGGTGAGGGCACCCGCCGACCTGCTCTGCTCCTATTACCACGCGGTTCACAAGCTCACGCTGGAATACATCGCCACCGTGACCGCCGAGGAACTGTCCCGGATCGTGGACACCAACTGGGACCCGCCGGTGACCGCCAGCGCGCGGCTGGTGAGCATCATCGACGACTGCGCCCAGCACCTTGGGCAGGCCGCCTATCTGCGGGGCATCATTCAGTAGACCGCGCACTGGATTGCGAAAAGCGTGCGAATCGCGGCGGCGCTGTTGTTGTGGCTGGCAACGACTTTCACCCTGGCGGCAGCGGTCCCGGCCGCCTGGTTGCAGTTGAATATCGTCGACGAGGGCGGCTACGCCGCGCTGGCGCAGAAAGCGGCGGGCGATCCGGCTCTGCAGTCTGCCATGGCAGCGGAACTCACCACACGGGCGATGGTGCTGATCGCCGCGCGCGGCGGGTCGCGCTACCCGGTCGACGGCGCGCAGGTGCACGACGTCGCCGCCGCCTTCACCACCGGGCCTGAGTTTCCGCCGCTGTTCGCCCAGGCGAACCGCGCGGCGCACCGTTGGTTGTTCACCGACCCACGGTCGGGCCAGAACGGCGATCAATGGGTGATCGACGTTGCCCCCATGCTCAAGGACAGCTCATTGAGGCAGGTGTTGAGCAGTCACAACGTGACGGTGCCCGCGAATCTGACTGTCCCGCTGACGGTTTCTCAGACGTCCCTGCCACAGTCGTTGCGGCAGGGGCAATTCAGCCGGCTGGCGAGGTGGGGACCGTGGGTGGCAATCGGCGCGGCGGTCGGGAGCGGCGTTTTCGCGCTGCTGACGGTGATCGCCGCGCGCCGCCGGGGGAAGGCGCTGACCAGCCTCGGGGTCTCGGCGCTCCTCGTCGGCGCGGCAGGATGGGCGGGCATGGAGATCGGCGGCCGGTACGTCAACAACGCGCTCAATGGCACCACCGCAGACGTCCGGCGGGTCGCCGAGGTGATGGTCGACCACGCGGCGGCGAGCATGCACCACTGGCTCGACCTGACGCTGGTGGCCGGTGCCGTGCTGGTCGGGTTGGGCGTGCTCGTCGCGATCCTCGGCGCCCTCACGCGGAGGACGTGACGCC
>NZ_JAFBAT010000295.1 GCF_019247615.1 Mycobacterium sp. | reverse complement strand
CGTCTTATGGATGTGCACCCCGTGGAAGCCGGGCGCGAGCTGGCCGCCGCCGGTCGTCGCGATCGTGATGGTCGCGTAGCCGTTGCTGAAATCGAACTTGGCGGTCGCGACCCGGGTCCCATCCGGTGCCTTCAACTGGGTGGTGATGATCTGCGCCGCCGGCGGCTGTTGCTGCTGCTGCTCCCCCTGGGCACCCGCGGCCGCCGACGGCGCGGGCGAGCCCGTCCACACGGACGGAGTGGTACCGGGCACGGTTGAGGCATGCTGCGGCGACGAGCACCCGCTCACCAACGCGACACAGGCGGCCGCGGCTAGTGCGGAGGTGGCTGCGACGTTGCGGTGCTTAGGCATAGCGGAAGCGTATCCCGAAGGTGCCCTTGTGCGAAGCGCTCAGCCCGTCACCACGACGATGACGCCGGGCGGCTGGTTGTTGAGTGCCGGTATCCGCGGCTGCACGGGCGCTCCCAGCTTCTGTCCCACGGCGTCCGCGGTGGCGTGCTCGTCGTCGGCGTCGGTGTAGTACACCGTGGTGGCCGAGACGTCCGACAGCGACAGGTTCCCGACGTCGGTGACCTTGAACCCGGCAGCCGTGAGCTGGTCCTTGGTGCGCGCTGCGACACCCTCCTTCGACGAGACGTTGTACACCCGCACCTCGGCCTGGTTCGGGGCGACCTTGCCACTGGTCGAGGGCGTGGTGCTGGTCACACTCGAAACCGGCGACGCCGATTCATCATCGGAGCTTCCCGACGAACTCAGTGCCTGCCACCCGAGCAGCAGGAAGATGACACCCAGAAACAACAGCACCATCACCATGGCCCGCAGGGGAAGCCCGGTCGAGTCGGGGACACGCTCTTTCATCGAGCCCCACTGTAGCGAGTCAGGTCACCTCGAAGCCGAGGCGCCGCGCGGCGCGCGCCTTCTGGCGGCTCGCGCGCAGCCGTCGCAGCCGCTTCACCAGCATCGGGTCGGCGGCCAACGCTTCGGGCCGATCGACCAGCGCGTTGAGTACCTGGTAATAGCGTGTCGCCGACATCGAGAACAACTCTTTGATGGCGTCTTCCTTGACGCCGGCGTATTTCCACCACTGACGTTCGAAGGCCAGGATGTCGTGTTCGCGGCGGGTGAGCCCATCGGCGATCTCAGAGTGCTCCCCCGATCGATTTGCCCGCGCCATGGCGCTGTCCATATCGCTTCCCCTGGACCCTTCCGGCGATTCTCGGTTCGTTCGAATGACTTGACTTACAGAGGGGCATCTTTCGGCGCTTATTGAACCACGGCGCGAACCCTCAAGCTGTAATACAGACCCGCGAGTCGGCCATTCGATGTGATTGCCCGGCGCGGCGCCCGGCGTCTCACGAGCGTAACGCCGCGGCGGATCCAGCCCCGCGATCGCGCACTGCCGTTACGCTCGCGAGCACTTATGAGGGGCGATCCTGGCCACGCCTAAGCTTGCCGACCATGGCAGTCGTACCCATTCGCATCGTCGGAGATCCGGTCTTGCACACCCCGACGACGCCGGTCGCCGTCGCGGCCGATGGTTCGCTACCGCCGAATCTGGCCGACCTGATCTCGGACATGTACGACACCATGGACGCCGCGCACGGGGTCGGCCTGGCCGCCAACCAGATCGGGGTCGGTTTGCGGTTGTTCGTCTACGACTGTTCCGAAGACCGCGGGCTGACCGACCGACGCCGGGGCGTGGTGGTCAATCCGGCCCTGGAGACATCCGAGATACCGGAGACCATGCCCGACCCGAGCAATGACGACGAGGGTTGCTTGTCCGTTCCCGGCGAGTCATTCCCCACCGGCCGCGCGAAGTGGGCTCGCGTCACCGGACTGGACGCCGACGGCAGCCCGATCACCATCGAGGGCACCGGATTGTTCGCGCGGATGCTGCAGCACGAAACCGGCCACCTCGACGGATTTCTCTATCTAGACCGTCTCATCGGCCGGCACGCCCGCAGCGCCAAGCGGGCCGTCAAGTCACACGGTTGGGGTGTTCCCGGACTGTCCTGGCTGCCGGGCGAGGGGCCGGACCCGTTCGGGCACTGATGGTCTCGTGGCCGGAGCCGGGAACCCGGGTGACGGTTCGCTATCGGCGGCCCGCCGGCTCGGTGCCGCCCCTTACCGACGCGGTCGGGCACCTGTTGACGGTCGACCCGGTGGTGCGCGTGCGTACCAAGACCGGCGCCGTCGTCGAGTTCGCGCCGGGCGACGCCGTCGCGCTCCGGACACTGACCGATGCACCGCTGCGCACCTCCGGGATCCGCGCGCTCGAGCACGCGCTCGCGGCGGCCTGGCCGGGCGACGACCGGGCTTGGCTGGACGGCTGGCTGGTGCGGGCCGGCCAGGAGAACCGGTTGGTCACCAATTCAGCTGTGCCACTGGATGTTTCGGCTCATACCGGGACCATACCCGCGATACACGCCTGGTATGAACGGCGCGGCCTGACACCTTGGCTGGCCATCCCGGATCGTCTACTGTCGCTGCGCGCCGGCGCAATCTGCGAGCACACGGAACGGCTGCTGGTGCGCGACGTCTCGTCCAGTGGTCAGCCGCACCCGGCCGTGGCGCTGTCGGCCGGCCCGCCGACCGCCGCCCTCGGCGGGGAGCTGATGTTCGGCAGCCACGCGGGCGGAGCGGTCGTGCGCGCGGCGGTGACCGACGCGCCCGACGGCACGCGCTGGGTCGGGCTGTCGGCGATCCGCGCTTCCGACCAACGCGTCGCCATGGAGCTTTGCGAAGCCCTGTCGTCCTGGGGCGCGGTCCGCGGCGCCACCCGCGCCTACCTACTCGCCGACGAGCCGGGCGCCGCGGGCCTTGCCGAATCGATGGGCTTCCGGCTGCACCATCGCCGCCGCTACTTCCGAACGATGGCTAACGTCTAGTCATGCCCGACGGCAGGACTGACGGCGACGACCCATCCTCCACCCGCGGGAGGGCCCCCCACCTGAGACTCGCCACGTGGAATGTGAATTCGATTCGCACCCGACTGGACCGCGTCCTCGACTGGTTGACCCGCGCCGAGGTCGACGTGCTGGCCATGCAGGAGACCAAGTGCTCCGACAGCCAGTTCCCCACCCTGCCCTTTTTCGAGGTCGGCTACGAGGTCGCACACGTTGGGTTCAACCAGTGGAACGGCGTGGCGATCGCCTCTCGCGTGGGTCTCGACGATGTGCGCGTCGGCTTCGCCGGGCAGCCCAGCTGGAGCAGCAAGCCGGAGGTGGCCGCCACCGCGGAAGCCCGGGCGATCGGCGCCACCTGCGGCGGCATCAGGGTGTGGAGCCTGTACGTGCCCAACGGCCGCGCGGTGGGCGATCCGCATTACTTTTACAAACTGGATTGGCTTGCGGCACTGCGCGATACGGCAGCCGGCTGGCTGCGCGACGATCCCGCGGCACAGATCGCACTCGTCGGCGACTGGAACATCGCCCCGAGGGACGAAGACGTCTGGAGCACCGATTTCTACGCCGGGTGCACCCACGTCTCCGAGCCGGAGCGCCGCGCGTTCGACGCGATCGTCGACGCGAGATTCGCCGACGTGGTGAGACCGTTCGCCCCGGGTCCCGGGGTCTACACCTACTGGGACTACACCCAGCTTCGGTTTCCGAAAAGACAGGGAATGCGCATCGATTTCATCCTCGCCTCGCCCGCGTTGGCCGGCCGGGTGACCGCCGCGCAGATCGTTCGGGAGGAGCGCAAGGGGAAGGCGCCCAGCGATCACGCGCCGGTGCTCATCGATGTGAGTCCGGTGCGTGAGGCGTAAGATCGGTTACTCGTTGTATGCACGTTGGTAACGTGGCAGGCTTTCGCTGATAGGTGCTAGAAAAGTATTTTCGTTGTTGCTGTTAACTGTCCGTTCAACGGGTATACACCTTGTCGACGCAGTCCCAGCGAGAGCGATGAAGACCAAGGAGTCATCATGGGTGTCGTCGGCGGGGCAGTACGCAACGTTGGCAAGACGGTGGGCCGGGCCGCGGACGCGACCACAGCCGCCGCGGGGGCCGTCGGCGGGGCCGCGGTCAACGGGCTCGTCGGCGGCGTGACGGGCGCCGCGGAGGGTATCAAACGCGGAGTCAGCAGCGGCAGTCACTCGACGCCGGCCGCTGCCCTGGCGTTGGGAGCGCTCGGCGTCGCCGGCTTGATCGAGTGGCCCGTGCTGCTGGCCGTCGGTGGCGGCGCGCTGCTCTTGCACAGGATGCAGCGCAAGCCCGACACCGCCGCGGCCAAGGGTAACCTCAAGCCGGTGCCGTCGGCGGCCGCTCCCAAGAAAGCGGTAGCCCAAAAGGCCCCCAGCAAGCCGGCCAAGAAGGCGACCGGGCGGCGGGCCGGCGCGGCCGAATTGCGCAGCACCAACTAAACGCAACCGTTGCGGGGAGCCCTTGAGCATCGTCACGTCGCTGCCACAGTCGCTGCCGTTTCGGGCTCTCACCGACATCGCGAGCATCGCGGCGATCCCACTTCGGGAAGGCGCCCGCGCACTCACCGGCGACCTTCCGCATGAGACGCTCAGCCGCCGCTGTTGGCGGGGCCGGAGTCGCGCCTGGATCGAGGTGCGCGGCTTGGACGGCGAAAACGAACTCGGGCGCGCCGTGCTCGACGCGGTCCGGGCCCACCCCGGGGTCGGTTCGGCCAGTCTGAACTATCCCCTGTCGCGGGTGGTCGTCGGCATCGATGATCAGCGCACATCCCTGCGCGACCTGTGCCGAATCGTCGACGCCGCGGAAAAGAGTTGTCGCACAACCAAAGACACCGGGCCGCGTCCCCCGAGTCTCCCCGGCGACGGCGTGGTGGCCGCGACGCGCGTCGCCACCGTGGCCGTGGGCGCGGCGGGCCTCGGCTTCGCGCTGGCGGGTCGGGCGCTGCACTGGCCGCGGCTGCCGATCGGTGTCCAGGCCGCCGTCGTGGCGGTTGAATACCAGCCCTGGCTGCGTCGCCTGATCGAAAACCGCATCGGCGGTCCAGCGACCGACACCGTGCTGACGTTGGCCATGGCGACCGTGGAAACGGTCACCCAGGCGCCGGCGTCCTTGTCGGTGGGGCTGCTGATGCAATCGCTGAAAGCCGCCGAATGCCGTGCCGCGGCGCGTGCCTGGCGTCAACACGAACCGGAGCTGGCGCGTCACGCCGACCAGCCACCCGGCGACGAACTGTCGCCGCCGCGGCCACCGCGCGCCCGACCCATGGAACGCAACGCGACTCCTTTCGCGCTGATCCAGGCCGTCAGCGCCGGGCTCGTCGGCGCCACAACGCGCAACCTGAACATGGCCGCGACGGCCGTGCTGGTGACCGCTCCCAAGGCCAGCCGAACCACCCCGGAGGCGTTCGCGACGGCGCTCGGGCGCGGATTGGCCGATCGCCATGCGGTCCTGGCGCTGCGGCCGGAAGCGCTGCGCCGACTGGACCGGGTCGACACCATCGTCGTCGACCCGCGGGTGCTGTGCACCGACAGCTTGCGGGTCGCCCGCATCCGCGGCGCCGACAACGGCGACCTGACCACCGCGTGGAACCGCGCCCAGCTGGTACTGGAGAGCAACGGCCACCGGCCGGGCTGGCACCCGGTGCCCGGCATGTCGGCCGGCGGGCGGGCTTCCGAGGTGGAGGCGCTTTTCCGCCCCGGCCACGACCCGCTGGCGTCGGCCGTGATCGCCGAGGCTCATCGCACCGGAGCCGAACTGGTCTCGGTGGACGTCGACGCGCTGGGCGAACTGCGACCGGCGTTCGACGACCTGCGGCCCCTGGAAGTCGTGGAAGGCGCGGTGGGGACCGACAAGTCCATCGACGACGCGATCGCCCGGGCCGTGGCGGAATTGCAGGCAGCGGGCGGCACGGTCGCGCTATTGTCATCGGCTGCGGCACAAGCCATTTCGTCGGCCGATGTGGCACTGGGTTTGATGCCGAAGGGTCGGCGCGACTCGCTGCCCTGGTGCGCCGATCTCCTGCTGCCTGACCTGGCGGCCGCATGGCGGGTGCTGCACGCGCTGCCGGCGGCCCGCGCCGCCACCCAACGGGGCCACGGAATCTCGGCCGGCGCGACGGCCATGGGGTCGCTGCTGATGATCCCGGGCATCCGCGGCCTGGGGCCGGGACCGGTGACCACCGGCGCGGTGGCCGGTCTGCTGTCCGGGTACTTGTTGGCGCGCGGCATCTTGAGCGCGGACGCGCCTCGCCCGGCCGCCGTGCGCGAATGGCATGCGATGTCGGTCGAGCAGGTCCGCCGGGCCCTGCCACCACCCGAGCCGGCATCCGACACGGCCGCGGACGTGGATCGGCGGGGCACGGATCCGGGCGGATCGGCGCCGGCGTTCTGGCAGCTGCTCAAAGCAATCCGCGCCGAGCTGACCGACCCGCTGACGCCGGTGCTGGCCCTCGGGTCTGCGGCCAGTGCGGTGCTCGGGTCGCCCGTCGACGCGGTCCTGGTCTTCTCGGTATTGACCGGGAACTCCATACTCGCGGCCAGCCAACGGCTGCGTGCCGAGAACCGCCTGAATCGCCTTCTCGCGCAGCAGGTTCCACCGGCCAGAAGGGTGCAAGCGGGTCCGCACGGCGAGCGGACGTACACCAACGTCATCGCGGCGCAGCTGCGGCCCGGCGATGTCATCGAAATCCGAACTCACGAGGTGGTGCCCGCCGACGCCCGGATCATCGAGGAGGTCGACCTGGAGGTCGACGAGTCGACGCTTACCGGGGAGTCGCTGTCGGTCGAAAAGCAGGTCGCGGCCACGCCCGGCACCGAGCTCGCCGAGCGTCGCTGCATGCTCTACGCCGGAACGACCGTGGTGGCCGGCACCGCGGTCGCGCTCGTGACCGCGGTCGGGGCGGACACCCAGCAGCGCCGGGCCGCCGAACTCGTGTCCGGCGACCTGCCGTCGGACATCGGGTTGCAGCACCAGCTCAGCCAGCTCACCAACCGGGCGTTCCCCGTCAGCGTGACCGGCGGTGCGCTGGTCGGCGGGCTGGGGCTGGTGCGCGGCACGGGTCTGCGGCAGGCGGTGGCCAGCGGCATCGCCATCGCGGTCGCCGCGGTCCCGGAAGGGATGCCGTTGGTGGCGACGCTGGCTCAGTCGGCGTCGGCTCGGCGTTTGACGAAGTTCGGCGCACTGGTCCGCGTCCCGCGCTCGGTGGAGGCGCTCGGCCGCATCGATGTGGTGTGCTTCGACAAGACCGGAACGCTCAGCGAGAACCGGCTGCGGGTGGCGCAGGTGCACCCGGCGCGGGGATGCTCGCCCGCGGAGGTGCTGCGCTGCGCAGCCCACGCCGCGCCGGCGTCCAACGGGGGGCCGCAGGCGCACGCTACCGATCTGGCCATCGTCGAGGCCGCCGTAGGCTCGCTGAACGGCTCCGCACCAACCGACGAGCCAGCCGCTCACCTTCCGTTCCGCTCCGGCAGGTCGTTCTCGGCGTCGGTGACCGGGGACGAACTGAGCGTCAAGGGCGCGCCCGAAGTGGTGCTGGCCGCCTGCGAGGACGTGGGCCCGAACGTGGACGACGCGGTTGCCGAACTGGCGGCCAACGGCTTGCGAGTGATCGCGGTGGCGCGACGGCGGCTGACGTCGCACGAGGCCAAGGCCATTCGGACCGATCCCGACCACATCGCGGAATTGTGCAGCGACGGATTGGCGTTGGTGGGATTCCTCGGCTTGTCAGACACTCCTCGGCCCGAGGCCGTCGGCGTGCTGGCAAGCCTGCGCGAACAAAGGGTGGGCGTGAAGCTGATCACCGGCGATCACCCGATCACGGCGCTGGCCATTGCCAGGGAGCTGGGCCTGCCGGTGACCGCCGACCAGGTGATCAGCGGTTCCGAATGGGATTCGTTGTCGCGCAAGGACCAACAGCGCGCGGCGGCCGAGCGGGTGATTTTCGCCCGGATGACGCCGGAGAACAAAGTGCAGGTGGTTCAGACGCTGGAAAGCGCCGGGGTGCTGTGCGCAATGGTGGGCGACGGGTCCAACGACGCCGCCGCTATCCGCGCCGCCACGGTCGGCATCGGCGTGGTCGCCGGGGGCAGCGACCCGGCTCACATGGCCGCCGACGTGGTGCTGGTCGACGCCCGCATCGAGGGGCTGGTGCATGCGATCGAGGAGGGGCGCCAACTCTGGCAGCGCGTGCAGGCGGCGGTATCCGTGCTGCTCGGCGGCAATGCCGGCGAGGTGCTGTTCGCGGTGATCGGCAGCGCGATCAGCGGGACTTCGCCGCTGAACACCCGTCAGCTGCTGCTGGTGAACATGATGACCGATGCGCTGCCCGCCGCCGCCCTGGCCGTCAGCAAGCCCAGCGGACCCGCGGGCATGGCCAACGCCGGAATGCGCGGCCCGGATCAGCCCGCGCTGTGGCGTGCCGTGGCCATCCGCGGGGTCACGACGGCGGCCGCAACCACGGCGGCGTGGGCGATGGCAAGCGTGACCGGGCGTCCGACGCGCGCATCCACCGTCGCGCTGGTCGCGCTGGTGGGCGCGGAACTGGGTCAGACCCTGCTGGATTCGCGTGCCCCGCTGGTGGTCCTCACGGCGGCGGGCTCGCTGGGGGCGATGGGAACGTTGATCAGCATTCCCGTGGTCAGCCAGTTGCTCGGCTGCACACCGCTGGGTCCGGTCGGCTGGGGGCAAGCTCTCGGGGCCGCCGCTGGGGCGACCGTCGCGATAGCCGTTCTGAACCGGGTTTCGGAAGGTTGGGGCACGCAGCACACGGGGCGCACGCCACCACCACTTGACTCGACCTCGCCGAACGGCGACGCGCCCGGTCGGTCTCCCGAATCTCCACCACCCCGACGCGCCAGAGCAGGGCATAAAGTTCCACTAACGGCACCCTCAGCACCAGCGCAATCGACGAAACCAGCGGATCGGCCACGGGGTCGGTCGTCGACATAGGTCCGACGGTGACCGCACTACCCGGCGAGTCGGCAAACCCTTCGTTACTGAAAGGCAAATGATGGCGGAAAAGAAGTCGCGCAAGGGGACATCGCAGCGCGAAGCCGTACAAAAGATCCGCGAGGGCGAAACGTTCGCGGTGAACGTGCCTGTGGTAGGGCAGCTGGAGATACCGCGGCCGGAGCAGTTGGCCTACTTCGGGGGTCTGGTGGCACTGGCGGCTCTGGAACTCATCGACTGGCCGGTGGCGGTGGTCATCGCCGCGGGGCACCTGCTGGCGAGCAACCACCACAACAAGATCCTCGAGGAACTCGGGGACGCGATGGAAGAGGCCTGACACGGTCAGGTGACCGCGACGGCGCGCTCGAATCGCATGGTGACCCGGGTGCCTTCCGCACTTCGCACGGTGTCGACGTCGTCGGCCAAGCCACCGATCAGGGTGAGCCCGCGTCCGCGTCGCCTGGTGCGCAGGCTCGCGGACGAATCGCTGGCCCACTGGCCGGTGTCGCTGACCGTGACCGCGACCGTGTGCTGGTGCAGGAAAGCCTCGACGGACACCGTCTTTCGCGGTTCGCTGTGGCTGCCATGTTCGATCGCGTTGGTCACCGCTTCCGAGGTCGCCAACAGGATGTCCTCCTTGCGAGACCGATCGGCCTCGATGCTTTCCAGCCAGCCGCGCAGCCGATGGCGCGCGATGCGAATCTGCGCCGGCGCGGCCGGCAGCACCGTCGCGAAGCTGCGCGCCGCGGCGTGACTGGGACGCAGCGCGAGCACGACGACGTCGTCGCGATAACCCGCCGGCGGTCTCATGCGCGTCAACAGCTCGGCACACACGGATTCGACCGGCAGGTCCACGCAGCCGGCCGCCGCGGCCTTCAGGCGGGCGAATCCGTCGTCGAGCGCCTCGCCGGCCCGCTCGATGAGCCCGTCGGTGTACAGCACGATCAGGCTCCCCGGCGCCATGTCCGCCGTCGCCGTCGCAGCGGTGGAATGATGCGCGTCGACGGCGACCGGTAGCCGCCGCCCGAATTCGAGAAACTCGGGCTCACGATCGGAAGGGATGAGCAGCGGATAGGGATGCCCCGCACAGCTGTAGCTCACGGTGGCGTGCCCGGCGCCCGGTCCCTCGGTCCCGGTGTCTATCAGGGCGTAGGCCACCGTCGCGCAGCGGGCGCCGGTGACGCTGGTCGCATACTTGTCCAGTGCGCCGAGCACAGCGGGCGGTTCGGCCGCCGTGAGCGCCGAGGCGGCGACCGCGGCGCGCAACCGGCTCATCACGATTGCGGCCGCCAGCCCGTGTCCCACGACGTCACCGACCGATATGCCGATCCGTCCGGCCGGGTCCAGGGGCGTGACCGAGTACCAGTCACCGCCGACCCGCATCGCCTCGCTGGCCGGCTCATAGACGGCCGCTACGACTGCGGCGGTCGATCGACGGTCCAAGTCGAGCAGTTGCTCTTGGAAGTCGACGGCGATCCGGTGTTCGCGCGCCATGATGCGCACGCGGTCCAAAGCAGAGGCTGCCAGCTCGGCCATTCGACGGAACGTGTCGAGTTCGGCCGCGTCGAATTCTCGCGGCGCGGGCCACATCAAGGCCAGCACGCCCGTCACGCGACCGGTGTTGTCCCGCAATGGAAGCGCCACGCACGCGCGAACGCTGGCCGCGGTGTCACGCACCGCGTGCTGATAGCGCGGCGGGAGCTCGAACGTGTCTGTGATGATCATCGGCTCACCGCTGCTCACTACGTCGACACCCACCAGCGGGGAATCGAGCGCCGCCAGGTGGTAGCGGTCGCGAAATTCCATGGGAATGTCGCCGGCGTACTCGAAGCGGACGTGGTGTTCACCGTCCACGACCCCGATCGTCGCGGCGGATGCCCCGCCCGAACCGGCCGCGGAGCTGAGCAGGACGTCCAGGATCGCCCCGAGCGAGTCGGTGGTCCGCAGTGCCGCATCGAGGTGCGCCAGGTCTACGCCCGACTCACGGCGCTGACGGTCGCGCTCGCGGGCCACCGCGGACAGTCGCGAGGCCACCCGGTCGATCAGCTCCTGCGAGCGGAACGGCTTGGGCACATAATCATCGGCGCCGCCGGCGAAACCTTGATCGACGGCCTCGGCACCGGCCCGGGCCGACAGCATGAGCACCGGCGTGGCCGCCAGCGCCGGGTCCGCGCGGATGGCCGCCACCAGGTCGAAGCCGTCGAGGCCCGGCATCATGACGTCGGTAACGATGGCGTCCGGATGGAGTTCCTTGGCCGCGGCCAGGGCCGACTCACCGTCGGCCACCAGAACGGTCTCCCAGTGCGCTGACAACACTCGGTCCAGGTGGGCGCGCATGTCGGCGTTGTCGTCTGCAACCAGCACGAGTTGGCGCGGGCCGTCGAATGTGGCCGACACGCCATGCACATCCGAAACGGAGGTCAGCCACCCCTGGGCCTCGGCCACGTAGGGGTTGGTTTCGTCCAGCATCCCGGCGGGGGACAGATCGACAGGCGTGCCCGCGACCGATCGGGGCAGTCGGATGGTGACCGTGGTTCCGCGATCCACTTCGCTGTCGATCTCGATCGTCCCGCGTTGCAGTTCGACAAGCCCACGCACCAGCGACAAGCCGATTCCGGTGCCCTCCACACTGCGCCCACGCATGTTGTCGGCCCGGTAGAAGCGCTCGAAGAGGCGGTCCAAGTCCTCGGGGGCGATGCCAACACCGGTATCGCGCAATGTAATTCGGCAATCGGTGGGCTCTGCGCGCACCGCGATCGTAATCCCGCCGCGCAGCGTGTACTTGACCGCGTTGGAAAGCAGGTTGAGCACGATGGTCTCCCACATGCCCGGATCGATGTCGGCCAGAGCGGGGCCACAGTCCAAGATGAGATTCAGCCCCGCCCGCTGGCACAGCTCCGTGAACGACGAGGCGATGTGCTCGGTGAGCGCGCCGACGTCGGTGCACACCAGGTTGGCGTTCGCCCGCCCGGCCTCGATGCGCGAGAAGTCAAGCAACGAGTCGACCAAACGCTGCAGCCGCCGTGCATTGCGTCCCGCGGTGCTCAGGCGATCCGCGAGGACACTTCCGGGCGGCGCTTCGGACAACGCGTCCTCCACCGGCCCGAGCAGAAGCGTCAGCGGCGTGCGGAATTCGTGGCTGACGTTGGTCAAGAACGCCGTCTTGGCCCGGTCCAATTCGGCGAGCGCATCGGCTCGCTGTCGTTGCTGCTCATAGGACGCTATCTGCGCGAACGTCGACGACAGCTGGTCGGCGAGCAACTGGCAGAACCCTCGATACAGCGTGTCGAGCGGCCGTCGCGGACTGATTCCGACGACCAGCGCCCCGGCCGTCCCGCCTTCGCCGAGGGGCAACACCAGCGCCTGCTCCGGGCAGTCGGCGCCCAGCACCCGCTCGATCCCCGGGATCGCCGCCGCCAGCTGATCGATGAGCCGCACCTCAGCCCGCAATCTCAAGGTGCCGTCCCACTCCGTCAGCGCGCTCAGCTCGGTCGGCAGCACGGGCAACACCGACGTTGTCGCTCCGCGCAGCGTGACCTGCCGCGCCGCGGCGTCGCGGCTGTCGTCGACGTAGACGGCGATGAACGGCAGGTCGGCCGGCTGGGCCGCGCACACCATCACCGCCACACCGACCGCCTCGTCGATGCTGCGGGCATCCATGATGGCCGATCCGAGCGCGTTGAGAAGGTGCAGGCGGCGCTCGCTGAGCACTCGCTCGGTGGTCTCGGCGACCGCGCAGAAGATTCCGGAGACGTCGCCGCCCGCGCCGATGATCGGGCCGTAGGTGAAGGTGAAGTATCGGTCTCGCCGCCGGCCTTCGGTCAGCATCGACAATTGCAGGTCGTCGGACCACGTGGCCTTGCCGGTGGCGATGACGCTGGCGAGCATGGGCCCGATCGGTTCCCAGATGTCCCACCACACCTCGCGGCCGGGACGGCCCAACGCGGCCGGGTGCCTGTCGTCGAGAACCAATGCGTAGGCGTCGTTGTAAACCAGAAAAAGGTCCTGGGCTCCCAGCCACAGCACGATCGGGAACCGCGACGTCAGCGTCGTCACCACCGCCGCACGGAACTCCGCCGGCCATTCGCCGGGAGGACCCAAAGGGTGTGCTGGCCAATCGAACTCGGCGAAGCGGCGACCCATCTCGCCGCCCAGCGCGACCGCGGCCGCCAAGTCGGGCGGCAGGGTGTTCACGAGCCCTGTTGGCGCTGCAGCGCTTCGGAAATCGTCGGGTAGATCTCGAGGACGCGATCCAGCTCGGTGACCTGAATCGGTCGCAGAACTTGCTCATTGTCCGCCACCAGCCGAACCGAGGTGCCGGTTTCTCTGCCGCCTTCGTGGCAATCGAGGACCGCGTTCAACGCCGCGCTCCCGAAGAAGGTCACCGGTTGCAGGTCGACGATCACCAGCCGTGCCGGGTGCTTCGCAGCCACCTGCAGTGCCGCGGCGAGGTGGGGAGTGAGCTGTCCGACCGTGCTGGAATCGACGTCGCCCTTGACGCGCACGAGGACAGCATCCTCCCGGGCCTCATGGTCGACCGCGAGCAACTCCATGCCTTTCACCGCCTTGAACAAGCCGATCTCCGTCGCCGGGCGCCACTGCTGTGCCCGAAGTCGGCAGCATGCCAGGGAAGTCTGTTCGAGCGTAGCGGCTACCCCGAATGCTCGGGGGGAATCCGCTCGTGCACCGTCAGCAACAAGTGATCGAACTGATTTTGGACGGCGGCGGCCGGTGGCGGCAGGGTTGAGATCTCGACGAGCAATTGCTTCGCCAGCGCGCGCAGCTTCACGTTGGTCTCTTGGGAGCGCCATTGCAGCACGCGAAAGGCCTGCTCGGCGCTGACCCGGTAGACGTACATCAGGACGCCCTTGGCCTGCTCGATGGCGGCGCGGTTTTCGAACAGGTCCGGCAGGGCCTCGTCGAGCATTTCCTGCCGCGCCTCGTCGAAGGTGTCGGTGAGGTCGATGTAGTAACCGGCGGTGCCCACCACGGCGCCGGAGTCGTCCAGCATGCGGTCGGCCACCACGATCGCGTCGTGCACGTTTCCCGCGGTGTCGCAAAACCGGTGACGACTCGAAAACGACTCCTCGGACCGCAAGGCGTAGTCCAGCAGCTCCTGGACGTGCGCCCGGTCCTCGGGATGCTTGTGGGAGAGCAGCAGACGAGTTGTCGGCACCACGGTTCCTGGTTCGTAACCGTGCATCCTGGCCACCTCGTCGGACCACTCCCAACGTTCACCGACGAACCAGAAGCGGAAGCTACCGACGCTCAAGTAGGTCGAAACGGCCTCGGTCGCCGGCGCGGGCTGTTGCACGTTTACATCTTTCCATTCGCGAAAACGTCCGGCCACCCGCATACCGCGTTCGGCGGTCTGGGGGTAACGTCGCGTGCACACCATCCATCAAGCGCGGGAGCGCACACCGAGTGCGCTGAGAGGACGGCTCGGGGCCGTCGACCGTAGGAACCTGACCGGGTAATGCCGGCGTAGGGAGATGACACATGACCGTCACAGTCGAACCCAGCGTGACCACCGGCCCGATCGCGGGCAGCACCAAGGCCTATCGCGATGTCGAGGGGTTTCCGGCGCTCAAGGTTCCGTTCCGGCGGGTCAACCTGTCCACGGGGGATCACTTCGACCTCTATGACACCTCAGGCCCGTACACCGATCCGGATGCGGTGATCGATCTGACGTCGGGCCTGCCGCCGCGGCCCGGGGTTGTCCGCGACCGCGGAACCCAGCTGCAGCGGGCCCGCGCCGGCGAGATCACCGCCGAGATGGCGTTCATCGCGGCCCGCGAGGGCATGCCCGCCGAGCTGGTGCGCGACGAGGTGGCGCGCGGCCGCGCGGTGATCCCCACCAACCACAACCACCCCGAGAGCGAGCCGATGATCATCGGCAAGGCGTTCGCGGTCAAGGTCAACGCCAACATCGGCAACTCGGCGGTGACGTCGTCGATCGCCGAGGAGGTCGACAAGATGGTGTGGGCCACCCGCTGGGGAGCCGACACCATCATGGATCTGTCGACCGGCAAGAACATCCACGAAACTCGCGAGTGGATCCTGCGAAATTCCCCGGTGCCCGTCGGGACGGTGCCGATCTATCAGGCGCTGGAAAAAGTCAAGGGCGATCCGACCGCGCTGACGTGGGAGATCTACCGCGACACCGTGATCGAGCAGTGCGAGCAGGGCGTGGATTACATGACCGTGCACGCCGGCGTGCTGCTGCGGTACGTGCCGCTGACCGCCAAGCGGGTCACGGGAATCGTGTCCCGCGGCGGGTCGATCATGGCGGCGTGGTGCCTGGCCCATCACCGGGAGTCGTTCCTGTACACGCATTTTGACGAGCTGGCCGATATCTTTGCGCGTTATGACGTGACGTTCTCGCTGGGCGACGGCCTGCGGCCGGGATCGATCGCCGACGCCAACGACGCCGCGCAGTTCGCCGAGCTGCGCACCCTTGGCGAACTGACCAAGATCGCGAAAGCCCACGGGGCACAGGTGATGATCGAAGGGCCCGGCCACATTCCGATGCACAAGATCGTCGAGAACGTGCGGCTGGAAGAGGAGCTGTGCGAGGAGGCCCCGTTCTACACGCTGGGCCCGCTGGCCACCGACATCGCGCCGGCCTACGACCACATCACCTCGGCGATCGGCGCGGCGATCATCGCGCAGGCGGGCACCGCGATGCTGTGCTACGTGACGCCCAAGGAGCATTTGGGCCTGCCCGACCGCAAGGACGTCAAGGACGGCGTCATCGCCTACAAGATCGCCGCGCACTCGGCCGACCTGGCCAAGGGGCATCCCCGCGCGCAGGAGCGCGACGACGCGTTGAGCACGGCACGGTTCGAGTTCCGTTGGCACGACCAGTTCGCGCTGTCCCTGGATCCCGACACTGCACGCGAATTCCACGACGAGACGCTGCCGGCCGAACCGGCGAAGACCGCGCACTTCTGCTCGATGTGCGGCCCCAAGTTCTGCTCGATGCGCATCACTCAGGACGTCCGCGACTACGCGGCCGCGCACGGGCTCGACAGCGAGGAGGCCATCGAGGCGGCCATGCAGGAGAAGTCGCAAGAGTTCGCCGAGCACGGCAACCGGGTGTACCTGCCGATCACCCAGTGACTTTCCTGCCTCTGGCCCCGGCGGGCAGCACGCCGTCACGCGTGCTGACCATCGCCGGGTCCGACTCGGGTGGCGGCGCGGGCATCCAGGCCGACATGCGTACCATGGCGCTGCTCGGCGTGCACGCCTGCGTCGCGGTCACGGCGGTGACCGTGCAGAACACCTTGGGGGTCAAGGGCTTTCACGAGGTGCCTCCGGACGTCGTCGCGGCGCAGATCGAGGCCGTCGTCACCGACATCGGCGTCCAGGCCGCCAAGACCGGGATGCTGGCGTCGGCGAGCATCATCTCCGCCGTCGCCGCGACCTGGCGCCGGCCGGGTCTGACGGACTCGTCGGTACCGCTCGTCGTCGACCCGGTGTGCGCGTCCATGCACGGCGACCCCTTGCTGGCGCCGTCGGCGTTGGATTCGCTTCGGGATCAACTGTTTCCGCTCGCCACCCTGGTCACGCCGAACCTGGACGAGGTGCGGCTGCTGGTGGATATCGACGTGACCGACGGGGGGTCGCAGCGCGCGGCGGCCAAGGCGCTGCAGGCGCTGGGTCCGCGGTGGGTGCTGGTCAAGGGCGGCCACCTGCGGTCGTCGGAGCGCAGCTGCGACCTGCTCTATGACGGGGCCGATTTCTACGAGTTCGACGCGGTGCGGTTGGACACCGGCAACGACCACGGCGGCGGCGACACGCTTGCGGCCGCGGTCGCCTGTGCGCTGGCGCACGGCTTCACGGTGCCCGACGCGGTCGGATTCGGGAAGCGTTGGGTCACCGAATGCCTGCGCGCCTCCTATCCGCTGGGCGGTGGCCACGGCCCCGTGTCCCCGCTGTTTCGGCTCTCATGATTGCCCGCCTCCTCCTCACTCCGTTCCGGACAGCATCGTCGGCGGGCGCATGATTGCCCGCCTCGACGAGATCGCCGGCGTCGCGCACCCGCCCTCCGGCGCTCCTTCCGGCGTCGTCGTGCTCACCCACGGCGCCGGCGGCAATCGGGATTCGGCTCTACTGCAACAGGTTTGCGACGAGTGGGCGCGCCGCGGGTGGTTCGCGGTGCGCTACAACCTGCCCTATCGGCGGCGCCGGCCCACCGGTCCGCCGTCCGGGTCTGCGGCCGCCGACCGCGCCGGCATCGTCGAGGCGATCACGGCGTGCCGCGGCCTGGCCGACGGCCCACTGATCGCCGGCGGGCATTCCTACGGCGGACGGCAGACGTCGATGGTGGTTGCCGAAGGTGAGGCGCCGGTCGACGTGTTGACGCTGTTCTCGTATCCCGTGCATCCGCCGGGGAAGCCGGAGCGCGCCCGCACCGAGCACCTGCCCGACATCACGGTGCCCACCGTGTTCGCCCACGGAACTTCGGATCCGTTCGGCACCATCGCCGAGGTGCGCGCAGCCGCCGACTTGGTCGCCGCTCCGACCGACGTCGTCGAAATCGCCGGCGCACGACACGATCTGCGCTCGAAGACCCTGGACGTGCCCGCGCTCGCCGTCGACGCCGCGCTGTGGCTGCTACGGCGCAATTAGACAGCTTGGACTGATCAGTTTAGACTGACCTTGTGGACGAGATCACCGTGTCAGCGGCGACGGCAGCCCGCGAGCTGCGGGTGATGTTCAGCAGGCTGCGGCGCCGATTGAGAGAACTCGTCACCGACGACGACCTGACCCCATCGCAGACCGCGGTCCTGAACCGACTCTGGAAGGAAGGGGCCTCATCGGCGAGCGTCCTGGCTGCAGCCGAAGGGGTGCGTCCACAATCCATGGCCACGATAGTGGCTGCGCTCGAGCAGCGGGCGCTCATCGAGCGCACGCCCGACCCAGAAGACGGCCGTCGGCAACTTATTTCGTTGACCACGGCGGGACGTCGACGCGCCGAGAGTCACCGCCAGGTGCGGGAGGAATGGCTGGCACGCGCCATCCAGGAGCGCTACTCCGAACGCGAGCGCCGCGTGATCCTCGACGCGCTGTCGCTGCTCGAGCGCCTGACCGATCAATGAAAGGACGAGGGCTGTAATGGAATTGGGAGTGCATTTCATCGACTTTCTGCCGGGAGATCCCGCGCGACTGGGCCCGACGCTGGCCGGCGCCGCGAAGGCCGCCGAACATGGTGGCGCGACCATGTTCACCCTGGCCGACCACTTCTTCCAGATGGAAAACGTTGGGCGCGCCGAGGATCCGTTCCTGGAGGGCTACACGTCGCTGGGGTTCCTGGCCGCGCACACCACGACGATCGACCTGACGTTGCTGGTCACCGGCGTCACCTACCGCTACCCCGGCGTTCTGGCCAAGACGGTAACCACCCTGGACGTGCTGTCGCAGGGCCGGTCGATGCTGGGGCTCGGCGCGGCCTGGTACGACCGCGAACACCACGCCCTCGGCGTCCCGTACCCGCCGCTTGGCACTCGCTTCGAGATGCTCGAGGAGACGCTGCAGATCTGCCGTCAGATGTGGAGCGACGACGACGGCCCTTACGAGGGCGAGCATTATCGGTTGGCCGAGACGATCTGTGTGCCGCAACCGATCCGGCGGCCGCCGATTTTGATCGGCGGCGACGGCGAGCGAAAGACGCTGCGGCTGGTCGCGCAGTACGCCGACGTCTGGAACAGCACGACGAGCGACGCCGACGAGCTGGGGCGCAAGATCGGCGTCCTCAACCGGCACTGCGAGGCGGTGGGCCGCGACCCCGGTGAAATCCGGAAGACCGTCGGCGTTTTCGCCGACCCGTTCGAGGACCCCGATGGGTACCTGAAGAACGTGGAGCGCTACGCCGAGCTCGGTGTGGACATGATCAACGTGGGACCGCTGCCCGGGAACCCCGATCCCGTCGGCTTCATCCGCCGCCTCGGCGACGAGTTGGTTCCCCGGGTCGCCGAAATCGTTTGAGGCCGGCGGTCATCCGGGGTAGCGCGAGTAGCAGGCGTCCATGTTGCCGGCGACGCCGCCGCGGAACGCGGCGATCCGGGTGAACCCGGCCGGGACACTGACGCCGTCGGCGTCACTGGCGACCATGTGGTTGGTGAGCAGACCGGAAACCGCTTCGTCGAGGTCGCCGGCCGTCAAGACGAGGTCCTTCTGCGACGGCAGGTCGATGGGTTCGGCCATCTTGCGGTGCACGAAACCCGTCAGGCACGCCGTCCGCAGCGCGGTCCACGGGCTCTGCATCGCCAGGCCCTTTTCATGCTGCACGGCCAACGCGTACCTCGACATCACGACCGACAGGGCGGTGTCGTCACCTTGCGGCAGGGTGCGTTCGCTCTCGGCTTTGGCCTTGCCCATCGCCGCCAACCCGGGCAGGTCGACCACGATGGTGTTGGTCGCCGGGCAGTACGACGCCGGCGGGCTGGCCTTGGCGTCCGAACAGTCGGCCGGCTTGTAGGACAACGTCGGCGGATTCTGCGGCGCGAAAATTTTTCCCAACAGCTCCATCAGCGTCGACAGCGTGTCTTCGTCGATGGGCACTCCGCCGGTCTCGGGGTCGCGGTTGGGATCGGCCTGCAAGGTGGTCGGCAAGTCGCCCCGGCGGTTCGCGATTTCCTGCGTGTTGATCGCCGCGCAGGCCGACGCCCCGTTGAGGAAGCCCATTTGGAAGGCGCTGATCCGATCCAGGGCCGACCCGTGTTCGTCGTCGTTCACCGTATCGGCGTCCATGACCGGGTCGCGGGTGATGATGACTCCGGCCAACACGTGATCGAGCCCGTCGGCGGTGCTCAGGGTGAAGCGCGGCGACTTACCGTCGGCCACCCAAAAGAGGTAAACGCCGGCGAAGCAATCCGCCTGCTGTTCGCGAACGATGGTCGGGTCCGCTCTGGTCACCAGTTTCGCCATCTGCTGCAGGGCATGCCCGAATTCGTGGGCCAGCACGCCGGTGACGGACATGTCGCCGAAGTAACGCTGTGCGACGGGCATGAACACTCCGCGGTCCCAGGCGATCAGATTGCACCGCCCGGTGAAGAAGGCGTTGACGAGCTTGTAGGTCTCTTGTTGGCAGACGATCGGGCTGTTGGGGTTTTCCGAGTCGTAGGACACCAGCTTGCCGACCGGAACAAAGGTTCCCTTCAGCGACTGGCTGTACACCGACTGCCAGTACTCCTCGATGTCGGTGATCGACAGCAACGACAACTTGTCGATCGGCCCGTTGTCGGTGTTGACCACCGTGCCGGTCGCGGCCGGGGCGTTCGGTCGCGGCCCGCTGGGGCCGTTTGTCGCCGGCAGGCCACCCACCCGGAACGGGTCGTTGAGCATCGACAGGGCGCGCCCCTCGACGACGGTGCTGCTGCACCCCGCCACCACGAGTACCGCTCCCGCGCAGGCGATCGCCGCCTGCACACGCCTTCCGCGCGCACACTTATTCATGACGAACCTCATCCCGACCGGGCTGCACGGCAGCATCAAGGGTTCTCATTCTAGGTCGGTTGGCTAACTCCGACAGCCGTAATTCATCCAGATGGCCGGTGCCCGAACGCCTCAGGGCCGCATCGGCGGCCACCGTGGCGGTCGGGGCCGCCTGCAACGCGTTGGCGGCGGTCGGCCCCGAGCCCATATTGGACAAATTCAGGGCCGCCGAAGCCACAAACTCCGGGACGGCCACCAAGCGACGTGACCGGCGCGCGGTAATGGCCCACAATTCCTCAAATTGCCGACTGTGCCCGCGCTACAGCCGTGTTGCGACTGGCCGGCGAAACATAAAGGGGCGGAATGGTATTCCTACCGCAAATGGCCGGTACCCGCGCCTCAAAAGGGTGGGGGTCCGTTCGGGTCGGGTTGTAGTGAGCCGCCCCGGATTTGGTGCACACTCTGGTGTGCCGCGCGTCTTGGCGGCCGCCCCTTGAGCGTAGTAGGCCGTCTCGAACTCCACAGGGGGTGTGCGGCCGAGGCGGTGCATGAGGCGGCTGGTGTCGTACCGGCCGACCCAGTCGCGGTGAGCAGATCCACGTCGGCCAGCCGGTGCAGGGGGCCGCGGCGAAACGGGGAATCCGCCCGGACAGCCTTGGTCTTGTAAAGCCCGATCGTTGTCTCGGCGAGGGCCTTGTCGATGGCGTCGCCCACCGAGCCGACCGACGGTTTCAGCCTTGCCAGCATCAGGGTCTCCCCGAACCTCACAGAGGAGGTCAAAGCACGGCCAGCCGTCTTGCGGTACCCGTTGATAACCTTCTACCTAGCCCCCAGAACCCAGATCGCACAGTCAGAACCGCAATTCGCGCTCTTTGAGGTCAGCCCGAGATGCCAGTACATGAAACGCCTCCTGAACTCGCCCTTTGACTTTTTCCGGGGCCCGAAGGAGTGACGGCGTTGCTGCCGCTGGCTTCGCTTCCGCCTGCAACGGCAGCGCATTGGCGGTCTCAGTCTCTAGATTGCAGGCCGCGCCGCCGGTCAAGGTATGTACAACTGGCCGTGAAACGCCGCAGCTTTGGCGCTAAGCGCCTGGAATTGCTGGCGTGGCTGCCGAACGAGGCCGCGATCGCCGCTGACACCTCATCGTGGGCGGCCGGCACCACGGTGGTAGTCGATGCCGCTGCCGCCGCATGGGCCTCGCTGATCGTCGATCCAAGGTGACACGTGACACCCACCCAGCGGCTCAGCCGCTTCACTTCAAGATCCGCGACGGGCGACACGGCGACAATACTCGCCCTTGGCAGGGAGTGCAGGATTCGCCGCCCCACGCTCTGGTCGCCACACCACCGCATTGCCCACGCAAGAGATCAGACCCTTCTCAAACCTCGTCCTCAACTGGACGACGACCGATAGTTTCGCGCGTCGTCCCGGCACCGGTCTAGTTCGTGTCGTCGACGCCAGCAACCCGGGGCATCGGGATCAGCGGCGACGACCATACCGCAGTTGGTGAAGGCATGCACGACAACGAATTTCAGCGCGGCTCGGTGCCCAACCTCAGCAAAGCAACGGCTTTCGCAACCGGTTCGCACGCGCCGACAGCATTGTGACGTGGCCCCAGTCGGTCTGCGGCGTCAGGAACGTGGCAGCGGAACCAACCCTCCTGGACCAATCCAATGCAGTTAATAAGCAAAATTGAGGTCTCTTGCCAGGAGTCCCAGGGACCGTACCGCGCCCAAGAGCGGGCCGGCGTCCGCCCGTCCCACCCTTTCCGCCGCATAATAGGTAGCGTTCACCTCAGACACCGTGGCGCGGAAGGCTCTCTGCTCATCGCCGCTGATTCCAGGAGGCACGTGACTTATTGTCGGTATCCGCGACACGTACGCTGGGTTGCCTAGCGCCCCGGCCGCGTGGGCCTCGGCTTGCGTGTACGCGTTGCCGGCGACGGCCAGCGGCGTAACGAATTGCCCTTCCAGGGCTTCGGCCACCTGCTGCATGTCCTGTTGAAAGCCCCGGCCGTATCGGGCAAACACCGCCGCGGCGGAGGTTGACACCTCGTCTTGGGCCGGTGCGGCCAGTGCGGTTGTGCGGCCCGCGGCGGCCGCCCTGGCCACATTCATCGCCGACTTGATTCTTGCCACGTCGGCGGCGGCCGCCGCCATCAACTGCGGCTCGGCAATCACGTGCGTCATCAACGCTCCCCTCCCGTTGTGATCTCTCAGGCCTGCATGAAACCGGCGTGGTTCAACCAGATACAACTTGTACTGCGATCCACTCGCGCTAGAGGACACACGACGCGACCTTGCCGATTGCACTCAGGACAACTGACGAAAGGAACGCGCGTTTAGCCAGACAGCCACGTCAAACCGAGCACGAGGTAAACCATTAGCCAAATCCGGCAGTAGTTTTACCGATTAGCGGCACGGCTTGTGCCTGTGCCATAATCTCTGCTCGGCTGGTGTGGGGGGACGCTCTGGGGCGTCCGCGACAGCGTGCTGATGACCGTACGAGGAAGCGAGTGTGCGATGAACTTTTTGGCGATGCCGCCCGAATTGAACTCGGGGTTGATGTATTCCGGCCCGGGCTCGGGTTCGCTGTTGCAGGCCGCCGCCGCGTGGGATGGGTTGGCCACCGAGTTGGGTGCTTCAGCGTCCTCGTTTTCATCCGTGACCTCGGAGTTGACCAATCAGGCCTGGCAGGGTCCTGCCGCGCAGGCGATGACCGTAGCAGCGGCTCCCTATGCCGGGTGGCTCAACGCCGCGTCGGAGCGGGCCGCCGGTACGGCACTGCAGGCCCGCACAGTGGCGAACCTTTTCGAGGCGACGCAGGCCGCCATGGTGCATCCGGCGGCGGTGGCTGCCAATCGTAATGGCTTGGTGCAGTTGGTCATGTCGAACCTGTTCGGCCAAAACGCCCCGGCGATTGCGGCCGTCGAATCCGAATATGAACAGATGTGGGCTCGAGATGTCGCCGCGATGGTGGGCTATCACTCGGGAGCATCGCAGGCGGCTGCGGCTTTAGCGGCGGCGACCTCGGCGGATTTCGGTACAGAACTTTTAGGCCTTCTGGGTAAAATCGGATTTAAAGCCTTAATTGCGGTGG
>NZ_JAFBAT010000226.1 GCF_019247615.1 Mycobacterium sp. | reverse complement strand
GCCGGCACCGACCCGGCACTGGCCGCGGTGCTGGACAAGATCCGCGCCAGCCCCCCCGAGGTGGTCTCGCCCGGCGGCACCGCCGTCACCCGCCGCCCGGAGGACCACCCGACCGTGCCGCTGCTGTGCGCCTTGGGCGTGGCGACCCTCTTGTTCGTCTCGCTGGCGGTGGCGCGCCGATGACCTTCGATCCAATCGTCCCCGCGGGCTGGTTGTTGGCGATCGCGACGGTATTGATCGTGATCCGGGTGGCCGCCCTCACCCGGGTGCTCGCAGGCGCGGGCAGCGGTCGGCTTCTGCGGGTGCTGCTGCGCTGGAGCGCACTCACCGCAGCCGGTCTGCTGTTGGTGCTTGCTGCCGCCCGGCCCGGCCTCCTGCGCGACGACCTGCACGGCGCGGCTGCCGCGGGCGGATCCGCCCGCGCAGCCGCCGCCAACGTGTTCTTCGTGGTCGATCGCTCGGTGGACGGGCGCGTCACCGATTACGGCTCGAACGCAGGCAACTCCAGATCGCGGATGTCGGGCATCCGCGACGACATCGCCGCGCTCGTCGACCAATATCCCGGGGCCCGCTTCGCCGTCATCAGCTTCGCCGCCACGGCCAGCCTGGACTGGCCGCTATCCGACGACGCGTGGAGCCTAG
Source organism: Mycobacterium sp. (assembly GCF_019247615.1). Lineage (GTDB taxonomy): Bacteria > Actinomycetota > Actinomycetes > Mycobacteriales > Mycobacteriaceae > Mycobacterium. The sequence goes on along the minus strand of NZ_JAFBAT010000226.1, from coordinate 52,624 downwards.
AGCCCCTCGTCAGGGGGATGTCGACCTACACCGAGGTGCCTCCCGACGCGATGTTCCAGGTCAACGCCGAGGCGGCGAACGGCCTATTGCGCGCCAAACTCGCCGAGGCCAGCGAGGCGTACCCCGGCTCCAAGAACCTGGTGTTCTATTTCGGAGAAGGGGCCGGCGGCTCGCGCGCCGCGCAGGGCGGCCTCGACATCCCTCACAGCTCGATTGCCGGGGGCGCGGTGCTGGGCTACGGGACCCCCGCCGGCGGCCCGGTCCCGCAGGCCTTGCTCAACGGCAACGTCGTGTACGAGTGGGACGAGGCCGCCAACCGCGCGGCCAACTCGGGGCTCGACGAAGACGCCCTCAGGGGCATCGCCGGCGTGCTGGGAGTGCCGTATTTCCACCGAGACAACGTGTCCGGGGGTTCCATCGCCCGGGTGATGCCTGCCGTCGACCTGACCGCCTCGGCGGCGCGCGATTCTTCCGCTTACTCGCATTCGGGATCAACCGGCATCGAGCGCACCGAGCTCTATTGGGTGCTCAGTGGGCTGGCTGCCCTGTTGGCGCTGGGCGAAAGCTACCCGACGTTGCGGGACATCCGCCGCAACCGCCCACCCCGACGAGTGGAATCTGCGGATGCTGCAACGTAATCCGCGCTCCCTCGCCCGCCATGGCGGGCTACGCCTGGCCTCGTGGTGGCAACGGGGCCCATCGCGGTTGCGGCTGCGCCGGCGGCTCATCGCGTACTCGCTACCCGTCGCGCTGCTGCTGGTGACCGGGATGGTCATGATCGTCTCCGAGATGCTGGCCGGCCACGCCGCGATCTCCGACTTCGCCCGTCGGGACGTCGATGGCCTGCGAGCCGACGTCTCCGCTCTGCGGGCGTTGAACATCGACCCGGGCCGCGTGTCGTTCGTCGCCGGAGATCTGGCGGCGCTGGAGGGCAACCTCGACGCCGCCGACGAGCGGTTCGCCGCCGCCCTGGCCCGCGGCGCCGACCCGTGCGCGGTACGCATCAACCTCGAGTTGGTCCGCGAGAGCCAGGGAGACCTCGCTGCGGCCGGCGCCGACACGACGCGCGCCCGGCAACGCTACGACGGTGCGCTGCAGAGCATTTTCGGTGCGCCACCGCGCTGCTTCCAAGACAACACCGACCCCGACCCGGATCGCCGCCGCATCCGCAACGATGCCGCCGCCCGAGTCAGCGCCAAGATCGACGCGCTAAGCCGGCTAGCGCCGCCGGCAAGGGCGAACCCGATTCCTTCGATGAGCGCGCCGGCGCCCCCACCACCGCCGCCACCGCCGGCTCCCCCGTTCGGGTCCCGCCGTGCCGGACTGGACGGGGGCCCCGGGGCGCTCAACGACATCAGCCCCGACCGGATCCCGGTGTCCGACGGTGAATCCCAGGGTTCTCTTCCGGGCCACCGACTGGGCACCGGCGACGGCGGCAGCCCCCTGGACCGACTGCAGGACGCCCTCGCCGACGCCGACTCCACCGGCGCCAGCGGTCATGCCGCGGTGACGGGCCCGCATTCGTGATCACGGCGCGATCGCATCGGCCTCGCGGTCGATGTCCTGCCCCTCCCGGGGCCTCACGCGGCGTTCCCACCGGCGCAGCGCTTCCCGGCACGGCGACTCGATCAGCCCGTAGCTGACGGCGGCGACCGCCCAGCCGAAGATCAGCGTCAACACCAGTACCGTCGGCATCCGGCCGGTGAAGGGGAACGTCCCGAGCACCGGGAAGACCAGCGCGAGCGCGGCCAAGTGCCACACGAACAGGCCGTACGACCAGCGCCCCAGGGTCACCATGGCGGCGCTGCCGAGCACACGGTGCGGCGTGTCGGGACGGTCCAGCACCAGCGGGGCCACCAACGCGAACGCCACCAGAGAACCCATCGCCGTCTTCACCGCGAACTGGGTGGCGGTGCCGGGAACCAGTCCCTCGGGACCCGCCAGCGGGGACGCCGCCACCAGATATGCCAGCAGGGCCACGACAGCCATCAAGAATCGCCGCCGCGCCAAGCGCACCGGCAGGCCGAGCCCGCTGTGGGCCCACTCCGCCAGCAACATGCCCGCGGCGAACCACGAAAAAAACGCCGGCGGCCAGTTCAGCGGATTGATGCCGGACCGACCGTGCAGGGGTAGCCAGCCCCAGGCCAGGCTGAGGACCGCGAGGCCGAAGATCGCCCCAGCGCGGGCCCCTACCGGCAACCTGCGGGCCAGCAACGCCAGGACCGGCAAGGCCAGATAGAAGCTGACCTCGACCGACAGGCTCCACATCTGGGTCAGGCCACCGGTCAGGGTCAGCGGCACATAGATCTGGGTGAGCGTCAGGTTGGCCAGCCACACGGTCGGGCTGGCGTGATCCGCGTCGGGCAACAGGGTCAGGATCACGACGACCGCCACGACGTAGGCCGGCATGATGCGGACCGCTCTCGACCGCAGGTAATGGCCCGTGCGGGGCCGGGTAGCCAGGTCCCTCGCCGCGGCGGCGTGGCCGCGCCACAACAGGAACCCCGACAACGCGAAGAACACCGCCACGGCGAGGTCGAAGCGGCCGAACAGCCGGCCGGCGGCGCCGCTGGAGTGCCCCGTCTGGAAGGCGACGTGCGTGACGACGACGCCCATGGCCGCGCAGGCGCGCATGCCCTCCACGGCGGGCAGGAAGCTGCGAGTCCCCCCCACCTGCCGGCCGTCCGTCATGGAGACAAGTGTGCCTGTCGTGCGCCGCCGGCCGGTGGGTTGGTAAGCCGGGGCCTTAAATTCTGCTGTTAGGGTCGAACGGGTTTGCCAGGCTGCTTGGCTGGTCGGGGTGGGTTGCGGCCGACGAGTCTTTCGACTTTCGAGAACCATTAGGAGGACACAGCAACGTGAACCGAGCAGTCATGTTGCGGTTCGCCGCATGCGCGATCGTCGGACTCGGAGCCGCCCTGCTGATCGCCGCGCTGCTGCTGTCGACGTATACCAGCAGCAGGATCGCCAAGATCCCGCTCGACCTCGACAACACGTTGATCAGCGACGGCACCGGAACCGCGCTCGACTCCGCGTCGTTGTCCGGTGACCACATCGTCGTCAACCAGAACGTTCCGCTGGTTTCGCAGCAGCAGGTCAGTGTCGAGTCGCCCGCCAACGCCGACGTCGTCACGTTGCAGGTCGGCACGTCGGTCCGGCGCACCGACAAGCAAAAGGACAGCGGGCTGTTGCTGGCGATCGTCGATACCGTCACCCTCAACCGCAAGACGGCGATGGCGGTGTCGGACGACACCCACACCGGCGGCTCCGTGCAAAAGCCGCGGTCTTTCGGCGACGAGAATCCGCCCACCGCGATCCCGCTGCGCCACGAAGTTCTTTCCTTCCGTTTTCCGTTCCACACCGAGAAGAAGACGTACCCCTACTTCGATCCCATTGCGCAGAAGCCGTTCGACGTCAACTACGAGGGGCAAGACGACGTCAACGGCTTGACCACGTACCGGTTCACCCAGAACGTTGGCTACAGCCCCGACGGTAGGCTGGCCGCCCCCGTGGTGTACCCGTCGCTGTACCCCGGGAACGAGGACGGCAAGGTCACCACATCCGCCGGGATGTGGGGTGTCGGCGGCGACCCGGCCGAGCAGGTCACCATGACCCGCTATTACGCTGCGCAGCGGACCCTCTGGGTGGACCCAATATCGGGCACCATCGTCAAGAAGAGCGAGCATGCGAACCACTACTTTGCCCGCGATCCGCTCAAGCCCGAGGTGACGCTCGCCGATTACCGCGTCACGTCCAACGAAACCACCGTCGAATCCCAGGTCAACGCGGCGCGCGACGAGCGCGACCGGCTGGCGCTGTGGTCGCGGGTGCTACCGATCACTTTCACCGCGGCCGGGGTGATAGCGCTGATCGGCGGCGGATTGCTCGCTTCGTTCAGCCTGCGGACCGAAAGCGTCCTCACCGATCCCGGCCTGGACCGGGGCGACCAGGAATTCTTCGGCCGCAGTGGGCTCGAAGAACCGGTGCCCGGCGCCGAGGCCGAAACCGAGAAGCTGCCGGCGCAGATTCCCACTGCGCGCGAGGAGTCCGGCTCTGAGGGACCCACCGCCGCCCCTGCGGGTTCCGACGAGCCACTCGATCCGGGGCCTGCCGAGCCCAAGCCGCCCGGGCCGCCCGACCGGGAATAGCCGATGCGTTGGGCCCGGCCCGGGTACGCGCTGTTGTTGGCGCTGCTGGTGATCGGGCCGCTGCTGAAGCCCGGGTATTTGTTGCTGCGCGACGCGGTGTCCACCCCGCGCTCATACCTTTCCGATACCGCACTCGGGCTGACGTCGGCGCCGCGCGCGACGCCGCAGGACTTCGCGGTGGCTCTCGCCTCGCGGCTGATCGACGGCGGCATCGTGGTCAAGGCGCTGCTGGCCCTGGGGCTTTGGCTGGCCGGGTGGGGCGCCGCCCGCCTGGTCGCGACGGCATTGCCCGGCGCCGGCGCCGGAGGTCAGTTCGTCGCCATCACACTGGCGATCTGGAATCCCTATGTCGCCGAACGGCTCCTGCAGGGTCATTGGAGTCTCCTCCTCGGTTACGGCTGCCTGCCATGGGTTGCGGCCACGGTGCTGAGGTTGCGCGCGGAGGACGGCTCCGGCTGGCCCCGGATGTGCGGGCTGGCGTTCTGGGTGGCGCTGGCCGGGCTCACCCCGACCGGCTTGTTGCTCGCCGCGACGGTGGCGCTGGTCTGCGCGACCGCACCCGGGACCGGACTTCCGCGCCGGCTGTGCGCCGCGGCGGGGTTGTGTGCCGCCCTGCTGGCGGCGCTGCCCTGGCTGACCGCATCGGCATTGGGCGCATCCTTGAGCCCTCACCGGGCGGCCAACGGGCTGGGGGTCAACGCGTTCGCGCCGCGAGCCGAGCCGGGCCTGGGCACGCTCACCAGCCTGGCCAGCCTCGGCGGCATCTGGAACGGCGAGGCCGTACCGGCTTCTCGCGCAACGCCGTTCGCGGTGCTGTCGGCCGTGGTGCTGCTCGGTCTCGTACTGGCCGGGCTACCGGCGGCGGCACGCCGCGGAGTAGCGGTGCCGCTTCTCGTCCTGGCGGCGGTCGCCGTCCTGGGGCCGGCCGCGCTGGCCACCGGGCCTGGCCTGCACGCACTGCGCGCGCTAGTCGACGCCGCACCCGGTTTCGGCGTGCTGCGCGACGGGCAGAAGTGGGTGGCTCTCGCGGTGCCCGGGTACACGCTGGCGGGCGCCGGCGCGGTCGTGACGTTGCGCCGGCGGCTGCCGACGGGAGTCGCGGCGCCGCTCTGTTGCCTCGCGCTGATCCTGGCGCTGCCGGACCTGGGCTGGGGCGTGTGGGGCAGGGTGTCGTCGGTGCGCTACCCGCGCGGGTGGGCCGCGGTGGCGTCAAGGATCAACGCCGATCCGCAAGCCGTCACCGTGTTGCCCGCCGGTGCCATGCGGCGGTTCTCCTGGGCCGGGCCGGCGCCCGTGCTGGATCCGCTGCCGCGCTGGGTGCGCGCCGACGTCCTGGCGACCGGTGACCTGACCATCGCCGGGGTCGTCGTCCCCGGGGAGGGGGATCACGCGCGCGCGGTCGAGGACCTGCTGTTGTCAGGCCCCGATCCCGCGACGCTGGCCCCGGCCGGTGTGGGGTGGCTGGTCGTCGAAGCGGACAGCGCCGGTGACATCGGTGCGGCCGCCCGGACGCTCGGCGCGCTGGCGCCGGTCTATCGCGACGATCACTTCGCCCTCTATCGGATCGGCGGCGACACCGCTGGTGTCTCGCCGGCCCGACGCAGGGCGACCGTCATCGCGCATCTGGTGTGGCTGGCAGCGCTGCTGGGGGGTGCTGCGGGTGTGGCGGTCGGCGAGTGTCGGCGCCGGGTCAGACCACGCCGCTGACGTACCCGCCTGCCTGCACCGCCTCGAGGACACCGCGCATCGCGTCGGCGCTTTGGGTCCACGAGAATTCACCGCTGCGCGTGTGCGCCTTGGCGCCGAGTTGCTCGCGCAGCAGCGGATCGGACAGCAGTTGCTCGAGGCGGTCCACCAGCTCGGCGCGGCTGTCCACCAATATCCCGGTCACCCCGTCGACGATCGAGTCGGACAGGCCGCCGGAGGATCGATATCCGACGGTGGGCACCCGGTGCTGGGCGGCCTCGATCACCGCCAGACCCCAGCCCTCCTTGCGGGAGGGCAGCACGTGCACCCAGGAACTCTGCAGCACATGGTGTTTGGTCACGTCGTCGACGTGGCCGTGGAAGGTCACCGCCTCGGACATGCCGAGGCGCCGGACCTGGTCGACGAGTCGCTGTCGCCACCAGCCGCCGCCGACGATGTCGAGGTGCAGGCCGGGTATGCGCGGCCGCAGGGCGGCCACCGCCTGCAGTGCATCCTCGATGCGCTTGTGCGGCACCAGCCGCGACAGCACGACCACTCGCGGAGCGGACGAGCGCGGTCCGGACATCGATCGCGGCGGCGCCTCGTCGAGGCCGTTGCGGACGACGGCGATCCGCTCGTTGCCGACACCGAGGGAGACCAGATCCCTGGCCGACGGAAGCGACACCGTCACGTACTGATTGCGCCGGTTCAGCCACGGCGACAATCTCGACTCGACATACCAACCGATCCGGCCGAGGACGGGTCCGGCCACCGGCCACTGTTCGCGGTGGCAGTGATGGACCAACACCACCACCCGCCGGCCATGCACCAGCCGGGCGAGGAACGGCAGGCCGTTTTGCGTGTCGACGACGACATCGGGCCGCGCTCGCCGCAGCGGGCCAACGCCCAGCCGCGCCCCCAGTTCGCTGAGGCCCATGGCCAGCAACGCCCAGACGTACACCGAGTATCGGCCGCCGACGCGCTTTATCCGCACGCCGTCCATCACCTCGCGGCGCGGCGCACCGGGATAGCGGGCCGTGCGCAGCGTGACCGCGACCCCGGACGCCGCCAGCTGTGCGCCGATGCGCTGCAAGTAGGCCTCGCTGCCGCCCCCCTGCGGGTGCCCCGTGTCGCGCCAGCACAGCAGCAGCACCGAGCGCAGATCAGACATCGGTCAACAGCCTAGACTGCCGGGCGCGGCGAAGCGGCCAAGGCTCGGCAGGGCAGATGCGGGGGTGGGATCCCCCTACCAGGTCGTGGGCCGGATGCGCGGGCCGGCCCGTTATCTGTGAGGCATGACCAACGGGGTTTGACGCCTGCCGGCCCGCCCATAGGGTTGGCCGGTGGCCGTCACCGATGCATTCGCACGGCGGGCAACGCTGTCGCGCTCGCTGCGACTGCTGGCGGAGTTCCGCTACGAGCGGCATGACCCGGCCCGGTTCTATCGCGCATTGGCCACCGATACCGCGGCGATGGTCGGCGACCTGTGGGCGCAATCCCACGGCGAGGCTCCGGTCGGGCGCACGCTGCTGGACGTCGGCGGGGGCCCTGGCTACTTCGCGGCGTCGTTCACCGACGCCGGTGTCCGCTACGTCGGCGTCGAGCCAGACCCGCGCGAGATGCACGCGGCCGGACCGATCGTGCACGACATGACGGCCACGTTCGTCCGCGCGTCGGGCATGGCGCTGCCGTTCGCCGACGACTCGGTAGACATCTGCCTGTCGTCCAACGTCGCCGAACACGTGGCCCGGCCATGGCAACTCGGCCGCGAGATGCTGCGGGTGACCAGGCCCGGCGGCCTCGTCGTCCTGTCCTACACCGTCTGGCTGGGGCCATTCGGGGGTCACGAGATGGGTCTGACCCACTACCTCGGCGGGACCCGCGCCGCCGCGCGCTACGCGCGCAAACACGGTCATCCGGCGAAAAACAACTACGGGTCGTCGTTGTTCGCGGTGTCCGTGGCCGACGGTCTGCGTTGGGCCGCAGAAACCGGCGCTGCGGCGGCGGCATTTCCCCGCTACCACCCCCGATGGGCGTGGTGGCTGACATGGGTGCCGATGCTGCGCGAGTTCCTTGTGAGCAACCTCGTCCTGGTGCTCCAGCCGCGATAATGGAACATGTTCTAATTTGGCGGCGGCTTGGGTAGGGTGGCGCCATGCGCGCCGGCGACGATGCAGCGCGGAGCAATGAGGAGGAGCGGCGCAATGCCCGACAGCCCTAAGACCGAGTACGACAAGCTTTTCATCGGCGGCAAGTGGACCGAGCCGTCGACGTCCGAGGTCATCGAAGTGCACTGCCCGGCCACCGGTGAGTACGTCGGCAAGGTGCCGCTCGCGGCGGCGGCCGACGTGGACGCCGCCGTCGCCGCCGCCCGCGCGGCGTTCGACAGCGGCCCGTGGCCGACGACTCCGCCCAAGGAACGCGCGGCCGTCATCGCCAACGCGCTCAAGTTGATGGAGGAGCGCAAGGATCGGTTCACCGAGATCCTCGCGGGCGAAACGGGTCAGCCCCCGATGGGCATCGAAACGATGCACTGGATGAGTTCGATGGGGGCGATGAACTTCTTCGCCGGCCCGGCGGTCGAGCAGGTCAAGTGGAAAGAGACCCGCAACGGCGGCTACGGGCAGAGCATCGTGTACCGAGAGCCGATCGGCGTGGTGGGCGCGATCGTGGCGTGGAACGTGCCGCTGTTCCTGGCGGTCAACAAGCTGGGTCCGGCGCTGCTGGCCGGCTGCACCGTGGTGCTCAAGCCCGCCGCCGAAACACCTTTGAGCGCAAACCTGTTGGCGGAGGTCTTCGCCGAGGCGGGCCTACCCGAGGGCGTGCTGTCGGTGGTGCCCGGGGGGATCGAGACCGGGCAGGCGCTGACCTCCAATCCCGATGTCGACCTCTTTTCCTTCACCGGTAGCTCGGCCGTCGGCAAGGAAATCGGCCGGCGCGCCGCGGAGATGCTCAAGCCGTGCACCTTGGAGCTCGGCGGAAAGTCGGCGGCCATCGTCCTCGAGGACGTCGACCTGGCCGCCTCGATCCCGATGCTGGTGTTCTCCGGGATCATGAACACCGGGCAGGCGTGCGTCGCCCAGACGCGCATCCTGGCACCGCGCTCGCGCTACGACGAAATCGTCGATGCCGTCAGCGGTTTCATGCAGGCGCTGCCGGTCGGACCGCCGTCAGACCCGGCCGCCCAGATCGGTTCGCTGATCTCGGAGAAGCAGCGCGCCCGGGTCGAGGGCTACATCGCCAAGGGCGTCGAAGAGGGCGCCCGCCTGGTGTGCGGCGGCGGCCGCCCCGAGGGCCTTGACGACAAAGGCTTCTTCGTCCAGCCAACGGTCTTCGCCGACGTCGACAACAAAATGACGATCGCCCAGGAGGAGATCTTCGGGCCGGTGCTGAGCATCGTCCCCTACGACAGCGAAGAGGACGCGATCAAGATCGCCAACGACTCGGCGTACGGGCTGGCCGGCAGCGTGTGGACCACCAACGTGCCGCGGGGCATCGAGATCGCTGAGAAGATCCGGACGGGCACCTACGCGATCAACTGGTACGCGTTCGACCCGTGCTGTCCGTTCGGCGGCTACAAGAACTCCGGCATCGGCCGCGAGAACGGGCCGGAAGGCGTCGAGCACTTCACCCAGCAGAAGAGCGTGCTGATGCCGATGGGCTACACCGTCGAATAGCTGATAGGCCGAAACTGGCGGCCCGGGAATCGCACCCGTCGGCGCTCGATGCCGCGCGTCATGCACCAGCCCTGCGCGACGGCTACGAGAGCGACGGGCTGGGCGCGCAGGCGGCCGCAAGCGCCCAGTCGACGCCACGCCCCGGGGCTAATTATGCAAAAAAGCATAGTTATGACGTCGGTACCCAATCGTGACCGTTGCTTCAACGCACAGGTGTTTGACTTCTCCCCAGCTGGGCAGTTTAGTTAGGGAACAAATTTGCTTATCAGACGGACCGTCTTCTATGCTTGCCACCATAACCATGTGCGGCAAAAAGCCGGGAGAGAAAATGTGGATCATCGAGCTCAACGTCGCCGGCTATCAGTTCACGCGCGAGCTGCCCGACCTGAAGCGCCGCCAGTTCCGCTTCGGGCGTAAGGCGCACTGGCCTACGCCGCGGCACTCAGACGCTGCGTGAGCCTGGCAGGGGCCGCGAGAATGCCGACCACGACTGAGCCGACGACGATCGACCCGAAACCGCACACCGCGCCGACGAAGCGCCGCGACACGCGGAAAAGGATGCTCATCAGCGCCGCCGAGGTGATGCGCGAGCGCGGGGCGGCCGGGGTGACCATCGATGAGGTACTCGCTCGCAGCGGCGCGCCGCGCGGGTCGGTGTACTACCACTTTCCCGAGGGCCGCAATCAGATTCTCACCGAGGCGCTGCGGCACTCCGGTGAGGCGATCACCGCGATGATCGACGATGCCGCCCGTTGGGGCGGCAGGGCCCTGCTGCGGGAGTTCATCGAGCACTGGGAACGGCTGCTGACCGATTGCGACTTCACCGCGGGCTGCCCGGTGGTGGCGGCGGCGATCGGATGCGACGACGACCCCAACCTGTCCGCCGAGGCCAGTGCCATCCTGGGCCGCTGGTGTGCCGCGCTGACGCGGGCGTTCGTCAACGACGGCTTCGCTGACGACGATGCCTGCTCGCTGGCCGTGATGTCGGTCTCCGCACTGGAAGGCGCGATCGTGCTCGCCCGCTCTACCCGCAGCACCGACCCGCTGCACCAGGTCGGCGACCAGCTCGAATTCCTCATCAAGGCAAGGGAATTCGTGGTTCGCAACAATATCGGGCAGTGACTGTCAGTCGCTGGCCGGTAGCGGTTTGACCTCTTTGAGCTGCAGCGCTGTCGTGCCGATGCTCAGGCTGCCGGCGCCCGGCTTGGTCACCAGCACCTCGGCACCGGTTTCGTCGACGTAGCGCTTGCCCATCACGGTCCCGCCGGCGAATGCCGGGTCGAGCTCGCCCGATCGTTCGCCGCCGATCGGGATCATCGGCGCGCCACCGCAGTGGAGGTCGTCGAGGCTGTCGGCGCTCCTGACGACGATGACCTGCGTGTCACACACCTGGCTGGCGAGACGAGTTCCATTCTTGATCATGCGTTGAGCCCTTCTAGCGTCTCGATGATCTCCCGGCGAAGCACCTTGCCGGTGGGGGTGGTCGGCAGCTCGTCGCGAAAGACTACCCGGTCCGGGGTTCGCGACCCCCGCAGGTTCTTGCGGACGTATTCGCGCAATTCGTCGGGATCGGGGTCGAGTCCCGTCACCGGCACCACGACGGCGACTATCGCCTGACCCCACTGCGGATCCTCGACACCCACCACCGCGACGTCGCGCACGTGCGGGTGCTCGATCAGTACCTCCTCCAGCTCGGCCGGCGCGATGTTCTCGCCCCCGCGGATGATGGTGTCGTCGCTGCGGCCGCCGATGTAGAGGTAACCGTCGTCGTCGAGCATTGCGATGTCTTTGGTTGGGAACCAACCGTTTTCGTCGAGAACCGAGCCGATGCCGGCATAACGGCCGGAAACCTGCTCGCCGCGCACGAACAGCTCGCCGGTTTCACCCGGCCCGAGCACGTTGCCATCCTCGTCGCGGATCTGCAGTTCGATGCCGGGCACCGGGCGCCCGACCGATCCCAACCGCCTGGCCACTTTGCGATCGGCCGCACAATGCGCCTGGCGGTGATCCTCGGGGGTGAGCACCGCGATCGTCGAACTCGTCTCGGTCAGGCCGTAGGCGTTGACGAAGCCGACATGCGGCAACAGCTCGAGGGCCCGCCGGACCAGCGGCAGGCCCACCTTCGAGCCGCCGTAGGCGAGGTTGCGCAGCGACGGCAGCTCATCACCGCCGGCCTCGAGCACCGTGACGATGCGGTCCAGCATGGTCGGAACCACCGTCGCGGTCGTCACCCGCTCGGCGTTGATCAGCCGCACCCATTCCCCAGCGTCGAAGTTGGGTAGGTAGACCATCTTCCGGCCGGCGTACAGGTTCGACAGCGCGGCACCGACGCCAGCGATGTGATACGGCGGCACACAGATCAGCGCCGCGTCCGTCGGTTCCGCCGACTCGAATTCGACGGTCCCGGTGACATAGCTGGTCAGGTTGTTGTGCGACAGCTCGACGGCCTTGGGTTGCGACGTGGTGCCCGAGGTGAACAGCACGACCGCGACGGATTCCGGATCCGGAAATTCCGTGTAGGCCTCGCCGGCGCGCGCGGCCGCCAGGAATTCGTCGGAGCTCGTCACCCGCTCCGAGGCGTTCGCCAACATGTCCCGGTAGCGGCCGTCGACGATCACCAGCGGCTCGGGCAGCCGCTGGACCAGCGCTCGAACACCGTCCGCGGACAGCCGGTAATTGATCGGCGTGAACGCCAGCCCGGCGCGTGCGGCGGCGAACATCAGCACCGGCAGCATCGCGCCGCCGGTCCCCACATAGGCCACGTGCTTGGCGTTGGAACCCGCGATGACCCCGGCTCCGCCGTCGGCGAGGTCGCTGAGCTGCTGCGTCGTCAGCCTCGTTGCCCCGCAGACCACGGCCGTACGGTCGGGATTGCTCGACGCAGCCATCTCGAGCAGCAGCGAAATGCTCATCCTCGACCCTTCGTGGATCCCCGCACGTTACAAATCTACGGTGCAGTGTAACCCGCCGCACCAAGGGTTCGGATCGTGCGGTGCGTCCCGGCGGTTAGGTCCCCGTCCAGCGCGGCGGGCGCTTCTCGGCGAACGCGATCGCGCCTTCTCTCGCGTCGTTGGAGGAGAACACGGGAGCCAGGATCTTGATCTGCTCGGCGAACCTCGTTTCGAGGCTCCAACCCCGAGACTCGGTGATGATCCGCTTGGTTGCGGCGACCGCGAGCGGCCCGTTGGCGGTGATCTTTTCGGCCAGCGCGATCGCCGCGTCCAGCACGGTGCCGGGCTCGGCCAAGACATTGACCAGCCCCAGTGCGTGCGCGCGTTCGGCGCTCAGTTGGTCTCCGGTCAACGCCAGCTCCATGGCGATCGAATACGGGATACGCTCGGGCAGCCGCAGCAACCCACCGCCGCCGGCGACCAGTCCCCGCTTCACCTCGGGGATGCCGAACGCCGAGTCCGTCGCCGCCACGATCAGATCCGTGGCCAGCGCCAGTTCCATGCCGCCTGCCAGGCCGTAGCCTTCCACGGCCGCGATGAGCGGTTTGGCGGGCGGACGTTCGGTGAAGCCCATCCCGCGGCCCTCCACGATCACGTTTTCCCCGCGCGCGAACGCCTTGAGGTCCATGCCGGCGGAGAACGATCCGCCCGCGCCCGTCAGGATTCCCACCGACAGACCGGGATCGCCGTCGAGCCGATCCATCGCATCGGCCAGTCCGCGGCTGACTGCGGCGTTGACCGCGTTCTTGGCCTTCGGCCGGTTGATGGTGACGATCAGGATGCGATCTCGTTGTTCGACGAGCACCTCGGGCTCGGCACTGCCGGCTTTTTGATTATCGGGGCTACCAGTCACGGTGCTGATGGTAGCGGCCGACGGTCGGGGCTCGGCTCAAGCCGGGGCCATCGCCGTCTCGACGGGCGTCAACTCTTCGGAAAGCCCTGCGGCCCTTCGTATTTCAACGAAGTCGCTGAGCATGGCCTCGGTTACCTCGTGCGGGTCCTTGAGGGTGGCGCCGTCGGTCAGCACCGAGATGTTGAGCTGATCGACGTAGCTCCAGACGGTGATGTTCAGGCCGCTGCCGGCGGTCAGCGGCCCCACCGAGTAGATCTCCGTGACCAGCGCGCCGCCCACCCGGCCGCGCTCACGCGGACCGGGCACATTGGAGATGTTCAGGTTGAGTATCTTGTTGCTTCCGTCGCGGCCGGACGCCCACCGGAAGAATGCTTGAGTGGGCGCGGGCGGCATGTAAGCGGCCCACCGGCTGACCAGCTCGGGGCCCATCAGCTGGTTGCTCTCCTTCGCCGAGACGGCGTTCTCGTGGCATGTTCGCACCCGCTCGAGCGGGTCGTCGAGATCGACCGGCAGCGCCACCAATATCCCGGTGAACCGGTTACCGGAGATCCGCTCGGGTGAGAAATCGAAGCTCATCGGCACAGACGCCAGCACCGGCTCGGCCCTGCCGTCGTAGCGCAACAGCAGAGTGCGCAGTGCCCCGGTGGACAGCGAGAGGACCATGTCGTTGATCGTCGCGCCCAGGCGCTTGCCGGTCTGCTTCACGTCGGCCAGCGACAGCGTCGCGGTGGCGAACCTGCGCTCCGGGGTGATCATGTGATTGATGAACGTCTGCGGAGGCTCGAACGGCCGGGTCAGTTCCGGGGAGAGCTTGCGCGAGCTCTGGCGGACCCGTCGCAGCCCCTCGGCCGTGTAGCGGATGGTCGCCGGGAGCCGTGCGACGTGACGCAGGTGATCCGCGATTGCGGAACCCATCAGCTGCGGCGTTGTCGGAGCGGGGTCGGACACGTACGGACCGCCCTCCGGCCCGAGCTGCAGGTCCATGCCACGGGCCAACAGGTTCGCCGATGCGACCCCGTCCGCCAGCGCGTGGTGGATCTTGCCGACCACCGCGATCCGGTGGTTGGCGAGGCCCTCGACGAAGTACATCTCCCAGAGCGGGTGCTTCCGGTCCAGCGGGGTGCTGGCGATTTCGCCGATCGCCTCGTCCAACTCGCGGCGGCCGCCGGGCGCGGGCAGCCGCCACGGGCGGATGTGATAGTCGAGGTCCACCTCGCAGTGCTCGCGCCACATCGGATGGTGGAACTTGAACGGGACCTCGATGAGCTGATAGCAGAACGGTTCGAGCTTGTTCAGCCGGCCTTGAATCACGCGGCGAAACGCTTGGATATCGAACTCGCGGGCGTCCGGGTCCAGTTCGATCACAGCCGCCTTGATGGTGTGCATGTGCACGTTCGGCGTTTCGCTGTACAGCAGTACCGCGTCCCACCCGCTCAGCCGTTTCACCGCTGCCTCTTACCCATAGGGCGACCATACCCACGGGCGGGGGTTCAGATAACCTCTTTTGCGCCGATCTGTGTCTTGGCGCGGTACACGTGGTTGAGGAACAGCGAGGCCGCGTGCGCCGCAACGCCCGCCCGTTCGCCGTCGATGAGGTCGAAACCGTGGCCGGCCGCGGGGAGCTCCAGGTAGCCGACCATCGAATGCGACACCGCGCGCAGTCGCTCGACGAAGCTATGGGCCTGCTCGACCGGGATGACGCTGTCCTTGCTGCCGTGAATTACCAAGAATGGCGGCGCATTTCGGTGCACCCGGGCGATCGGCGACGCGTCGCGGAACACCTCCGGATGACGCGCGATCTTTCGTTTGACCACCACCCGCTCCAGGAAGTCGACGAACCGGTCCCGCTCGGGAGTGGACCGGTCCTCCCAGTCGTAGCGACCGTAGATCCCCACCACCGCGTCCACGGAGGTGTCGGCGCCCTCGGGCAGCTTCGCCTGGAGGGCGGCGTCGCCGGGCGTGAGACCCGCCAGCGCGGCCAGGTGGCCGCCGGCCGAACATCCCGCGACCGCAACGAAGTCGCGATCGCCGCCGAACTTGTCGACGTTGGCGCGGGCCCACGCGATCGCGGTCTTCACGTCGATGATGTGGCGGGGCCACCGATGATGCGGCGCGACACGGTAGTCGATGCCCAAACACACCCAGCCCTGCTCGGCTAGCCGCGACATGAGTGCCGAGCCCTGCCCGCGATACTTGCCATGGACCCAGGCGCCGCCCGGGACGAAGATCAGGACGGGCGCGGGGTGCGCGGGCAGATCCTTGCGCCGCCAGACGTCGAGCACCTGCGCCGGGTGGTTGCCGTAGTGCACGGCGCGCCGGTGCAGGTACCGGCGCTGACGCATCCCGTCCCAGATCGGCGGCGTGCGTTCGGCGACGGGCCATTCGAGCTCGAGATCCGCGTTGGAGACGATGCCTCGCAACGCCGCGAGGGCGACGTCCCGCGCGTTCATAGGCTGTGGTGGGGGCGTGTCTTTCACCGTCTTGACGCCCGGCCTCAGCCGCTCTTTGGCAATTGTCGTGATCAGGTTGGGCGCGTGCCGCGCCCCCCACACACTCATCGCGGTCATGGTGCCCAGCGGCTCGAGGTGCTTGCCGACTACCGGCAGGGATGCCCCCGCAACGCTCATGGCCAGCGCATAATCGGCGGGCCGAGCCCGCAACAACCACTTCATGTAGGGCGTCATGCCCCTAGCAGTCATGTACGCACTGTACCCCGGCGCTGGGCGGCGAAACGGACGATTCCCTTAAGGGCCACCGCCGCGAGCCGCGGCTCGCCACCGGGCGACGGCCAGTCGCGTGGCATAGACCAGGGCACTCACGGCGAACATCACGGCACTCAGCAGCAGCCATCTGCCCAGAAATGGCTGCTGGGTCTGTCCGGTCGCGGCGTAGAAGGTAGAAGCGCCCTGTTCGATGATGCCCGGAAGGAATATGAGCAGCGTCAGCGCCGCGCCCAGCGCCGGGACGCGAATGTGGTTGCGGGCGCTGAAGTTTCGCTCGTTTGCCGAGGCTCGTCGGCCGGTCCGGGCCAGCAGTATCCGGTCGGCCAGCGCGTAGAGGGGGAAGAGCAGCAGATCATGGGCGATGACGGCACCGGCCAACCAGACGGCGATCGACTGCCACCATGAGCCGGGACTCCACAGGGTCGCCGGTTTGAAGGTGGCGACGAGGTATCCGAGCAGGGCGAAACCGGACAGCGTCGTCAGCAAATGCAGCGGATGAGACCCGTAGACCGCCCGGAATCGCGTTACCCGTCCCGTCATTTCAGCTCGGCTCGAAATCGATGGCGGCCACCCACTTGGTGTTGTGCACACCGGGGAGCGCCGGAACGATGACCCGGGCGGGATAACCGTGGTCCAGCGACAGGTCGGCCCCGTTGACCCGCAGCGCGAGCAGCGCATCGGGGTCGGCAACCTGATTGCCCTGCAACGTCGCGGCACGGAATGCACCGACCCGTTGCAGCGATGTCACCCGCGCCACGCGCGGTGTCGGCACGCCCGCCCGCCGGGCCAATTCGGCGAGCCGCACCCCGCTCCAGGTCTGCACGGTCGACCAGCCCTCTACGCAGGCAATCGGCAGCCGCGCCGTGGATTGCGGCATGGCCGCCAGCGCAGCGCGGTCCAGCACCACCTCGCCAGGTCCCCCGCTGAGGGTCAACACCCAGCCGCTGCTCACGCTTTCGGGCGTGATCGCCGCGGCTTCAGCGGTCTTGTTCACCGGGAAATCGCCCTTGAGCCCACGACCGCCGCGCCCCCGGGGGAGCAGCAGGGCGGCGCCGCGCGCGGCACCCCCGAGGGTTTGCCCGACGGTCAGCACAGCGACCAGCAGCACACCGGAGCCGACCAGGGCCAGGGCGCCGCGCCTGCTCATCGTCGGTTCCGTCGGATCGGCAGCCACCAACCCGTCGGGATCGCGCGGTTCCGGCCGGGTGTCGGTGCGGTTGGTGCGTAATACCTCTCGCATGGGCAGCGAGCGCAGGCCGGCGAGCATGCGCGGAATCTTGAGGGCGATGTGCACGAGGAAACCGGCGATGAAGACCCATGCCCCGAAGTAGTGGGCGTCGTAGAAGCTGAACCCGAAGATGTAGTCGTACTGGATGTTCAGCACCCCGGTGACAATTTCGAACAGCACCCCACCGACCAGCATCAGCAATGACAGCCGCTCCAGCAGCTGGGCGATCGAGCGGGCCGGCGGCCACACGAACAGCCGCGGGATGACAGACCACAGCTTGGCCAGCACCACCGGGATGATCACTAGGCCCAGTCCGACGTGCAGACCCTGGGTCAGCCGGTACAACCACGACGGGCGCGTCGGCCAGTCGAAGAAGGGCAGGCGCAGCCAGCCGACGTCGGCGGGGATGGCCTGGCCGAGCCGCGGCGCGTAGGCCATGTAGGACAGCAACCCGGTGAGGATGACGATCGGCATCGCGATCAACAGCACCAGCCCGAACACCGACGTGAACCATGGGCCACGCAACGGGCTGCGGAACTTCAGGCTCAGCCGCCGCGCGCCCGGCGGCGGATGCCGGTCCAGCGCGCGCCACAGGCGGGCCGGAAAGCCGTAGCCGCTCACAGGGCGGCCAGGTTCGCGATGACCCGGGCGCCGATCAGCCGGACGCCGGTCAGCGTCAGACCGACCTGCGCGGCCAGCGTGGCGGCGCTGTCTACACCGACCGTCGCCCACCGGAACCAGGGCCCCACGTCGCGGTCGGTCTCGAGGCGCACCCAGCGCGGGCGGACGCCGATCACGTCCGTCTCGAACTCGGCCACGCAGCGCCCACCGCGGCAGAGCAGCTCGGCGGCGCGGGCCAGGATGCGTCGTGGGTCGCCGCCCAGGCCGACGTTGCCGTCGACGAGCAATACCGTCTGCCAAGACCCCGTTCCGGGCAGCGGTTCGAACACGTCGCCCAGCAGCGCGGGCGCGCCGCCACGCCCCGCCAAGCGGATGGCCGTCGCCGATCGATCGATGCCGAGCGCCGGTATGCCCCGCCGGATGAGCATGGCGACCAACCGGCCGGGCCCGCAGCCCAGCTCGATGGTCGGTCCGGTGCACATCTGCGCCACCGCCTCGTCGAAGACGTCGTCGAAGGCGTCGCGCGGCGCGCCGCCGGGACATCGGTCGCCCAGCCACCGGTGGGCCGGCAGCGGCCGAACCTCGCCGTCCTCGTGCCGGACCCAACATCTCTCGCCACCGAGCGCCCGATCGTAGAGATGCCCCAGCATGTCACGCCTCTCGCATCGTGCGCGACCAGCCGGCCCGGGCGCGCGTTTGCCCCGGTGGGGGGTGTGCTTACCAACCCGCATCGCCGGCAGGCCGATATCCGCGGCATAGGCCAGCGTTTGGATCAACCGGATCGATACCCGGATCCGCGCGCGGCTAACCCCGCACGCGCGGGACCGCCCGACCGACCGGGCCGAATGGTTCACGCGAGTCATTCGGCGCCGGAGCCGACCCGGATGGGTGCAGCTACGAACGGGCCAGCGAGCCGTTGCACTCCGGTCGCCGGGCGGCGACGCCGTCCATGCTCAGGTGGATGGTTCCGGAGTCGTCGGCGCGCACGGGATAGGCGGTGACGGCCGCGCCGGCGCCCCCGACCTCCTCCCCCGTCGCGAGGTCGTAGGTGAAGCCGTGCAGCGGGCAGACGACGACGCCGGCGTCGCTGAGCCCGTCGGCCAGCGGGCCCCCACGGTGCGGGCACACGGCGTCGATCGCCCGCAGCGAACCGTCACGCAGGCGGAAGACCGCGATCTGCCGGCCCTCCACCGCGTAGGCCCGGCCCCCGCCCACCGGGATGTCGTCCACGTCGCCCAACGTCACCTCGCTCATCGCACCGGCACCTGGGGCAGCGGGATCAGCGGGAGGGACGACCGGAACTGGTTGGGCGCGGGAGAGTTTCGGCTCTCGCTCCATGGGTCACGGTAGGAATCGACCGATTTCTGCATGCGTGCGTCGAGCTCGGCGCCAATCCCGTCGGTGTCCTCGACCACCACCTGGCGGATCCGTTCGATGCCCACCCGCGGCACGAACGTGTACGTGCGCTCGAGCCAGCCCGCATTTTCCCGGTAGTACTGCAGGAACCGGCCCGTCAACGCGATGACCTCTTCCGGGGTGTCGACGGTCGCCAGCAGATCGCCCTTGCGGACGTGCGCGCCGGCCGCCCCGCCGACGTAGATCTGCCATTGCCCGCCGTCGATGGCGACGACGCCGAGGTCCTTGCACAGCGCCTCGGCGCAGTTGCGCGGGCAACCGGTCACCGCCAACTTCATCTTGGCGGGACTCGGGATGCCCTGGAAGCGCTCCTCGATCGCGATGCCCAGCGCCGTCGAGTCGCCCAGCCCGTATCGGCAGAAGTCGCTTCCCACACAGGTTTTCACGGTCCGAAAGCTCTTGCCGTATGCGTACCCCGACGGCATCCCGAGGTCGGCCCACACCGACGGCAGGTCCTCCTTGCGCACCCCGAGCAGGTCGATGCGTTGGCCGCCGGTGAGCTTGATCATCGGGATCTGATACTTGTCGGCCACGTCGGCGATCTTGCGCAGCTGCTCGGCGCTGGTCACGCCGCCCTTGAGCTGCGGCACCACCGAGAAGGTGCCGTCGCGCTGGATGTTGGCGTGGACGCGGTCGTTGATGAACCGGCCGTCCGGTTCGTCGACGAACTCGTCGCCCCACATCATGTGCAGCAGCGACGCGAGCGCCATCTTCGAGCCGGCATCCTCGCGGCCTTCCGGCGCGAGCGCGGCGAACACCGAGGACACCGAGTGCAGCTCGAGCTCGCGGATCTTGGCCATCAGCTCGGGCTTTTCATAGGGGATGCCCGGCACGTACCAATTCGCTTCCGCGCCTTGCGAAATCGCGACCCCTGTTTGGGAGGCCGCCCACTCGACGACCTGGGCGACCAAGCCCTTGCACGACCCGCAGCCCTTGCCCGCGCGGGTCGTCGACATGACGCCCTCGACCGATGCCTGGCCGTCCTTGACGCAGCGCACGATCGCGGCCTTGCTCACCCCGTTGCAGTTGCACACTTGGGCGTCGTCCGCCAATTCGGCGGCGCCGGTGGCCGCGTCCGGCGTACCGAGGTCGAACATCAGCGAGACCCGCTCGGGCGGCAGCGGAAGCCGGCGGTCGAAGGCCTGCATCAAGAACGCCACCTTGCTCACGTCTCCGACCAGGGTGGCGCCGATCAGCTTGTCGTCGCGCACCACCACGGTCTTGTACACCCCTCGCCTGGGCTCGGAGTACTGGACGAATTCGTCGTCGTCACGCTCGGGGGTTTTCACCCCCATCGCCGCCACGTCGACGCCGGCGACCTTCAGCTTGGTGGCGGTACGCGAACCGTGGTATGCCGCAGTGGGATTGGCGCCGGTCAAATGGTCGGCTAGCACGCCGGCCTGCTCCCACAGCGGTGCGACCAGGCCGTAGACTTGTCCACGGTGCTGCGCGCACTCGCCCACCACGTAGATGTCGTCGTCGTCGATCGAGCGCATGTGGTCGTCGACGACGATGGCGCGTTCGACGGTCAGACCGGCGCGCATGGCCAACCCGACGTTGGGCCGGATGCCTGTGGCCATCACCAGCATGTCGCACGGCAGCCGGCTGCCGTCGTCGAATTCGATGGCCGACGGGAGCCCGCTCTCGGTCAGCATCCTGGTCGTCCGCTTGCCGGTGTGCACCTCGATGCCCAGCGCCTCCACCAGGCGCCGCAGGATGGCGCTGCCCTGGTCGTCGAGTTGGGCGTTCATCAATGCGGGGCCACCCTGCACGACGCCGACCCGCAGCCCGCGGTTCTGCAGGCCCCGCGCGGCCTCCAGGCCGAGCAGCCCACCGCCGATAACCGCTGCTCTGCTTCGCCCTTCGGCAAACCGGATCATCGCCCGGCAATCGTCGATCGTCCGGAACCCGAAAACGCCCGGCGCCAAGGTCTTGTTGTCCTGCCAGATGCCGTCGACCGGCGGGAAGAACGCCCGGCTGCCGGTGGCCAGGAGCAGCTTGTCGTAGCGGACCGTGGTGCCGTCGTCGGCGTGCACCAGGTGCGCGAAGGGGTCGATGCGCACCACCCGCACCCCGGCGCGTAGGTCGATGTTGTTCTCGGCGTACCAGTCCAGCGGGTTGAGGTAGATCTCCCCGGCGTCGTCGGAGCCGGCCAACACGTTGGACAGCAGGATCCGGTTGTAGTTGCCGTAGGGTTCGTCTCCGAACACGGTGATGGCGAATTTCTCTCCGCCGCCGCGGGCGAGGATTTCCTCCAGCGCCCGCGCGCCCGCCATGCCGTTGCCGACCACCACCAGGCTGGCCAGGGCGGCGGGGCTGTGGCCGTTGGTTTCGGGTCTTGCCAGTGTACTCATGACTCCCCTTGGCGCGCCCTAGATTTCGACTAGCCCGATGTCGACGAAGACGGTGCCGCTCAGCCCGTCGGGGGCGGCGACGAACACCTCGACGACGGTGTCGACGATCAGGTCCTCGACCACCCGAAGTGGCACGTGCACGGCGTCTTTGGCCCCGATCGGGAAGTAGCGCATCGGGGCGCCGTCGCGCATCAGCAAGATGGTGACCAGCTCGTCGGTGCTGTTGCCGCCACGGAAGTAGACCGGCTGGGTGATCGCCCCGGCCGGCACGACGTAGCGCAGGGACGCGTCCAGCAGGGACGGCGACTCATACCCCTTGCCGTCGAAGGTGAACGCTCCCTGCAGGAATCGAGGTGTGCTGCCATCATTCATGTCTCATCTCCTTCCGGTGCATCGGATTTCACGGCGTTGGACACCGATACCGCGCAGACTTTGAACGACGGCATCCGCGAATGCGGGTCCAGGGCCGGGTTGGTGAGCCGGTTGATGCTCGCCGCGCCACCCCAGTGGAACGGCGCGAACACGGTGTCGGGGCGGATGCCGTCGTTCATCCGCGCCGTCATCACGACCTCGCCGCGGCGCGTCTGCAGCCGCACCTTGTCGCCGCTGCCGACGCCGACACGGCTGCCCAACGTGGGGTGAAGCTCGACCACCGGCTCGGGCTCCGCCTCGGCAAGCTGTGCGACCCTGCGTGTTTGGGTCCCGGATTGGTACTGGCTCGACACGCGACCAGTGGTGAGGTAGTAAGGGAATTCGTCATCCGGGACCTCGGCGGCGCCGGGTTGTTCGACGGGATGGAAGTGGGCCCGGCGGTCGGGCGTCGGGAAGTCCTCGAGGAACAGTCGCGGGGTGTCGGGGTACAGCGGCGACGGGCACGGCCAGAACACGCCCTTGCCGGTGTCGATGCGTTGGTAGCTGATCCCCCGATAGTCGGCCTTTCCACCCTGGCTCGCGCGGGTCAATTCCTCGAAGACCTCCTGCGGATCGGCCGAGAACCCGTGCACCCCTAGGCGCTTCGCCAGGTCGGCCATCACGTCGAGGTCGCTGCGCGCCTCGTCGGGCGGCGTCAGAGCCGCCCGACGCAGGATCACCCGGCCCTCCAGGTTGGTCATGGTTCCCGACTCTTCGGCCCACTGTGTCGTCGGCAGCACCACATCGGCCAGCGCCGCGGTCTCGGACAGGAATATGTCGGACACCACGAGGAAGTCCAGTTGCTTGATTTTCTCCGCGACTCGCAGCGAGTTCGGCGCCGAGACAACGACGTTGGAAGCCATCACCCATAGCGCGCGCACCCCGCCGCCGGTGCCGATGCCGTCGAGCATCTCGTAGGCCGACCGCCCGGACGACGGCAGGTCGGCGGGGTCGATCCCCCATATCCGCGCGACATGGGCGCGCGCGTCGGGGTCGTCGAGCTTGCGGTAGCCGGGCAGCTGGTCGCACTTCTGCCCGTGTTCGCGGCCGCCCTGCCCGTTGCCCTGGCCAGTGATCGTCGCGAATCCACTGTTCGGGCGCCCCGGCAAGCCCAGCGCCAGGGCGAGATTGATGAAGGCCTGCACCGTGTCGGTGCCCGAGCTGTGCTGCTCGGCGCCGCGGGCGGTCAGGATCATCGCCCGCTCAGCCCCCGCCAGCATCCGCGCCGCGGCCACGATGTCCTTCTCCGGCACGCCGGTGATCCGTTCGACCCGGTCCGGCCAGTACAGCCGCACCGCGCGCCGCACCGCGTCGAATCCAGCGGTTCGTTCCGCGATGTATGCCCGATCGATGAGCCCATCGCGGGCACAGACGTTCAGCATGCCGTTCGCGAGGGCGAGGTCCGTTCCTGGGACGGGCTGCAGATGAAGGTCGGCCCGCGCTGCCGTCGCGGTGCGCCGCGGATCAACCACGATGTGTCTGGCGCCCTTGGCCCGGCCGTCGTCGAAATGCTGCATCGCGGGTGGCATGGTTTCGGCGGGGTTGCCACCGACGAGGAGGATGACGTCGGCCCCCGCGACGTCGGCGAGCGGAAAGGGCAGCCCGCGGTCGATGCCGAACGACCGGTTGGATGCCGCGGCCGCCGAGGACATGCAGAACCGGCCGTTGTAGTCGATCGCCGAGGTGCGCAGCGCGACGCGCGCGAACTTACCTAGCTGGTAGGCCTTTTCGTTTGTCAGTCCCCCGCCGCCGAAACATCCGACCGCGTCGACGCCGTAATCCTGTTGCGCCTTCTGGAAGGCCGCGACAATCCGTTCCAGCGCTTCATTCCAGGTTGCCGGACGCAGCGGGGCCGCCCGGTCGTCGCGGACCAACGGCCTGGTCAGCCGTTCCGGGTGCGCCAGCAAATCGGTTGCCGTCCACCCTTTGGCGCATAGGCCGCCACGATTGGTAGGAAAGTCGTCCTGCGGCGCAAGCTCGACCCGTCCTGCCGACACGTCGAGGGTGATCCCGCACTGCAAAGAGCAGTACGGGCAATGAGTCTTCGTTGGCGCCAACGCCATTGGCGATCACCGCTTAGCTGGTGAGCCGGCAAGCATTTGGCCGGCCCGGCTGAATGTACCTCCCACGTCGCCTCCCCGATCGGCGCTTACCGCCGAAGGTACGTCGGCCGTGTTTCCAAGGCATTTCCGCCGGTTGTCCGCACGACTACCGCGAGATCACGGGTCCCTGCGCCTCGTGTGCTTTCGGCCCCGGGATACTTGACCGATGCCGAACGACGACGTTCACCCCGACCTGCGCCGCATCGCCCGCATCGCCCCGCGGCACATGATCGGCCCGCGCAGCCTGCCGATCATGCGGACCCTGGGCGGGCTGAGCGAGCGCCGGCGCAAACCCGCCTCACCCGAGGTCGAGGTGATCACCCTGGGATCGGGGGCCGGCGTCCGGCTGTTCCGGCCGGCGGGCGCGAGCGAACCGACACCCGCGTTGCTGTGGATCCACGGCGGCGGATACGTGATCGGCACGGCACAGCAGGACGACTGGATTTCCCGCCGGTTCAGCTCGAGGCTGGGCATGACCGTCGCGTCGGTGGAATACCGCCTGGCGCCCGAGTACCCGTATCCCGCGGCGTTGGAGGACTGCTATTCGGCGCTCACCTGGCTCGCCGGCCTGCCCGCGGTGGACCGCAAGCGCGTGGCGATCGCCGGCGCCAGCGCGGGCGGCGGCCTGGCGGCGGCGCTGGCGCTGCTGGCCCGGGACCGCGGCGAGGTGAGCCCGGCGTTCCAAGTGCTGGTGTACCCGATGCTGGACGACCGAAGTTCGGCCACCGGCCCAAGCCCGAACCACCGCCTTTGGAGCACGCGCAGCAACCGGTTCG
Organism: Mycobacterium sp.; assembly: GCF_019247615.1. Classification (GTDB taxonomy): domain Bacteria; phylum Actinomycetota; class Actinomycetes; order Mycobacteriales; family Mycobacteriaceae; genus Mycobacterium. The sequence continues at coordinate 27,678 of NZ_JAFBAT010000226.1, read as the reverse complement.
GCTGGAGCGCCTATCTCGGCGGCGCCGACCCGGCGGTCGCCGTCCCGGGTCGCCGCGACGACCTGAGCGGGTTGCCGCCGGCGTGGATCGGGGTCGGCACGCACGACCTGTTCCACGACGAGGACCTGGCCTACGCCCAGCGCCTCATCGACGCGGGGGTGCCGTGTCACGTCGAGGTGGTTACCGGCGCGTTCCACGGGTTCGACGTGGTGGCACGCAAAGCCCCAGTGGCGCGGCGGTTTTTCGACAGCCAGTGCGAAATTTTGCGTGCCGCGCTCGCGCCGGCCTGAGCGCCCGTCACATCGCGAAGTAGACCAGCTCGCCGCCGATGACGGTGGCCGCGACCATGCCGGCGTCCAGCTCCGCCAGGGCCGTTGCCGGCGCCTCGGTCAGCACGCAGAGATCCCCCGGCTGCCCGGCTTCGACGCTTCGCGGCCGGCCCGGATCATCGGGCCGACCCAGGAACATCGTCAAAGCCGTTAGCGCCGAGACACATTCGTTCCCGTTGAGCACGGCACCGCTGGGCGTGGTGCGGTACACCGCGGCCCGCATCGCCGTCCACGGGTCGCCGTGTCCGAAGGGCATGTCGGTGGACAGCGCCACCGGGACGGCCGCGTCCAGCAGCGACGCGACCCGCCACAGCTGGCCGTGCTCGTCGGCGGGCACGTCGGTGAGGTACTGGTCGCCGCGCTCCGCGACGAAGTTGGGCTGTGTCACCACGGTCACGCCGAGGTCGGCCAGGTCGGCGACGTTGTCGTCGGGCACCACCGCGGCGTGCTCGATGCGATCCCCCGGATGGCTACCGGCCGCGCGCAGGGCCGCGATCGTGACCACCAGTTGGGCCGCCGTGACGCAGTGCACCGCGACCGGGCGGCCGTTGCCGTGCTGCTCGGCGACCCAGGCCGTCAGGGAGTCCAGGTCCAGGCGATCGTCCTGCAGGATCTTCTTACCCGGTGCCAGGAAGCTCGGCCGCGGCCGAAACTCGCCGCGACGGTGCGCCACCAACAGCGCAACCATGTCGTCGGCGCCGAGGTCGGGGGTGGCGTCGGTAACGCCCGTGACGCCGGTCGCGGTGATGCGGCGGCTGAGGTCGGCCAGGTCGGTTTCGCGCTGCGCCAGCGCGTCGGACCAGCCGCGGTCCGCGCTGCGCAGGCGCCCGTCGGGGTGTTCGGGCAGGCCGACCCGGCCCAGCGCCTCGGAGTTGAGGATCCACAGCGCACCGCTGCGGTGCTGGATGCGCAGCGGAACGTCGCGCACGACGGCGTCGAGGGCCGTGCGGTCCAGCTCGCCGGCGACCGACTCGTGGTAGCCGACGGCGCGAATCCACCCGTCCGGGCCGGGCGTCGCGTTCGAGAGCAGTTGTGTCAGTTGGGCTTTGGTGCTGACGCCCGGGGGCCCGACGAAGAACGAATCCAGCGCCGACGCCGCCGAGCGCAGGTGCACGTGGTGGTCGTGCAGCCCGGGCAGGACGGTTCCGCCGCCGGCGTAGAGCACGCCCTCCCCCTTGCCGGCCACCAGGTCGTCACCCACCTGGTCGATCTGCGCGCCGACCCGGATGTCGACCGTTCGGCCGTCCAGCAACGTAGCGCGGTGAATCAGCACGACGGGCAGCGCCTTTCGGAGACCATGCGGCGTACGGCGTCGTTGTCGGCGCCCAGTTCGGCCGCCGGGGCGCAGGCCGCCGGTGGCCGCGGCGGCGGCGCGGGGTAGGGCGCGGCCGACGGTTCGGTCGGTAACGCCGCATACGTCGCGGCGACCGCGGCCATAGACACGTGGATCAGTTCGCCGCCGCCCCGGCTCAGCGATTCGAGCACCGCCACGGTCGCCTCCAGCCCGGTCAGCGGGTCGGCGATGGCGTCGCCGCAGAACACCGGTCCTTTCAAACCGGCCCCGTCGGCGGCGCCCACCAGGCCACCGGCCACCGCGGCGTCATCGCCGAACGCCGGCCTCGGTTGCTCGTACCCATTGACGCGCAACCAGATTCGGCCCGGCCGCGGTGCGACGTCGTGCGGCCCGAGCCCCCGGCGCTCCAGCGCGGCGGGGCGTGAGCCCTCGATCACGATGTCGGCGACCGAGAGCAACTCGCGCAGCTCCTCGGCGTCGGCCTCGAAATCGATGGCGTAGGAGAGCTTTTTGCTGTTCATCCAGTCGAAGAATTCGCGGTTGCCGGTGCGTGTGCCGTCTGGACGGCGCCGGCTTTCCACCTTGACAACGGTCGCTCCCGCGCGGGCCAGCAGCTGCCCGCACAGCGGACCCGCCCACATCGAGGACAGGTCGGCGACCAGCAGGCCGGCCAACCCACGCGGGTCCGACCGGAACCCGAGGTGCCGCGCCTGTGGCGACGCGGCGGCGACCTCGCCCAGGCCGGCCGCCGGGATGTCGAGCAGCGCGGCCCGCTCGGTGACGACGGACACCGGACACCTCGCCGCCCACTGGCCCAGCGCCGGCCAGGGGTCGATCGGCACCTCATCGGACTGCAGTAGCGCGGGAACAGCGGCGACGTCGTCGGGGCGCGACAGCGTGATCGCGCACCAGCCGTCCCGGGCCGGCAGCAACCGGGTGGCACCCCCGGCGGACACCCGGCCGCCCCGGGTCAGCCCGAGCAGCCCGGCTCGCCCGGCCAGCAGGGCAGAGGCGTCCACGGCGATACCCAGTCGCTGACCGACGGCCGCGGCCACGTGCTCGGCGCGGGCCAGCACGTTGGCGCGGGAGAAGTCGGGCGGCCCGGCGGGCGGGCCGGTCAGGTACGCCAGCCCGCTCTCACCCCATTTGCTGGCCCATCCGGGCACCGCCGAACACACACTCCTATGGTGCTCGTCGTCATCGCTGCGTGTTTGACGTCCGGTGAACCAGGTCACAAAACGCGATGCGACCGTCATGCGCGCTGAGCACAGAGCTACAGACTCGTGGTCGGCTTGACGCCCTGAAAAAGAACTTATGGTATCTAAATCGCGCTTGCCCTGTAGACGCAGTTTGTCATGAGATACACTCGCAGGCGTGGGTACGGGCCGCACGGTCGTTATGGGTGGGGTCGGCAACCCATGCCGGGGACCTTGGTCCCCAAGCCGGACCATTAGGACCTTTTATGGCGTGTCCGCAGCGAGTTCGCTTGTGAGCGCGCCGAAAGCGCCTATTCTTCGGCGAATGAAAACGGACGTTTCATAAGTTTCCGCCGACATGAGGGCGGCGACGGGGGCACGCACGACCCTTGAGGTCGTGCCCTAGCTAGATGGGTGGTTCCTGATGTCGCATCCAAGCGGCCCGGAGGCGCTGCCGGGCGCTAGCACATTGAGCGCCGGGGACTTGCCGTGATCGATTTTGGCGCAATTCCCCCCGAGATCAACTCCGCGAGAATGTATGCCGGTCCCGGCGCGGGATCGTTGGCGGCGGCCGCGGCAGCGTGGGACGGTTTGGCGGCCGAAGTCCACGCGGCCGCGGGGTTTTACCGGTCGGCGGTTGCGGGATTGATCACCGGGCGATGGCTTGGTCCGGCGTCACTGTCCATGGCATCTGCCCTGGGGCCGTATATGGCGTGGACCGCGGGGGTCGCCGCGCGGGCAGCCGAGACGGCCAGCCAGGCCATGCTTGCGGTGGAGGCCTACGAGGCTGCATTCGCGGCGACGGTGCCCCCACCGGCGGTGATCGCAAACCGCGTTCAACTCGCGGCATTGGTCGCCACCAACTTCTTCGGGCAGAATTCGCCGGCGATCGCGGCCACCGAAGCCGCATATGGCGAGATGTGGGCGCAGGACGCCGTGGCGATGTACGAGTATGCCGCGCACTCGGCCGCCGCCTCCGCACTGACGCCGTTCGGGTCACCGCCGGAGGTCGTCAACCCGGCCGGCGTGGCGGGGCAGGCCGCCGCGGCCGCCAAGTCCGCGGCGGCAGCGGGAACACAGCACCTGTCGCTGGCCGGCGTGGTGTCGGCTGTCCCCGCCGCCCTGCAAGGGCTCGCATCACCCCTGGCGACACCCGCCGCCAACCTTTCATCCCTTACTTCCTTCCTTTTGACACCGACCGGCATCAGCCTGGCGAGCGTCCCGGTCTACGCCATTCCCAGCTATTTCACGGCGGCGGCGACCCCCCTCTATTCCATGGCATCCATCTTCGGGATCGCCCAGTCCGGGCAGGCCATCGAGATCGCCGCCGCCACGCCGGCGGCAGCGGCGGGAGCGGCGGGAGCGGCGGCGGAGGGTGCGGCGGCGGAGGGTGCGGCCGCGGGGGCCGCTACGGCCGCATCGCTCGCGTCAAGCGTGACGGCCGGCGCCGGCAACGCGGCCTCGTTGGGGCCGCTGTCGGTCCCGGCCAGCTGGACCAGCGTGATCCCGACGGCGAAGGTGAGCGCCGCCGCGGCGTTGCCGGACGCGGGTCTCAACGGCGCGAACGTCCCGCCCAGCATGTTGGGCGCCGCGCCGCGCGGCGGTGCGGCCGGTTCCAGCCGGGTGCCCGGGCCCAGGTACGGGATGGTGCCGACCGTGATGACACGCCCGCCGTCTGGCGGGTACGGGTAGGGCGTGACATGACCCAGGACCTGCTTGCTGCGGCTCCTGTGCGCATGGCTATCAGCGGCAACGTCGTCGAGCGCCGCGAATTCGACGAGGTGGTGGCGATCATTGCAGCGCGACTGCAATCCGCATCCCACGTTGGCCTGGCCGTGGGCTCGGTGAACCTCGACCACCTGTACCACTTCCGGAAGATCGGCGCGGCGCCCGCGGGTCCGCTGGAATGGCTTTTGCTGGCCGACGGCATGCCGATCGCCTGGCGGGGTGCACTGCTTACCGGCAGGCCGTGGCCCCGGGTCACCGGCGCGGACCTCCTTCCGGCGGTTTTGGGGTTGGCTGAACGGACCGGCCGACGGGTGGGTTTTTTCGGGGGCACCGCCGAAACCCATCATCTCCTTGCCGAGGTTCTGCGGAGGCGTCATCCAGCGCTCGAGATTTCGGGTATGTGGGCACCCGACGTCGACAGCGTCGCGTCTTGTTCGGAGAGCTCGGCCGCGAAAATCCGCGCCGCTCGCACGGACATCCTCGTCGTCAGCCTGGGCAAGCCGCGGCAGGAGCACTGGGTCGACCAATACGGCCCCGCGACGGGCGCAAAGATTTTCCTGGCCTTCGGTGGAGCCATCGATTTCGTGGCGGGCAGGACGCGGCGAGCGCCCGACTGGGTGCAGAAGGCCGGTCTGGAATGGTTGTACCGGTTGATCAAGGAGCCGCGCCGGCTGGCCCGCCGTTATCTGCTGCAGGGTCCGATCGCCTTGCTGCGCGCGGCGCGCGCGCAGCTCATCTGCTATCCCGCTGCGTACTACGCGGCCTTGTCTACGAGTGATGGTGCCGAAATGCGCGGCGGCCGCCGATCCGCCGTCTGCGCCGAAACGGCGAGCGCGTAGGCCAAAGGAGTGAACATGACGTTGCTTAAACCGCGACTCGGCGCTTCGCGGGCCGCCACGCCCGCGGTGCCCGAGCCCAGCGGGAACGTCGTACGGCGCACCTCGCGGCACTGGCACCAGCGATATTCGCGCCTGCTGAGCATCAGCGACTCGCTGATCGTTTGCGGGTCGGTGTTCCTTGCTCAGTTCGTCCGGTTCGGGCATTCGCCGAACATTTCGGGTTATCCGGGCCCGGTGATGACGCTTTTTTCGTTCGTATTCGTGATGCTCTGGCTGTCGTCTCTTGCGATATTCGAAACGCGGTCGGCGCGGGTCATCGGAGCCGGGATCGACGAATACCGACGGATCGGCAGCGCGTCATTCTGGACATTCGGAATCATCGCGATGGTGACGCTGCTCGTCCGGGTCGAGCTGGCCCGGGGTTACCTGGCGGTCGCACTTCCGGTGGGCACGACGGGATTGCTGGCGAGCCGCAGCATTTGGCGCCGGCATGTCCGTCGTAGGCGCGAGCACGGCGACTACCAGACGACGGTCTTGGCGATTGGAGATCGGCATAACGTTTGCCGCGTGGTGCGCGAATTGGACCATAATCCCTGCGACGGTTTTGTCGTCGCGGGTGCCTGCATACCGGGATCCGGTCCGCCCAGCGGCGAGACTCTGACAGTTGAGGGCCACGAGCTCCCGATACTCGGTGACGAATCGCATGTGCTCGCTGCGATCGACCGCTGTGGTGCGGGCGCGGTGGTGGTGACCCAGACGAAGGGTTTCGGCATCACCGCCATCAGATACTTGATCTGGCAATTGGAAACGATGGACGTCGACCTCCTGGTGTCGCCGGGGGTATGGGACGTCGCGGAAGCGCGACTGTCCCTGCAGCCCATCGCCGGATTTCCGATGCTGCATGTCGAGAAGCCGCAATATAGCGGAGCCCAGCAATTTCAAAAACGCGCCTTCGACTTCTGCTTCTCGCTGGGGGCTCTCTTACTGGCATCGCCGCTTCTCATCGCCGCGGCCATCGCGATCAAGCTGACGAGCAAAGGACCTGTCTTCTACCATTCCGAACGTATTGGGATCAACGGAGAGCCCTTTACGATGCTTAAACTTCGAACAATGGTAGTGGACGCCGATAAGCAACTCGACCGCCTGCTGCCGCTCAATGAGGGAGCCGGCGGCATATTGTTCAAGATGCGTAAAGATCCCCGGGTCACGCCAGTCGGCAGAATACTCCGCAGATTCAGCATCGATGAATTCCCACAATTCATCAATGTGATCAAACAAGACATGAGCGTGGTCGGGCCGCGGCCTCCGTTGAGGCGAGAGGTCGAGAATTACGACGGCGATGTCAGGCGGCGACTGCTGGTGAAGCCCGGTGTCACCGGACTATGGCAAGTTAAAGGCCGCTCAGAGCTTTCGTGGGAAGAGTCGGTCCGGCTGGACCTGTCCTATGTGGACAATTGGTCGATGGCGGGTGACCTGATGTGCATCGCGAAAACGTTGAAAGCCGTCTTGGCGAAAAACGGAGCCTACTAGGTGGCCGCGGGCCATGACTGAGCCGATGGCGCCCAGTGAGGTCGCGCCATCGGTTCCGCTCGCGCGGTTGGCTCACGCGTTCTCGATTCAATTGATCTGTCGCGCAATCGGAATGGTGGCCTCGGCGATCTCGGTCGCGATGACCGCCCGCTATCTGGGTCCCGGCCGCTACGGCCAGCTCACGATCGCGGTCGCGTTCGTCGGTATGTGGACGAGCCTGGTCGACCTCGGTATCGGCCGCGTCATTGTGCGCCGCGCCACCTCGGGGCGCGGCGAGCTCGAGCGCCTGGTCCGAATCTACAACGGGCTGTCGCTGGTGTACTGCGTTCCGCTCGCCGCGCTGGCGGCGGGATCCGGGCTGCTCCTGTATCGCGACCATGACGTGCGCGTGATGCTTGTGGTGTTGTCGGGCCAGCTGCTCATCTTGACGATGACGACACGGCTCGAACCGGTGTTCATGGCCACGGTGCGGTTCGCCGCGGTGGCCGTCTCCGACGTCCTCAGCCGGCTGGTCACGCTGGCCGTGATCAGTGTTCTGGTGGCCGAACGAGCCGATGTCATCTGGTTCGCGGCTGTGCAGCTCGTTCCGACGACGCTGCAGGTGGTCATCCAGAGCAGCGCGGCGGTGCGGCACGTTTCGTTGCGCCCGATCTTTGCGCCAAGGGAAGCCGCAAATCTGTTGCGCGAGAGCCTCTTTCCTATGGGGGTGACGGTGATCACCGTCCTGTACTGGCGCGCTGACGCCGTGATCTTGTCCTTGCTGAACACCGACTCCGAGGTCGGCGTCTACGGGCTGGCCTCGTCGATAACGCTCAACACCTTGGTGGTGTCGGAGTTCTTCCTCAAATCGACACTCTCGACGGCCAGCGAGCTGTTTGCGCGGAACGTCGCGGTATTCGCCGGCTTCCTGCGCCGCGGTGTGGAACTCATGTGTTTCCTGGCCATCCCGGTCGCCGTTGTGGGCGCCATGCTGGCCGGACCCCTGATCAGGTTGTTCGGCAGCCAGGCGTTCGTCGCCCGCGGGTCGCCCACGCTGGCATTGCTTTTCGTTGCGGTGGCGCTGCGTTTCGTCGCCACGACCCTCGGCGAGGGCCTGTTCGCCAGCCACCGTCAGCGGTTCTGGTTCTGGTTGTCGATCGCCACCCTGGCGCTCAACGTCGCGCTCAACCTCGTCCTGGACGGGCGGTTCGGCGCAGTCGGAGCCGGCGTCGCGCTGGTTTGCACGGAGTTGCTCAACATGGCGATCGCCGGCTGGTGGCTGCACCGTCAGTGCGGCTACCGTACGCCGGTGACCTTCCTTCTGCGGGCGCTGGTGCCGACGGCAGCCAGTGTCGCTGTGACGCTGCTACTTTCCGGCCACCACGTGGTTCTCATCCTGGCCGCCGCCGCCGCGGTTTATGTGGCCACCAGCGCGGCGGTCGGGCCGCTGACATGGTCGAAATTGGCGTCGTTGCGCCGGGAGCAGCTGATGACATGACCCGCGAACCGGACCGGGCGTATATGACCCGTCGGCAACGGGCATACCTCAAGCGCCAAATGGACCGGTCATACCTCAAGGCCCCCGTGGGCGGCACGGGCCCGCTACCCTCCCAGCGCTCGCTCGCCGTCCTGATCGTGCCGGAGAGGAGCCGGGATTCGCTCGAGGCATGCCTGGCCGCCGTCGCCGAGCACCTGCCCGAGTTGCGCGTTTACGTCTATGCCGGCAGCGGCGACGGAAATGCCGGTCGCGACGAGCTCGCCGCGCGACACCCGGCTGTGCAATGGGTAGCGGGAGAGGCGAATGTCGGCTTCGCCGCAGCCTTCAACACGCTGGTCGAACACATCCCCAACGACAGCGACCTGCTGTTGCTGAAAGCCGATGCGCGCCTGATCGGTTCGTTGCCGCACACGCGAGAGCTGCTTCGCCAACCTCGAGTTGCGGCGGTCTCGCCGATGGTGCGCGGTGACACGGAACTCGGTGAGGCCCCGTGGGACGTCGCGAGCCGCCGCCAGACCCTGATCCGGGCACTGGTCGCCGCCGCCGGCCACTCGCGCTCGCTTCGTGGGACCCCCGTCTCCGACCGCTACGCCCACCAGCCTCCCGAATCGCACAGTGTCGAGGGTGCTTTGGCGGCCACCTGCCTGGCGATCAGCCGCGCGGCCTGGAACGCCGTCGGCGGCTTCGACGAGGAGTTCCTTCGCTGGGGTGAGGTGGCCGACTGGCAGGCGCGCGCCCGCGCGGCGGGCTGGCATCTGGTCCTGGCCGACGAGTTCGGCGCCGAACTCGGCAATTCGGTGACGGGCCTTGCGCCCGCAGAACTGTGTCGCAACCACGACTTGGCACGCGCCAACACCGCCCTGCTACTGGAACACCAACGCAGCGTTCGCCAGGCAACCGTGTATCTGGCCGGCACAACGCTGCTGGAGCGACTGCAGCGTTCGAAGCGACGCGCACGAAAGGGCGCCGGCGCGGGTCGCCGCACGGGGCTGCCGGCAATCGTGATCACCACCAACCGCCTGGTTTATGGCGGTGCCGAGCGCCAAAAGGCGATGTTGGCCACGGAATTGGACCGGCGCGGTTACCCGGTCACCATCGTGTGCATGCAGCGGTTGGGCCCCGTGTTCCAGGAATTCCCGGAATCGGTGCGCGTGGTGCGCCAGCCCTGGTGGGCGCCGATCGTCGACATTCCGGCGGGTCCGGCCGTGCTCATCAGCGGCGACACCAACACCGAGACCGGATTCGCGACGTTGTGGCGCGCGGCCGCCACCGGCCGGCGCTGGTTGGTTGCCGCGCACACTCCTCCCAATGACGAGCTGCCCATCTACTCACGGCCGCTGACCGCCGCGATGTGCCGCGCGGACGGCTTCATCGTGCTGGCACAACGCCATTGGGAGATGCTGACCGCACAGCATCGGCTTAGCGGGCGGCGATTCGTCGCGCCCAACGGCGTCGTTGTGACCGCCGACCCGTCCCCACGCATCCGGGCCGTCGGCGACCCGCTGCATCTTGTGATGCTCACGCGCATCGTCGAGCACAAGAACCCGCTTCTGCTGATCGAGGCGCTCGGCGGCCTTACCGATATGCACTGGGAACTTTCGATATTCGGTGACGGCCCCGACCGGGAAAGGTTGCAGGCCCGCACTCCTGCCGAGTTGCGGGACCGAGTGCAGTGGCGCGGATGGTCGGCAGGCCCGGGGCCCGCACTGGCCGACGCCGATTTGCTCTGTGTCCCAAGCCGTTCCGAGGCGTTTCCGGTGGTGATTCTCGAGGCGATGGCGCGGGCGGTACCGGTTGCGGCGTCGGCGGTTTGCGCTGTCCCGGAAATGCTTGATTTCGGAAGGGCAGGGTTTGTCGTCGAGCCGGTGTCGGTTTCGGGATGGCGGCAACACCTGGCCCGGATCCTGGCTGACCCCGCCGTATTGCCGTCGGTGGGACGATGCGGGTTCGAGCGTCTGCGCAAGCACTACACGGTGGAAGCGATGGCCGATTCCTACCTCGACGCGATCAACGCCGTTTTATGAGTTCGCTTCGGGTGCTTTGGCTTTCGCCATGGATGCGGTCGCTGGCGCGGGTACAGGCGGAAGCGCTGCGCCGGCGCGGGGTCGACGTGCTACTGGTGACCACCGACCAGCACCCGGAGTCCGATACCGCCCGTGACTACGAGTTGGTACTCGATCCGCGGTTGCGAAAGGCTAAGTCGTGGACCGCCGGCCTGGCGACCTGGCGCCGCGTCCGCGAGTACCGGCCTGACGTCGTGATGGCCGAGCTGGTCCGCGATCCACGCTGGATCGCGCTGGCCGGGCATGCTCCCCGCATTCAGCTGGTGCACGATGCCGATCCGCACGACTTCGTCGAACACCGGCGGGTCTACGAACCTGCGGTATTCGATCGCTGGGGGGCCCGGTCGGCGGCCACCATAACGTTTAGCAACTATGTCGCAGCCGCCGCCGCCACCCGCCGCGACGTCGCCGGAACCCCCGTGCACGTTATCCCGCTCACCAGCGACCTCGACCCGGCGCTGGTCCCACCGCTGACGGGGCCGCAAGGCCGCCACGACTTCGTCATGGTCGGCCGCCTCTATCCCTACAAGAACGTCGGCGTGGTGCTGGAAGCATGGCGGCGACACGTCGTCGGCGGCAGCTGGCGCGGCGATAGCCTCGTGCTCATCGGCCACGGGGGGCCGGACACCGCCGCCCTACCCGAGCACGCGCGCTGCGTCCCCGGCTGGTTCCGCTACGCGGATGTGATCGCCACGCTGGCCGCTGCCAAGGGGTCGGTCGCTCACTACCGGCGCGCGTCCCAAAGCGGCGTGCAGGTGCTCTCGATGCAATTGGGCGTGATGCCGATCGCGTCCACCGCCGGTGGCCTGCCCGAATACCAGCCGCCGGGTCTCCCTGCGGTGGGTGTCGACGACGTTCCTGGGTTGACCGCGGCCTTCGACATGTTGGCCGACCCGTTCGCCGCGGCGGAACACGGGGCCGCGGCCGCAAGCCACTACGCGCGGCGATTCACCGTCGATCGAGCCGCGGATCATTTGCTGGACGTGATTGCGGAGGTGTCGGCGCGCGCCTGATGTTTTCGGTTGCGTGCGACGACCCCTTTGATGATCGCTGCGTAGAGGTGGTGCCATTCGGGGTGCTGGAAGCCGGCGCGAAGCAGTAAACGGTCTGCCCTGCGCTTGGTGCGGGCCTTGCCTCGACGGCTCGTGAGCAATGTGGGTAGAAGCAAGCGGGAGAACTGGTCGACCAGAACCAGGCGTGCACCGGGGCGCAGAACGCGCGCACATTCGATCAGTCCGGCCTGTTGATCGGTCCAGTGATCGAACGAAGTGGTGCTCACGATCAGGTCGATTCCGCCGTCCGGGTAGGGCAACTGCTCGGCCACCCCCACGGCGAACGTTAGTCGTGGATCATGCGCAAGGCTGTTCGCCACCTCAACCATTCGAGGTGCGGCGTCAACGCCTATGAACTCCGTGGCGTCGGGATAGTGGCCAGCGAGGACGCGCAGCAGATAGCCGCTACCGCACCCGAGATCGAGCACGCGTTTTGGCGACCTGACGTTGGCGATGACCAGATCCGCAGCGCGACTACTGATTTCGTGGTGTAGATACCCCCGCCAACCGTGATCGTAGCGGCGCGCTCGATCGTCGAACGCGGCCACATCTCGATATGGCGCGGCGATTTCGCGGTGCCGGCTTTCGTCTTTGCGTGTCATGGTCGGCTCGCCTCGGCGCGCAAGGTGGTCAGCCAGGCTCGCTCGGTCTCATTGCGTCGGATCAACTCCTCGGTGACCAGCTGGCCCCAGCGTTGACCCCCTGCCTGGGCCCGGAGCACGCGGAGTCGCTCAAGGTGTGCACAGATGGCCTCGTCGCGTGCGGTCAACACGGCCGACCGCTCAGCGGGGGTAAGGAACTGGAACTGACCAACGCGGGTCAAAAACTCAGTGTCGTTGCCGGCCTCATCGGCGGGTAACTCGGCGAGCATGTCGTGCAACAGTTCTCGCCCGAGGTCCGTAAGGGCGTAGACGTGCCGCGGGGGACGACTCTCCTGCTGCTCGGCGGTCTTGGTCACCGCGCCTGCTTCCTCGAACCGGCGCAGCGCGGGATACAGCGTGTTGTTGTTCAACATCAGACCCACCGTCATCTCGATGCGTTTGCGCAGTTCGTAGCCATGAGCAGGCCCCGCGGATAAGTGCCGCAAGATAACAATCTCGACATACGACATACGTCCAGTTTATATTAGATTAGGCTGGACCACTCATGCCGGACGGCGGCCGCGCACGAAAGCGACGGTGTTGAGATGCTCGCGCACGTGCTCGGCGTCCGGATGGCGAAAATAGTGCGGATCGCCGCGGCAACTGGCTTATTTCTCGGCGACCAGCGAAATAGTTCCGGAGAAAATGCCAAGCGCACAGAGAGTGTTTGCGCACAGCCGGCGCAGCGTGGGAGTAGGGATTCCGCCGAGGAACCTTTCGGCCGCGAATACGATCCGCAGAAACAGGCGGCCGATCTCGCCGGGCTCGGCGAATCTTTTAGCGCCCAGAGCGAGCAGCATGATTCGAAACCGCCTGGGTACAAACCCAAAGCTTATGGAGCTGAAACCCGCACGCCTGGCCGCTGCACATAACTCCCTGCACGTATATTCCCGCAGGTGCATGCCCTCGGGTTCGCTACACTTGAACACGCGGGACACGTCGTGCGGTCCGGTATATCTGCTGGGGGTGTCGAATATATACCGTCCGTTCCTCTTCAATATGGAACGCGCACTCCTCAGATGGCGTTGCAGGTCATCGGGATGGATATGCTCGATCACCTGGTCCGACAGCACGACATCGTAGGTTTCGGGGCGTTCGAACCGGTCAAGGTGGACGCCGTCGGATATTCCCCATGAAAGATTTGTATACGACACGGGCAGCAGCTCTTCTCCGCGCTGGCGCGTGATCTCTGCCCCCTTGCACTCGTAGCCATTTGCTGCCAGGAACGCGATGAGGCCACCCTTACCGGAACCGATTTCATATACAGACTTCGGCGGTGGCCCGATCAATCCCAGCCATCTTCCGAATATTTCGCGAGGCGATCTGGTATCAGCAACGTCGGATAATTGATTAAGCCAGCCCAACTCGGAGTACAGTCGGGTGTAACACCGGTCAAAAGTCTCCCAACGATTTTCGGGTTGAGATTGGCGTAGTTCGGATGTTAACTGCTTTTCCAAATTCCAATGGTCTAAGATCATTTGCTCGGTAATGTTCGCGTCGGCCGGAATGCCGTACGTCCTCTTGTAGCGTGCTATTAGCCTGTCGCCCCTCGGCTCCATGAACCCGCGTTTCTGCTAACGGCCGTGCCGGGATCGGCGCCGGCTGCGGAGAACTATCACGCCAAAACCGATCACGGCCACGGCAAGCGATGCTCCGCCGGCCCACCACAGCCACCTGAAGCCCGAATGGCGATCGGGCGTTGCGACCGGACTCGCCGTCACGTTCGGGCGATCGACGATCACCGGGTCATGCCCAGGTACGGACACCAGGGCCAGACCTCTGATACCCGACCAGCGCGTGGCGTCGCTATCGAGCCACTTGAGAAGCTCATCGACCCGGGCCGGGGCGCCGTTGGACGTCGCGATCAGCAGTGAGCGGCCGCGGTTGAAGACGGTTTGCAGGGATCCGATCTGTAGCGTCGGGTCCAACGTGAGGGTAGTGGGCTTGCCGTCGGAGTCGAGGGCATTGACGGTGATCGGCCCGCTGGGCCCCGCGGACACCGGAAGCACGATGTCGGGGTGATTCCACCCGTTCGCCGCAATCAGTATCGCCGGCTTGGACGAGTCGATCGCTTGCTGCACGCTTGTCACGGTGGTCTCGATTTCTATCGAGCTGAGTCGCTGCAGGGCGACCATGATGTCCGCGGCGCGCGCCGTGTCGGCAACCGAGTGGGGGTCGATCCCTACCTGGATGCGGGGCATCAACGCCTGCGGCACCGATCGCAGGCCGTCCGGCACCGGCGGCGCGGCGGGGCTGCTTTGCACGGTGCTGTCGCCGTTGATCGTCAACATCAGCACCTGGTCTCCGGGCGCCGCCGTGGAGAAATCTCCGCAACGTCCGACGTTGCTCGAGACGTTTAGGGTCAGATCGAGACCGGTCCATCGCTGCAGGAGCCGATCGGGGATGTCGACCCAGCGGTCGACGGCGCCGCGGCCGTCAGTCGGCCACCGATCGACGGTCTCCCCACCGACCGTTGCGGTGATCTGACCGCCGATGTTGGCCGGTGTAGGCGAGTAGGACCCGAGCAGATGCACCCGCACCGCGTGGATTGACCTGCCAAACCGGGTCTGGTCGAGTGCGATCGACACCCGCGGTTGCAGCCCCTCGGCGTTCAGGTCAGGTTGTCCCAGCTCGCGCAGCGTGGTCGTATCACCCGGTAGGTGTTGGCTGGAATTTAGTGATCCCACAACAGCTTTGGAGGCAAGTGCCAGCTGGGACAGGTTGCCGAACAGTAAAGCGGTGTCTGATTCCGCATCCGGCCCCAGGGTTCCGGACATCAGCAGCCATGGCGCGCCGGGAGCGCCCTGCAGGGAAAGCCCGTTGTCCGGTCCCTCTTTCACGACGATCTGACGTTCCTGCGGTCGCGGCGGCGTCGGCGGGCCCGCCTGACCTTCGGTCAACGGGAGCACGGCTATCTCGGGGTTCTGGCTGCCGTAGCGCGCCGCCGCGGCGGCGGCCAGATGAACGGTGGCGTTGGACTCGGCCAGCGACGGCGACTGCGGAAGGAATATGGTCAGCCTCCGCAGCGCCGGTGGCAGAAACTGGGCCACCGTGACTGGCGGCTGTTCGACCCCGGTGTAGCCGACCGTCCCGTTGATCAGGTTCAACGGGCTCCACGCGTAGAGGCAGGACCCGTCCGAAGGCACCAGATAGGCACGCAGTGTCACCGTCACCGAGTCGTCGGTCACTGTCGCTCCAGCGAGCGGGATGACGATCGGCGCTTGACCCGTGGTGGGCAGATTCAGCCTCGCGATTTCACGGTCACCTTGCGAGACGATGATCGTCCCCGACCGCAGATTGACCGGCATGACGGCGGTGGCGTTCACAACGGAGGGCGTCAGCCCGTTCAGGACCGGCAGCGTCAGCTCCTGCGTCCCCTCTTGTCCATAGAATCCCAAGGTGGAGCCATATCCGAGGTCGGTCAACGCCATGCTCATCGACGTCGTTGTTTGAGCCGGCGCGGCGGGTTCGGTCGTGGGGCTGGGATCCGAGGGCTCAGCCCACGATGTCGGGACAGCCATGACGAAGAAGCCGACCACACCGGCCAGCGCAATGACTCTGCTGAAAGATTTCCCGAACACCAACGGAATGCTAGCGAGCGCCGCTGAACAGTGAACAAGGGCATAAGGACCGCAGCGCCGCGGGCGAACGACTGTTGCACCATCTGGCGGGCTTGTGCCGTTGTTCTCCTTGGGGCCGAACGTCCGGCAAACGCGTCGCGCGTTGCGAGAATCAACTGCGGCCGGCTGCCCAACCCTTTGCGAGCTTTCACGGAGGTCCGCACTGGCGCCGGGGCGTTACCAGCTTATTTGCTGCAGATGTTTGCTAGGGTTTCGGCTGACGCCGGTGCCACGGCGGTGGAGCGGTCTGAAGATGCCCACCCGCGAGGCATCAGATTGGAACGAGGAGACCGTCGGTGCCAGAGCCACGGCCGGGGAGAACGCCCGATTGCCACGCCCGTTGACAAGCGATTGACCGCATCCGCAACACCTCGCTATCCGATCCGGGTACTAACCGTCGGGCCAGCACCGAGCGGACCCCACAGCCGCGGTGGGATGGCGACGGTGATGCTGCTGCTGATCGACGACACCGACCCGCGGTTCCGCATCCGGCTCGTGCCGACCTATGTTGACAGCTCCCTGACGGCGCGGCTGTGGACGGGAATTTCGGGCATGCTCACGGCGTCAGCGCTGCTGTTGTTCGGCCGCGTCGACGTACTGCACGTCCACTATTCGTGGCGCGGCAGCACCGTCCGCAAGTCGGTCCCGCTATTCGTCGCTCGGTTGCGCGGCATCCCGACGATTCTCCATTGCCACACCTCGCACTTCTTCTCTTGGTTCGACGAGCTGCCGCCGCTGCGGCGTCGCGCCGTCCGCGCGGCGCTGCGCGCCGACTATGCGGTGCTGCTGGCGCAATCTCATCTCGCGGGATTCTGCGCCAGACTCGGATACCAAGAATCCAATGTCCGAGTGCTCCACAACCCCGTGGTCATGCCC
Source organism: Mycobacterium sp. (assembly GCF_019247615.1). Classification (GTDB taxonomy): domain Bacteria; phylum Actinomycetota; class Actinomycetes; order Mycobacteriales; family Mycobacteriaceae; genus Mycobacterium. The sequence goes on along the minus strand of NZ_JAFBAT010000226.1, from coordinate 11,033 downwards.
GCCGCCGATCCGTCGCCACGCACGCGCCGGCCGTTGGGCGTGGTGTCGCTGGGCAGACTGGGGGTCAACAAGGGAAGCTACGACCTTGTCCGGGCGATCGGCTTGCTACCCGACGTTATTCGGGGAAACCTGCGCGTCACGCTCGCCGGCGACGGCGAGGTGGAGCAGGTGCGCGAGTTTGCCCGCGAGAACGGGCTCGGCGATACGGTCGACGTCGTCGGCTGGGTCGGTCCCTTGGAGAGGGACCGGTTATTGGCCGACTCGGCCATCTTCGTGCTACCCAGCTACAGTGAGGGCCTTCCGATGGCGGTGCTGGAAGCAATGGCAAACGGGGTGGTACCGGTGATCACCGCGGTGGGCGCGATACCGGAAGTGGTTACCGACGGCGTGAACGGCGTGCTGGTCGCGCCCGGTGATCCTGGCCAACTGGCGGCAGCGCTGCACTCGCTCGTCGCCGATGCCGAGCTGCGCAACCGCCTGGCCGCCGCCGCCCACGCGCGCGCCGGCGAGTTCGCCGTGGACCGCTGGCGGGATGCACTGCACGACCTGTGGCTCGCCGCCGCGTCGCGGCGACGCCCGGCGCTCAGGCCGCCGCCGCGATCCCACCGGTGCCGCCGTAGCGACGCGGAAGAGCGCCGCAGACCATGAGCCGGAAGTAGTCGAACGACGAATCGCTGCCCACCGCCAACCGAGGCAACGCCAGCGGGTCGCAACGGCGATGGGCGAATCCCGCCGTGGTTGCCAGTGCCCAGCGCACGCCGCGAGCACGCAGCACGTTCTTGGCGCGGTCATCAAAATCCTGTGACCGGCCATTGGGGTAAGCGAAAATCGTTGGGGCTCTGCCAGTCTCACGCTCGAGCGCCGCGCAGGAATCCGCGATCTCCCGCTGGACCTTGTCGTCGCTGCAGCGGGCGAGGATGGGGTGGGTGACCGTGTGCGGATACAGCGTCACCAGACCGTCGCTGGCCATCTCACGCGCTTCGTCCCAGGAGAGCATCCGGAACGGACCGCCGTCGCCGCCGTCGCGGCGGACCAACGCCCCGACGATCTCGTCCAAGACTGTGATCCGTTCCGCGTCGGCCAGCTCTTTGAGCCGCTCGACCGCCGCCGCGTAGGCCTCACCGCGGTGGGCGGTACCGTCGAGCGAACGAGTCCCGAGTCCGAGTGCGGTCAGGTCGACGTCTGTTGCGGTGGTGCGGGCGATCGCCAGCCAGAGCCGGTCGGGCCACAAGGTTTCGTCGGTGCCCATCGGGCCCGTCGCCAGGAACACCGCCGCGGGCAGTTTCAGCTCCCGCAAGACCGGAACGGCGTGGGTGGCGAGGTTTCGCGTGCCGTCGTCGAACGTGATCGCCATGGCGCGCGGCGGCAACGTACCCGCCGCAAGGCGATCAAGGGCCTCCTCGAGCGGAAGGACGTTGAAGTGCTCGCGGACGTACTCCAGTTGACGGCGGAACAGCGACCTCCCGAGCACATGCCAGCACGCCGGCGACAGCGGTTCGTCTTCCACACCGTGGAACATCAGGATGGCGAGCAGGTCATGATGCCGCCGCCGGGCGAAGGCCGGCAGTCCGGCACCGCACAGCAATCGGGCTGCAATGTTCTTCACGGTCGCACGGATTGGAAGCCGAGCGAGGTGTCTCATTCTCGCCATCACTTGGGAACAATAGCCACCGCTCCCGGTCTGACTTCAAGGCGCTTCACGATCATCTGGTGTCATTCGCGTTTGCAATTTCGACCGTCTCCCCGCAGGTGCGGTCGATATTGTGAATCGGTGCTCGCGCTCGACACGATGATCGACGAGGACCTCTTCATCTGTCCGAGGTGCGCCAGTCCGGTGCGCTGCGCAGATGGCCCATGGCGCTGTACCGGAGTTTCCTGCCGGTACGCCGAGGAGGCTTTCCCGACGGTCTCGGGCGTGCCGGCCCTCGTCGATTTCGAGCAGAGCGTGCTCGACGCCGAAAGATTGCGGGCTTCCCGGGGCGCCTCGCAGGTCGGCCGGTCCAAACTCAGCCACATAGTCAATCGGCTGATACACCCGCCCAACACCACCGCGTCTGTCGAGGTGGCCCGAATGCTGGAGCTCCTCCGAGCCGACGCTGCCGCGGACGGGCGGCGGCCCCGGATTCTCGTGATCGGGGGCGCGACGCAGGGCGACGGCCTGGCCGCACTGTACGCCGACTCGACAGTCGATCTGATCGCCTTCGACATCTACGTCAGCCCCTTGGTGCAATTCGTCGGCGATGGCCACGCCATCCCGCTGGCTGACGGCTCCGTCGACGGAGTGATCATCCAGGCAGTGCTTCAGCACATGCTGGAGCCGACCGTGGTGGCAAGAGAGATTCATCGCGTTCTGCGCGGCGGGGGAATCGTCTACGCCGACTCGCCATTCCTTCAGCAGGTATGCGAGGGACCTTACGATTTCACCCGCTTCACCGACAGCGGCCATCGATATCTGTTTCGCAACTTCGAATGCATCGAATCCGGCTGTGTGGCCGGCGCCGGCACGGCCTTGCGTTGGTCGCTCGACCATTTTGTTCGGGCCCTGACCCGCTCGATACGGCTCGGCAGAATCGCGTCCCTGTGTTTTTTCTGGCTCAGCTACGCCGACCACATCCTTGACCCTGGACACTCACTCGACGCCGCCAGCAGCGTCTTCTTCCTGGGCCGCAAAAGCGCCGTCTCGATCACCCAGACCCAGATCGTCGACTACTACCAGGGCGGCATGTAAAGGTGCCGGTGTGTCGAAAGAGACTCGCACGTGCGACCGATGCCATCGTCGCGCCGTAACAGCCCAGGTTTCACGCGGCGCGTCCGAGCGGCCGGTGGTGGCGGGTTGACGGGTGCGGTGCGAGACCTCGTCTCACCGTCGCGACTCACCCAGATAGTGGATGTCGGGGCGAGCCGGAGCAGCGGCGACTGGCCCTACACGCCGATGCTCAATGCCGGCTTGTGTTTCGTGACAGGCTTCGAGCCGGGGCGCGAGGCGCTGCGCGAGCTGCAAGAGAAGTGTGGCCCGAACGAACGCTATCTGCCGTACGCGCTGGGCGACGGCAACCCACAGACGCTGAAGGTCTGCCCGGCGCCGGGGGCGATGACCAGCCTGCTCGAACCCGACCCGCTGACGCAGGGGCTGTTCACACTCTTCGATGGATTCGGTGACGTTATCGACCGGGTCCCCATCGACACCTATCGGCTCGACGATATTGGTGAAATTCAGCACCTCGATTTGCTGAAGATCGACATCCAAGGGGGCGAACTGGCCGTATTCAAAAACGGCGGTGAGAAGCTCGCCGAAGCGGTGGCGATACAGACTGAGGTGTCATTTGTCACCGTGTATCAAAACCAGCCTCCATTCGGGGAGGTCGATTTAGAGCTACGTCGGCAGGGGTTTATTCCGCACTGCATCGCGGGAGAAGTGAAGAAATGGCTGATCGGTGACTTCGTGCTCGGCAATCCCGAGCGGCCGCTGAATCAAATACTGGAGACCGATGTGGTCTATGTGCGGGACTTCATCCACCCGGGCGGGATGAGTGACGAGCAATTGAAGCATCTGGTGATGATCGCGCATTACTGCTATGGGTCGTTTGACTTGGCATTTCGATGTGTGCGGCTATTGGAGGACAGGCGCGCGGTGGAGGCGGGCAGTTCGCAACGGTACCAAAGAATCTGTGAGAACGCCGTTCGATACAAAAGAGCACTCTGGTGGGCGAAATACAATGTGGCGCGGCTGAAGTATCGAGCGGGCGCGTGGGCGAATTCGGCCGCCTCGGCCTTCGGCACCGACTGAAGTGGCGTGGTCTCGTCGGCGGTTCGGTACGGGTCGTGGCCACCGGCGAGACGGGCAAAGCCGCGCGCCGGCAAAGCTTGCGGAAGCACCCGGAACGACCCGGAAGGACACGGAAGGACACGGATGGAAGCTGTGAGCGCTCGGACGGACTTGCAGACCGTCGACAGCTGGAACGAGGGAGTGACACTCGTTTCGTCGATCATCAAAGCTCTTGGCGGCCCGCTGGAGATCCTTGAAGCCGGTTGCGGGCTTGAGTGGCCGCTGAATCTGGAAGGCGTCGACTACCGGTTGACTGGCATCGACCTCAGCGCCGACGCACTCCAAAGCCGTGTCGAGACAATGGGAGACCTGCACGAGGCGATCGTCGGCGACCTCGCGGCACCGGCGACCATCCAACCCGGCAGTTACGACGTCGTCTACAGTTCGTTCGTCCTGGAGCACATACCCGACGCCCAGGGCGCGCTTGCCAACATGCTCAACGGGCTCAAGCCGGGAGGCCTGCTCGTGTTGCTGATCCCGGACAGATGCTCGGCATACGGCTGGACCGCAAGGCGCACGCCCTTCTGGGTTCACGTGGCGTATTACCGGTACTTTCTTCGCTACCCCGACGCTGGAAAGCCTGGCCACTCACCGTTTCCCACCTACTATGCGCCCCTGATTTCCCGTGCTGGCATACGCGACTTCTGCAAGAAGCATGGATGCTCAATCCTTGAAGAGCGCGGCCACACGTATTACGTGCGCGGCAACGGTGCGCGGGTTCGGTTGACGCGGGCGTACGCGAAATCCTTGTGGGCCTTGTCGTTCGGCTCTCTAGCGTGGCGGCACAACAATCTCACGTACGTGATTCGTAAGTCAGAGGCCGCGCACGCTCAGCAATAGGCAATTCATACTTAATAGTGGCCGCCCTACCCGCCTTCGCCCGTTTCACCGCCGACTCAGTAACTCCTTGAAGTCCTTGCCGGTCACGCTTGAATGGCGACCAGAGACTTGATCAATCCGGCGACCCGTTCGTACCAGATGATCGATGACGGGAAATATCGACGCATCTGCGAGATGCCGATCAGATCGATCTCATCGACCTGCTGCTGCGCCTCTTCACGGGTGTACGTACGAATGTGGCCACGGTTCCAGCGCATCGATATTTGCACGCGCGCCTCATAGGGCAACCATTGCATGCCGGGAAAGAGCCAGTGCGGTTCGATTGGAAAATACCGGTATGGGGTCTGCACCCAATGGCGGTCCGCGAGAGAGCGGACGTTGTCGGCCAATTGTTGGCGCCGCACGTGCCCGCCCACGTGTTCGAGCAGCGAATTGGAGTACACCAGGTCGAAGTGGTCACGCGCAACCACGGGGGGGAGATCGCACGCGTCCCCCTGGACCGCGATGATGCCCTCGCAAGCTGTTGCCAGCGGCAGCACGTTAACGGTGGTCACCGAGCGGGGCCGCACCGGCGCGAGTCGCCACGACTCGGGTGTTCCACCCAGGTCCAGCACACGCATTTCCGAGACGGACGGGAACACCTCGATGAGGTGCTGCCATCGTCGCGCCCGGGCACGCCCCGACAGTGATCGCCTCGAATTGACGCCCGTAGCGGCGTCACGCAACCAGTTAGACATCCACTCCGACTCTTTGAGTTGACTCCTGGAATCGCTACCAACAGCCGCGGAGGATGAACGGCGGTGCGCTAGCGGGGCACGGCGTCCGCGCGAACCCGTTATGGGATCCGGTGATCGGAGGCCTGAGCTTCCTGCTCGTGCAAGTAGGCGATACAACCCTTCAGGACGGCGTCATGGTCCCACCAGGATGGCACGCCATTGTTGTCGTATGCATAGAGGTTCGCACTCGCTTGACACGCCATGGAGTTCGAGTCGCCCAGCCGGACCGCCGGAGCTGCGCCGGGACCGATACGGTCGTGACCCAACCGATACGACCGAGGCTGCCAGCTTTGCGTACCCGCCACAGCGACGCCCGCACCCACCACCAAGGCCGACACGATGAGCATCAGCAGCACATGCCGCCGGCGGAACTTGCGGCCTGGCTGTCCGGCACTGACACCGCCGATGTGCGGTGCACAAGGGCTTTCCGAGGAAGCGTTCTGCGGCGAGGGGCCCGCCAGCTCCGAGCAAGTGTCTCTGGTCGTCATCTCAGATGCCACCGTCAACCCTTGCTGTAGTCGGGACACGACCGATAGGGCCGTTCGGCCCTTACCGCAAGCCTTAAGTTTCTACTGATGTGATCATTCCGCAGCAGTTTACGAGCCAATGGTCATGCATCACACGCCATCCGACTCCCTTGGTTTCAGAGTTCAGAGACTCCACACCGATGGTACACCGCTAACCGTACCTTTTGCATCAGAAATTGCTGGTTGCTAGACCTCGTCCCCGTTGACGTGGCGGACAGGTGGTCCCCATCGTCGGCGCCGCGGGCGCGGGCCGAGCCGGGCAAGCATGAGAAACCGCAGCCGGACCCGCCGGATTCACTTCAGGCCAGCGATCGGCGCCGGCCGCCCGTTGCGCTCCAGCTCGCCGGCATCCGGGCTCGGCCGTGGCACCCCGGCAAGCCCCATGGTCGCCCCCAAGGCCAGGCCCAGCGCCAAGGCGTCAATCGGCATCTCCGGCAACGGCCAAACGGCGGATATTGCCAGGAGGCCGCCGGTGGTTGCCGCGCTGATCTTCGCCGGCGGCGACGCACGCCGCAGCGCGCGGGTCAACGGCGCGAGCGCGAACAGGGCGAACGCCGCCATGCCCACCGCCCCGGCTTTTACGAGCCACCAAAGATAGAAGTTGTGGGAGAACGTGGAAGTGATCTTCGTTTCGAATTCGTCGTCGCCGTACGACGGCTGGTAGGCGTAGCCCAGGCCGTGGCCGAACACGGGTGCCCGGGCGATCGCGCGGTTGAGGTTTCCGACTTCCCGCAGCCTGTCTTGGGTCGATGAGTCCACGGAGAGCGCCTCTGTGGACACCCCGCCGAGCACTCGGTGATTGAATGCGGCGAACTGGCCGGCGAGCCAGTCGCCGCTCGACGTACCCTGCAGCAGGAACAGCGACCCGGGGATCGCGACGGCAAAGACCACCGCGCCGATCGCGGCGAGGGCGGCCCCTCGGCGCAGCGTTAACCAGCCGAAGCCGGCAAGGACAGCGACGCCGGCGCCCACCGCCAAGGCGATCAAAGTATTGCGACTGAAGGACAGCATCGTGATGATCAGCGCTGGTGGGCCCAGGGCGAAGTACAGGCCGTGCCTGACACCGCCGATGAGCGCGGCGGCAACCAGTGCGGTGAGCACGGCGGTGGCCAGTGACTGGGTGGACAGGATGATGCGGACGGCGTCGCCGGCGCCCGCGCCGGGAAGGCTTTCCGCGCGGCCGAACAGTTGGACAGCATGCAACGAACTCACAATTGCCATGCCCGCCGAAAACCAGAGAATCAGGACGATCGCACGGATGGCCAACCTGCCGTAATCGCCGTGGATGATCAAAAGACCCAGGATGAACCCGCCGATCATTTCGAACAGGGTCTGCGATTCACGTATCACCACCCAGGTGGTATGTCCGGCCGCGAAGCCGGCAACGGTAGCGGACACTACGGTCAACGCGAATATCCCCGGCAGCGCGAAATCGGAGAACCGCGGTCTCACGATCGGGATCAGGTAGCAGATCGCCAGTACCACCGCCACCTGGTATCCGTTTATCACCGCCGGACCGACGACTTTGCCGACGTGCAAACCTGCCGGCAGCGCCGCGAACGCCCAGAACAGCGCGACCCCGACCATCGCGTCCGGCTTCACCCAGTACACGACCAGACCGAACATCGCGAGGATCAGCATCATGCCGTAGACCGTGTCGCGAACCGAGAACACGCCGACCGCGAAGGAGCCGAACAGGAACACCGCCAGCGTCACCGCAGCCACCGCCCAGCGAGAACGACCCCGCAGGTAGAGGATCACCGTGGCCCGCTCAGCTTTCCGAGGTAGGTGCGCGCCGCGGCCCTGCTGTGCCGGGGAATCCGGGCTTCGGTGAGCACGGTGCCGACGATGTTTGCGCCGGCCGATCGCAGAGCGGCCAATGCGTCGCTGAGTTCGTCGACGGTGGTTCGGCCCGCCCGCACGACCAGCACGGTGGCTTGAACAGCGCCGGCCAGCATGCCGGTGTCGGCCGTCGCCAGCACCGGCGGGCCGTCGACCACCAGCCGGTCAAAGCGTGACGACAAGCCCGTCAGTACGTTGTCGATCAGCTCCGGCGGGTATGTGCCACAGGGTGAGGTCTCGGGGCGGCCGGCTTGCGAAGCGATAATGAACAGGTTCGGAGTCGACGTCGGCGTTAGGGCTTCGGCAGCGATATCGGCGTTGGCCAGCACGTCGCCCAACCCCTTCCCCGACTCAGCATTCAGCAAACCCGCGATCACGGGTCGTTGACTATCACCTTCGATCAGCAGCGTGTCTTCGCCCAGCTCTGCGAGGGCCAACGAAAGGTTCAGCGCCGTGGTTGTGGTGCCTTCCCCGCCGAACGGCGCCGTCACCAGCAGCCGGCGGCCCTCGGGCCCCATGGCCCTGAGCAGTCGGGTGCGGAAGTCGCGTACGGCATTGTCGACGGTGACGTCGACGCCGAACCGAGTTCCACTGCCCCGCATCCCGGGGAGTTCCGCCAAAGTCGGCGCACCCGAAAGCTCTTCCAGCTTCGCTCGGCTGCGCACGCTGCGATCGCTGGCCTCGCGGGCCAGCGCGACCAGGATGCCGAGGAGAACACCGGCGGCAAGACCCATCGCCATGTTGCGCATCGGCACCGGTCTACTGGGACGATCGGGAACCTCGGGCCGCTTCACCAGGGTCGCCCGGGCCACCGGGGTCGGCGGAGCCGCCTGCGGCGGCGCGTCGGCGTCGAGCGTACGGGGAGCCGAACCGAGCGCCGGGACCACCGCGGCAAACGAATCCGCCATCGCTCCGGCGAGCAGCGCGGCACGGTTCGGATCGGTGTCGGTGACGGTGATCGTGAACAGCATTGATTTCGGGGTGTACTTCACCTGCGTTTGTGCCACCACGTCGTCGGGGCTGATTCCGAGTTGAAGCTGACTGACCGCACGCTCTGCCACGGCGCGACCGCCGGCGATCTCGGCGTACGACGACAACCGGTCCTGTGCCGCCTGACCGCCCCAGTACACGTCGTTGACGTCGGTTTCACCGGAAACCGAGATGAAGATCGTTGCCGACGACTGGTAAACCCTCGTCTGGAAGGCCGTGACGGCCGCCGCACCGACCAGGCACACAAGAAGCGCGGCCGCGACGAGTCTCCATCTCGCACGGAGCGTCTGAACAAAGGTGCGGAAATCCATCCACTACCCTCTCTGAGGGACACCACAGGAAGAGCGACGATCCTGTTCGCTCGGCGCCTGCGGGGGGCACTTTCACTGGCAGTATGCAGCATGGCCATCGTGCCGCATCCCAAACAGAGTCCCAAAAAGGGGGCAGCAAGAGGGCTTTATGCTCCCCCCGCACGATCGAGAGGACGCTGGTCTGTCTGCGCCTATTTGCGCCGGTCGTTCACTGTCGGTCGACGGTCACGCCATCGGGCGTTACGTCGAGCGCCGCGATGGGATAGGCCCCGGAGTCGTCGCGCCCGTCGCGTGCCAACTGCATCGGCGGATAATTCACGACGTGTAGGGCGTTGGGTTTGTGCTGTTGCCAGGAGACGTACGCCCGCAGCGAATAATGCCCCGGTGACAGGCCCGTCAGGTCGATGCGAACCGGTTCGGTGACTGCCACCGCGGCCGCCTCCCGGGGTTCGCTCGTGCCGTTGTAAACCAGTGTTTTGAGGTTGACCGTCGCCGGTAGCGTCCGCACCACCGCCCCGGAGGAATCGATCAGCCGGTAGCCCGGCGTCCACCGCTCGGTCGCGGCGGCGGCGCCGCAGTTGGTCCATACCACCGGAACCGTCGCCACCGTTCCGTGTATCGACTCCGAACCCGCCTGAGCGTCGACCGAGTACCGATAACCGGACGACAAGTTTGCTCGCGCCCACAGCGCATACAAGCCGGGGTCCATCGGCGAGTTCGAGTCGCGGTCGGGGAAATTGAAACTCGCCGTCATCGACACGTGATATTGGAGGACGTCGTGCACGGCCTTGTCGTAGTAGGACTGCGGGCTGGTCCCGTCGGGTAACTGGCACCATTCGGTGATCACCGGCGCGGAGGCGAGCCGCTGCTTGGTCGTGTTCACGACGGGATCCCCGGCCTGCACGTAGGCGGACGCACTTGACTCGGCCCATACCGGCAGTGGCGCGTAGACGCCGAGGCAGTCGGAGCGGATGCCGACCGGCGCGGACAGTGTTTTCGTGACGTCGTCACTGAACAGTTCACGCACGATCTCAGGATTCTCGGGGTTGACCACTAATTGTGTATGAGGGAAAGCGTTGACGTTGGCCGCGACGAGCTTGTGAATGGCGGGGGTGGTGATGCTCTGATCGCGGAATTGGCTGAAATACCCCAGCTTTGCGACGCTTTCATGGGGCGACGGGCCCGGCGCGCCCAGCGAGTCCCGCAAAAATGCTATGTGGTTTTCGCTGAAGTCCCCGTACCCGGAAAACTCGAAGACACTCAACCGCTCATCGCCGTCGTAGCGGCGGCCGAGCGCGGCGAGCAACTGAGAAAAAGCGTCCAGATAATTGGGGTCGTTCCAATTGGGTACCACCTGTCTCACGCCGGCTGCGTAGCCGCTCAGCGGCGCCGGGTAGCTGGTGGTCGCCCCGGGAACGGCAGCCATCCAGTCGGGAACACCGATATTGGTGTTGTTCGGATAGGACGCATCGCAGCAGGAGTTATACGCGTAAACCCTGAGTGTCATCCGCATGTTGCGGTTTCCCAGCTCCGTCAGCGCATTGTCGATCGCGCTGAAATCGAACTTGCGATCGTCGGGAGCATCGGCCGGCAATGTGCGCGGGTCGATCGGTTGGAGCTGCCGCCACGACACACGCAAACTGCCGTCATCGGAGTCCGGCCATGCCGCATATCGCTTCTGCGCCGGATTGCCCTGCGGAAACAGCGGTTCCAATAGGTCTTCGTACTGCCCGCGAAGCGGATTGGCGATGTCGTGACCGGGGTCCGCCGTCGGGTGACTGAGCAGGGTGGGCGCCGGTCCCAGGCTCCTTTCCATCGCGGGCAGCGGGTGGTAGCTGATATGACTTCCACATCCGGTCAGCACGAGCGCCGCACAAGCCGCCAGGGCCTGGGCTAGGTTTTTCGACGAGCGCCACGTCGC
>NZ_JAFBAT010000131.1 GCF_019247615.1 Mycobacterium sp. | reverse complement strand
ATCAGGTGCTGTTCTGCGGCTTGTGGTACGACGACGAGTTCCTGCGCACGCCGGCGGGTTGGCGGATGACGCGCCGGGTCGAGGCCAAGTGCTTCCAAAAAATTCTTTAGCAGCCCGCTATAAGTCCGACGGTTTTTGCGGCCTAACCTCGCTCTGGCACAATGGGCGGCTGTCCGCCGCGCGACCCACCTTTGCCGGGTGCTCGTTCGGCCGGTCATACACGCGAGGCAAAACCGGGCCCTGGCATCCCGCCCCGGCCGCTGAATTGCAGCGTGACACACACAGGAGAAGTCGCTCAACCATGGCTGTGAAGATCAAGCTCACCCGGCTTGGCAAGATCCGCAATCCCCAGTACCGCATCGCCGTCGCCGACGCTCGCACCCGCCGCGACGGCCGCTCCATCGAGGTCATCGGACGCTACCACCCGAAGGAAGACCCGAGCCTCATCGAAATCGACTCCGAGCGCGCCCAGTACTGGCTTTCGGTGGGTGCCCAGCCCACCGAGCCGGTCCTCAAGCTGCTGAAGATCACCGGCGACTGGCAGAAGTTCAAGGGACTGCCCGGCTCCGAAGGCCGCCTGAAGTTCGCTCCGGCCAAGCCCACCAAGCTCGAGCTGTTCAACGCCGCGCTGGCCGAAGCCGACGGTGCCCCGAGCACCGAGGCCGCGAAACCGAAGAAGAAGACGTCGACGTCGGGCGCCAAGAGGGCCGCCAAGGCGGCCGAGCCCGAGGCCAGGCCCGAGGTTGCGACCGCGGACGCCGCCGAAGCCGACGCCGCGGCGACGGGGCCCGCGCCGGGCGAGGGTGGCCAGCAGCCCGAGCCGGCCCAGCCGGACCAGCCGGCCGCCGAAAGCTGACCGGCGCATGAGTACCGTCGTGGTCGACGCCGTCGAGCATCTGGTACGCGGGATCGTCGACAACCCGGACGACGTCCGCGTCGATTTGGTCACCAGCCGCCGTGGGCGGACCGTGGAAGTCCACGTCCATCCCGATGACCTGGGCAAGGTAATCGGTCGCGGAGGACGAACGGCGACCGCGTTGCGCACGCTGGTCGCCGGGATCGGTGGCCGCGGTATCCGCGTCGATGTGGTGGACACCGACCGGTAGCGGAGCGCTGCTGATGGAACTCCGTTGGAGTTGACGGTCGGGCGCGTCGTCAAAGCGCACGGCGTGGGCGGCGAGGTGGTCGTCGAAATCCGCACCGATGACCCCGCCGCCCGGTTCGCGCCGGGTAATACGTTGCGGGCCAAGATATCTCGTAACGGTGACGAGGAACGCAGGTACGTCGTCGCAGACGCGCGAGAACACGGCGGCCGGCTGCTGCTGCGATTGGTCGGCGTGGCCGACCGCGACGCCGCCGATGGTTTGCGGGGCGCCCTGTTCGTCGTGGACTCCGATGAGCTGCCGCCGATCGATGAGCCGGACACCTACTATGACCACCAGCTCGAGGGGCTTCAGGTCCGCACGGGGGCGGGACAGGACGTCGGTGTCGTCACCGAGGTGTTGCACACCGCGGCGGGAGAGTTGTTGGCGGTGCGACGGGAATCCGGGGAAGTGCTCGTTCCGTTCGTCAGCGCGATCGTCACGTCGGTGTCGCTGGACGAGCGCATGGTGGAGATCGATCCGCCCGACGGACTGCTGGATCTGGGGCGGTAGTGCGTACAGACCCGCGGATAGACCCGCGAATAGACCTACGAATAGACGTGGTGACCATCTTTCCGGCCTACCTGGATCCGCTGCGACAATCGTTGCCGGGCAAGGCTATTGCGTCGGGCGTGGTCGAGCTGCACGTGCACGACCTGCGGCGGTGGACTCACGACGTGCACCGCTCGGTGGACGACGCACCCTACGGCGGCGGCCCCGGCATGGTGATGAAGGCGCCGGTATGGGGCGAGGCGCTCGACGAAATTTGTTCGGGCGAAACGCTTTTGATAGTTCCCACTCCTGCCGGGTCGTTGTTCACCCAGGCGACCGCTCAGCGCTGGACCACCGAGACGCACCTGGTGTTCGCCTGCGGCCGCTACGAGGGCATCGACCAGCGTGTCATCGAGGACGCCGCGCGGCGGATGCGCGTCGAGGAAGTCTCGATCGGTGACTACGTGTTGCCGGGCGGGGAATCGGCGGCTGTGGTGATGATCGAGGCCGTGTTGCGGCTGCTGGACGGTGTTCTTGGCAATCCGGCGTCGCACCAAGACGATTCGCACTCGGCCGCCCTGGGCCGGCTGCTGGAGGGCCCGAGCTACACCCGCCCGCCGAATTGGCGCGGGCTCGACGTCCCCGACGTGTTGTTGTCCGGAGATCACGCGCGGATCGCCGCCTGGCGCCGCGAGACGTCGCTGCAGCGGACCCGCGAGCGCCGCCCCGAGTTGTTGGGCGACTAGGACCAACTCAGATCCGGCCGTCGGGAAATATCGTCTTGACGGCCTCGGTGATCGTTTCTCGCGCGGTGGCGTCGTCGGAGGTCTGCAGCGACTGGACCGCGATGACGTAGCGGTGGTCCGCGCCGACCACACCGGTCGACAGGTGCATCCAATCGCTGCCGATACAGCACATCCAGCCCTGTTTGACGGCCACGGGTTCGGCGAACAGGCCGTCGGGGATCCCAAACCGCTGGGGGTAGCCGTCGACTCCGGTCGGCGTGGACCGGGACAGGTCGCCAACGATGATCATGGCCCGCTCGACGGGCAGCCCGCCCGACCCGTCGAGCAGCATGTCGTAGTAGCGGATGAGATCGGTCAGCGAGCTCATCGTGTTCCACCAGCGCCCGTCGTCGGGCGGGGTAGTGGACGACAGGCCGTAGCGCGCCGCGACCCGGGTGATGATCGCGTCGCCACCGCCCTGCCCCCAGAACTTCTCGGCGGCCGCGTCATCGGACGACTGCAACATGGCATCGAGGGCCTGGCGGTCTTCCGGAGAGACGGTGGTCTTGCCCTGGGATTCGGCCAGCAGCAATTCGTCGGCGATGAAGAGCTTGGCCACCGAGGCGGTGCCGATGACCTGGGTGTTGCCGTTGGAGACCAGCTCGCGCGTCTTGCGATCGAGGACGGCTACCGAGAGCGCGGCGCGGCCGGCGGCGGCCTGGTCGATCGCCTGTTGGATGCGGGCCGCGAGCCCACCGATTCGTGTGTTCGACAGCGCAGACGGCGGCCCGGCCATCATGGCGGAGTCCAGCAGCAATTGCACGGTTTCCGGTTGCTGCGGCGCGGACGGACGCGCGGGCGCGCTCTGCGTCGGCCGAGCGGATTGCCTTTGGGGGAGCTGCGCCTCGAGAAGTGCCTCGTCGCATCCGGCCAGCACCAGCGTCACCACCGCGACAGCGGCGAGCGCGGTAAGCCGGCGGCGGCGCATCCTCGATCTCCTCCGACGTAATGTCCGGGCATGGGCGGGCCGCATCGCCATCTTCCCCGGCGCCGAAGTTTCGGTTTGACCGGCGCGTTCCGACCCGAGTCATGTGTACCATTCACCAGGCACTTTCCGTCTGTTACTAACGCAGCCTTTACATGTGATTTTCGCAGCGCCCCGCCCGTCTGGCACAATTGGTCAGCTATCTCGAACCTTTGAGCGGGCCGGGTGGTCCCGCCTGCTGCGGGATACGCACCAAAGCCCGAAACCATCGGCTTGATGACCGCCGCCACGCCTGCGCGTCGGCGGCCACCGCAAGCCGCGACCGCAAGGAAGTGTGCTCTGAAATGAACAGGCTGGACTTCGTCGACCAGGCGTCGCTGCGCGACGACATCCCGGCCTTCAACCCGGGTGACACCATCAACGTGCACGTCAAGGTGATCGAGGGCGCCAAGGAGCGCATCCAGGTTTTCAAGGGCGTCGTGATCCGCCGGCAGGGTGGCGGCATCCGCGAGACGTTCACCGTGCGCAAGGAGAGCTACGGCGTCGGCGTCGAGCGGACTTTTCCGGTGCATTCGCCGAACATCGACCATATCGAGGTGGTGACCCGTGGCGACGTCCGCCGCGCCAAGCTCTACTACCTGCGAGAACTCCGCGGCAAGAAGGCCAAGATCAAGGAAAAGCGCTGACCGGCGGTTCGCCAGGCCACGACCTGCGCTGGCTACGCTGATCCCGTGACCGACAACCCGGACTCGCCCGAGCAGCCGTCCGACGCCGGCCAGCAGGAACCGCCGGTTTCCACCCGCGCACCGGACGCGCCCGCCGCGGACGGCCATGCCACCGCTCCCGAGGGGCCCGCCGCAGCGTCCCCAGAAGCCGCCGAGCCGGAGCGCAAGAAGAAGTCCACGCTTCGCGAGCTCGTGTACCTCGCGGTGATCGCCGTCGGGCTCTATTACGTGATGCTGACGTTCGTCGCCCGCCCGTACCTGATTCCGTCCGAATCCATGGAGCCCACGCTGCACGGATGCACGGGTTGCGTCGGCGACCGCATCATGGTCGACAAGCTCACTTACCAATGGTTCGGTCAACCGCGCCCCGGTGATGTGATCGTTTTCAAGGGACCGCCCTCCTGGAACGCCGGATACAAGTCCATCCGGTCGAACAACACCGCGTTGCGCTGGCTGCAGAACGCGCTGTCGGTCATCGGTTTTGTCCCTCCGGACGAAAACGACCTGGTCAAGCGGGTGATCGCGGTCGGGGGGCAAACCGTGCAGTGCCGGGCGGACACGGGGCTGACCGTCAACGGCAAGCCGCTCAAGGAGCCGTACCTGGATCCCGCCACCATGATGGCCAACCCGTCGGTGTATCCCTGCCTGGGCAGCGAATTCGGGCCGGTCACCGTCCCGCAGGGACGGTTGTGGGTGATGGGTGACAACCGGACGCACTCGGCGGACTCGCGCGCCCACTGCACGAGCATCCCGGCCGATGCCCTCAAGGGAGTGCTGTGCACCGGCGATCCGATGTCGGGGACGGTGCCCGTGTCCAATGTCATCGGCAAGGCCAGGTTCATCGTCTGGCCGCCGTCGCGGTGGGGCGGCGTCGGATCGGTGAACCCCCAGCCGAACCAGTAGCCATGGCCACCACCTGGCCGCCGCGGACGGTGATCCGCAAGTCCGGAGGTCTGCGCACCCTGGAGTCGGCGCTCTACCGCAGCGGCCTGGGGCCGGTGGCCGGGGTGGACGAGGTGGGCCGGGGGGCGTGTGCGGGTCCGCTGGTGGTGGCGGCATGTGTGCTGGGATCGGGACGGCTGGAAAGCCTTGCAGCACTGGATGACTCGAAGAAGCTCACGGAAAAGATGCGGGAGAAGCTGTTTCCGTTGATCTGCCGCTACGCCCTGGCTTACCACGTGGTCTTCATCCCGTCGGAAGAGGTCGACCGGCGCGGGGTACATGTAGCCAACATCGAGGGCATGCGTCGCGCGGTGGCCGGCCTGCCGGTGCGACCGGGTTATGTCCTCAGCGATGGTTTCCGCGTTCCCGGCCTGCCCATGCCGTCGTTGCCGGTCATCGGAGGGGATGCCGTAGCGGCCTGCATCGCAGCGGCGAGCGTGCTGGCGAAAGTCAGCCGGGATCGGCTGATGGTCGCGATGGACGCCGACCATCCCGGCTATGGCTTCGCCGAGCACAAGGGCTACAGCACGCCTGCACATTCCAAGGCGCTGTCCCGACTGGGCCCCTGCCGCGAGCACCGCTATTCGTTCATCAACGTCCGTCGGGTGGCGACCGCGTCCGGTTCACGGGTGGTGGCCGAATGCAAACCGGACCCTCCGGCCGAGCGTGCCGGATGCGGGTGAGGAAAGATGGGAACACGTTCCCACGTCAGGGAGAAGGACGTCTGAGCAGATGAGTGGCAGATGAGTGCAGAAGATCTCGAAAAGTACGAAACCGAGATGGAGCTCTCGCTGTACCGCGAATACAAGGACATCGTCGGCCAGTTCAGCTACGTCGTGGAAACCGAGCGGCGGTTCTACCTGGCGAACAGCGTGGAGATGATGCCGCGCAACGCCGACGGCGAGGTCTACTTCGAGCTGCGCCTCTCCGACGCCTGGGTATGGGACATGTACCGGCCGGCACGCTTCGTCAAGCACGTGCGGGTCGTCACCTTCAAGGACGTCAACATCGAAGAGGTGGAGAAGCCCGAGTTGCGGCTGCCGGAATAGCCCGGAATCGGCAGCTAACTTAGCGGCTGATGCTGATCCTCGTCCTGGGACGGTAATCGGCCGCGGTTTTCGATCACGACCCGCGCCACCTCCGCCAGCTTGATGTTGAGGGTCTGGGAGTGGCGCCGCAGCAGGTCGAACGCCTCGTTTTCGGTCACTTGGTGCAGCAGCATCAGCATGCCGACCGCCTTGCCGATTTCGCGATTGCTGATCAGTCCCCGCCGCAGGCTCGCCGCGTCTTCTCCCTTCGCGATCGCATTGATGGCCACGCTGGCGAACGCCGCCAGCACGGCCGCCCGGCCGGCTGACTCGGCATCGAACATGTTGGGGGTGTCGCTGAAGAGGTTGAGCGCGGCGCCTTTGCGCTTGTCAACCAAGATCCGGAAGCCCATCGCGCCGCGCACGGGTGTCTCGGCGACGAGGACCGACGCCAGCTTCGGCCAGTGCGACGCCGTGGTCAGGTCGGGGTCGATCTGCGGGGTCTCCTCCTCGATCGCGTCGATGCACGGTCCGTCACCGGCCCGCCGCTCGAGGTCGTCGATTCGCTGCGCGAACCGGTCACTGGCGCCCACCGTGATGTAGCGGCCGTTTTCGCGCACCAGCAAGCTGGCGTGATCACAGCCGCGGATGGCCAGGGTCGCGGCGACACAGATGGCCGCGTACATCTCATTGGCGTTCGAGCCGTGGTAGATGATCTCCGCAAGGGCCGCGAAGACTGTCGCCGGGTCGGCCTTCTCCCCCCCGGGTATCGATCCGTTCGCGTCGGCATACGATTCGCTTGCCATGTTGTGCCTCGTTTCCCGCGGCGCCGATAGCCGGTGACTCACGAACCTTAGTTGACAGTATCGGCATTCGTGACCGCTTGTGGCCGCGATGCACGCGGGTTTAGGGCCGCGCCGGAAGGGAAGGACACGTCAGGTGGGCGTCACCGTAGCTGTCACAGGGCCGACCGGAGAGATCGGCGTTTCCGCCGTGACGGCTCTGGAGCGCGAGCCGACGGTGGACGCCATCGTGGGGATGGCGCGCCGGCCGTTTGACCCCGCCTCGCACGGCTGGGTGAAAACCACCTACCAGCAGGGCGACATCTTGGACCGCGAGGCTGTCGACGCACTGGTGGCACAGGCCGATGTGGTGATCCACCTGGCATTCATCATCATGGGGACGCGCGAGGAAAGTGCGCGCATCAACCTCGCGGGAACGCGGAACGTCTTCGAGGCAACAGTTGCGGCCTTACGGCCGCGGCGCTTGGTTTACACCTCCTCGGTGGCGGCCTACGGTTACCATTCCGACAACCCCGTACCGCTCACTGAGGAGGTGCCGACGCGCGGGTCCTCCGAGCACTACTACTCGGCGCAGAAGGCTGAGTGTGAGGCACTGCTCGCCGAGATCACGAAGGACTCCGCACTGGAGGTGTTCATCTTGCGCCCGTGCATCGTCGCCGGACCAAGGGCAACCGCCCTGGCCGACGCCATGCCGTGGAACCAGCTGCCTGGGCCCGTGCGTGCGCTGTCGAAGGTTGCGCCGATATTGAAACCGATCGTGCCGGACCCCGGCTTCCCGCTGCAGCTCGTCCACCACGACGACGTGGCGGAAGCGATCGCGCTGGCGGCCACGACGCCGGCGCCGCCGGGCGCATACAACATCGCCGGCGACGGTGTGGTGACGCTTTCCGAGGTGGCCAGGGCGCTGGGAGGCCGGCCGGTACGGGTCCCCGCCGCCGCCGCGTCGGCCGCCTCGGCGGCGATTGCTCGGGTGCCGTTCGTCCCCTCCATGCTGGAGTGGCTGCACGTCGCGCGGACGTCGGTGGTCATGGACACGACGAAGGCGACGACGCAGCTCGGCTGGCGACCAGTTCACTCCTCGGCGGAAACCCTGGCGGCGCTGGCCGGGGCGGTATGACGGCGCGGGTAGCTTGACGGCGTGCGGCGCCAGGTAACCACGCGTCGACGCGCGCGTCATCTCGCCGGGGATCGGGCCGTCACCCGCCCGGAGACCCTCGTGGTCGAGGAGCCGCTCGAGATCCGCGTCAACGGTGCGCCGATCATGGTGACCATGCGCACGCCCGGCTCGGATATCGAACTGGCGCAAGGCTTTCTGCTCACCGAGGGCGTCATCGGCAGTCGCGAGGACGTGCTGAGCATGCGCTACTGCGCCGGGCGCGTCGATGATAATCCCAACACTTACAACGTGATCGACGTGGCACTGGCTCCCGGCGTTAAGCCGCCCGGACTCGATGTGACCCGCAACTTCTACACCACCTCGTCGTGCGGGGTCTGCGGCAAGGCGTCGCTGGAGGCGGTCCGGCTGATCGGTCGCTTCTCGCCGGGTGCGGATGCCGCCGCCGTCGCCGCGACCACGCTGAAGGCGATGCCCGGCCAACTCCGTTCCGCCCAAAAGGTTTTCGACTGCACCGGCGGCCTGCACGGCGCGGCCTTGTTCGGAGTGGACGGCACGATGCTCGTGGTGCGGGAGGACATCGGCAGACACAACGCGGTGGACAAGGTCATCGGCTGGGCGCTGGAACAGGACCGCGTTCCGGTGGCGGCCTCGGTGCTGCTGGTCAGCGGGCGGGCTTCCTTCGAGCTGACGCAAAAAGCTGTGATGGCCGGAATTCCGGTGCTGGCCGCGGTCTCCGCGCCGTCCTCGCTCGCGGTGTCGCTGGCCGAGGAGTCCGGAATCACACTGGTCGCCTTCCTGCGCAAGGACTCGATGAACATCTACACGAGGGCCGACCGCATCACGTAAGCGCCTGTGGATGGACCCGCGTCTGGGGACAACCGCCGGTTTCGGCGCCATTCGGCATCCGCGACGTCGGCTCGTGTCGGGCCCGCCAGGCACGGTTGGCTCCCATGACGACCCACACGACGATGACCCGGATCCAGCTGGGGGCGATGGGCGAGGCGCTCGCGGTGGACCACCTGACCCGGATGAGACTGCGGATCCTGGGCCGCAATTGGCGGTGCCGCTACGGCGAACTGGACGTGATCGCCTGCGACGACGCTACCCGCACGGTGGTGTTCGTCGAGGTGAAGACCCGCACCGGCGACGGGTACGGCGGGCTGGCGCACGCGGTCACGCCGCGCAAGGTCGGGCGGCTGCGGCGGCTGGCCGGGCTGTGGCTGGCCGGCCAGGACCAGCGCTGGGCGGCGGTGCGCCTCGACGTCATCGGCGTGCGGGTCGGACCCAAAAATTCGGGCCGCACCCCGGAGATCACCCACCTGCGGGGGATCGGCTGATGGCGCTGGGGCGGGCGTTCTCTGTCGCGGTGCGCGGGTTGGACGGCCAGATCGTCGAGATCGAGGCCGACATCAGTTCCGGATTGCCTGGCGTGCACCTGGTCGGCCTGCCCGACGCCGCCCTGCAGGAGTCCCGCGACCGGGTGCGCGCGGCGGTCAGCAATTGCGGCAACAAGGACTGGCCGCAGGCCCGGCTGACGCTCGCGCTGTCGCCGGCGACGTTGCCGAAGATGGGGTCGGTCTACGACATCGCCCTGGCAGCGGCGGTGTTGTCGGCCCAGCGAAAGCACCCCTGGGAGCGCCTGGAGAAGACGGTGCTGCTGGGGGAGCTGTCACTGGACGGGCGGGTCCGGCCGGTTCGCGGGGTGCTGCCCGCTGTGCTCGCCGCCAGGCGCGAGGGTTGGCCGGCGGTCGTCGTCCCGGTCGACAACCTGGCCGAGGCCAGCCTGGTCGACGGGATCGACGTCTGGGGCGTGCGCACGCTGCGGCAGCTGCGGGGCTGGCTCGGCGGCTCCGGTCGCCTGGACCCCAGGGTCAGCGGGGGTACCTCCGAGCCCGAGCCGGCGACCGACCTGGCCGACGTGGTCGGCCAGTCGCAGGCGCGGTTCGCGGTGGAGGTGGCCGCCGCCGGCGCGCATCACCTGATGCTGACCGGGCCGCCCGGTGTGGGCAAAACCATGCTGGCTCAACGGCTTCCGGGTCTGCTGCCGCCGCTGACCGAGGAGGAGTCCCTCGAGGTCACCGCGATCCACTCGGTGGCCGGCCTGCTGGCCGCGGACACGCCGTTGATCACCAGGCCACCGTTTGTGGCGCCACACCACAGCTCGAGCGTCGCGGCGCTGGTCGGCGGCGGCTCGGGGATGGCCCGCCCGGGCGCCGTCAGCCGCGCCCACCGGGGCGTGCTGTTCCTCGACGAGTGCGCCGAGATCAGCGTGCGGGCGCTGGAGGCGTTGCGAACGCCGTTGGAGGACGGCGAGATTCGGCTGGCCCGCCGTGACGGGGTGGCCACCTACCCGGCCCGCTTCCAGCTGGTGCTGGCCGCCAACCCGTGCCCGTGCGCGCCGGCCGACCCGCGCGACTGCGTCTGCGCGGCGCCGGCCAAGCGGCGCTACCTGGGCAAGCTGTCCGGGCCCCTGATGGACCGGGTCGACCTGCGGGTGCAGATGAATCCGGTTCGCGCCGGGGCGATCTCGGTCACCGACGGCGAGTCGACGGCGCAGGTGCGCGGCCGGGTGGCCGCGGCACGCGACGCGGCGGCCGAACGTTGGCGGCCCTACGGCGTCCGCACCAACGCGGAGGTCAGCGGGACCCTGTTGCGGCGCAAGTTCCGCCCGGGCAACGCCGCCATGGAGCCGCTGCGCAGAGCGCTAGACAACGGACTGCTCAGCATCCGCGGCTTGGACCGCACGTTGCGAGTCGCCTGGAGTCTGGCCGATCTGGCCGGCCGGGCGGCGCCCGGGCCCGGCGAGGTCGCCGCCGCGCTGAGCTTCCGGCAGGCGGGGGCGCAGCGATGACGCCGGCCAATCCGGTGGCGCTGTCGTGGGCCTACCTGTCGCGGGTGGCCGAGCCGCCCTGCGCGGGGCTGGCGGAGCTGGTAGGGCGGGTCGGGCCGGTGGAGGCGGCCGAGCGGGTCCGGCGCGGCGCGGTGGACGAGGCCTTGTCGCGGCATACCGAAGCCAGGCGCGAAATCGCCACGGCCGCAGCGGATCTCGCTGTGCTCGCGCGCCTCGGTGGCCGACTGATAACCCCGGACAGCGACGAGTGGCCGACGCTCGCGTTCGCCGCCTTCGGCGGCGCCGCGGTCCAGGCTCGCGGCGGGCCGCCGCTGGTGTTGTGGGCGCTGGGGCCGCACCGCCTCGACGACGTGGCCCGGCGCGCGGCCGCACTGGTCGGAACGCGCGCCTCGACCATGTACGGCGAGCAGGTGGCCGCCGAATTGGCGGCCGGCCTGGTCGAGCGTGAGGTCGCGGTGGTCTCCGGCGGCGCCTACGGGATCGACGGCGCGGCGCACCGCAGCGCGCTGCACTGCGACGGCATCACCGTGGCGGCCCTGGCCGGCGGGGTCGACGTCCCGTATCCCGCCGGCCACGCCACCTTGCTGCGCCGCATCGGCCGGCACGGGTTGTTGTTCACCGAATACCCGCCCGGCGTGCGTCCCGCCCGGCACCGCTTCTTGACCCGCAACCGCCTGGTCGCCGCGGTTTCGGGGGCCGCCGTGGTGGTGGAGGCCGGGCTGCGCAGCGGCGCCGCCAACACCGCCGCCTGGGCGCGGGCACTGGGGCGGGTGGTGGCCGCGGTGCCCGGGCCGGTGACGTCGTCGGCGTCGGCGGGGTGCCACGTACTGCTGCGCAACGGCGCCGAACTGGTCACGCGGGCCGACGACATCGTCGAATTGGTCGGCCACATCGGCGAATTCGCACCCGAGCAGCCGCGGCCCGGCACCGAGCTGGACGGGCTGAGCGAGGATGAGCGCCGGGTGTACGAGGCGCTGCCGGGGCGCGGCGCCGTCACGGTCGACGAGGTCGCGGTCTCGTCGGGGTTGGCGCCCGAGCGGGTGCTCGGGCCGCTGGCGATGCTGGAGCTGGCCGGGCTGGCGCGGCGCGACGAGGGGCGGTGGCGCATCGTGCGCGCCGGTGCCGGCCGGACCGACACCGCGCGGCCTCGTATAGTCGACGGGGGTCGGGTCTGGACAGGAGGATAAGTGGCCGGTCGACCCCTGCAGAGTTTCGAAGTTGTCCGCACCAAGCAGCTCACACCGCACATGGTGCGTGTCGTGCTGGGTAGCAGTCGTTTCGACACCTTCGTGCCGAGCAAATTCACCGACTCCTACGTCAAGCTGGTATTCGTCCCGGACGATGTCGACGTCGCCGGGCTGCCCACGCCGTTGACACTGGACAGTTTCGACGGTCTGCCCCCCGAGAAGAAGCCGTCGGTGCGGACCATGACGGTCCGGCACGTCGACGCCGCGGCCGGCGAACTCGCGGTTGACATCGTCGTCCATGGTGAGCACGGGATCGCGGGCCCTTGGGCGGACGCGGCCCGTCCGGGCCAGCCGATTCACCTCATGGGCCCCGGCGGTGCGTATGCCCCCGACCCGGCAGCCGATTGGCATCTTCTGGCCGGTGACGAATCGGCGCTGCCCGCGATCGCGACCGCGCTGGAGGCCTTGCCGCCGGACGCGGTCGGGCAGGCGTTCATCGAAGTGGCGGGCCCGGAAGACGAAATTCCGTTGCGCGCGCCCGAGTCCGTCGAGGTGAGCTGGGTCTATCGCGGCGGCCGCGCCGATCTTGTCCTCGACGACCGGGCCGGCGATTTCGCACCGCTGATCGAGGCGGTCACCACCGCCCCGTGGCTGCCGGGACAGCCGCACGTATTCATTCACGGGGAAGCACAGGCAGTCATGCACAACTTGCGGCGTTACATCCGCAAGGAGCGCGGCGTGGACGCCAACTGGGCGTCGTCAATCTCGGGTTACTGGCGGCGGGGCCGCACCGAAGAGAGTTTCCGGCAGTGGAAAAAGGAGCTGGCCGAGGCGGAGGCCGCAGCGTCTTAGCGCGACGTTCACCCGGCTGGCATCCTCTATCGCATGGCATTCGGGGACTACCAGAACGAGATCTACCTGCAGGGCCTGGCCGGAGTGGTGCCGGCGCTGCCGATGGTTTTCGCCGATTGGGAGGCGAAGGCCCAAATGGCGCTGCCGCCGTCGGTCTGGTCGTACGTCGCCGGCGGGGCCGGCGACGAGCGCACCCAGCGAGCCAACTGCGAGGCCTTCCAGCGGTGGGGCCTCATCCCGCGCATGTTCGTCGGCGCCGCGCACCGGGACCTGTCCGTGGAGCTGTTCGGCCAGAGCGTGCCCGCGCCGGTGTTCATGGCCCCGATCGGCGTGATCGGGTTGTGCGCGCAGGACGGCCACGGCGACCTGGCCACTGCCTGCGCCGCGGCCCGCACCGGTGTTCCCATGGTGGCTTCGACATTGTCGGTCGACCCGATGGAGGACGTCGCGGCCGCCCTGGGCGATACGCCCGGGTTCTTCCAGCTGTATACACCGACCGACCGGGAGCTGGCCGCCAGCCTCGTTCAGCGTGCCGAGGCGGCCGGCTTCAAGGGCATCGTCGTGACCCTCGACACCTGGGTCACGGGCTGGCGCCCCCGCGACCTGAGCACCTCGAACTTTCCCCAGTTGCGCGGGCACTGCCTGGCGAACTACACCAGCGACCCGGTCTTCCGCGCGGGGCTGGCGCGGCCGCCCGAGGAAGACCCGCAAGGGGCGGTGCTGCGCTGGGTGCAAATCTTCGGTAATCCTCTGACCTGGGATGATCTCGGCTGGCTGCGGTCCTTGACCAATCTGCCCCTGCTGGTGAAGGGCATCTGCCATCCCGAGGACGCCCGGCGCGCCAAGGATGGCGGCGTCGACGGCATCTACTGCTCGAATCACGGTGGCCGGCAGGCCAACGGCGGCCTGCCGGCGCTGGATTGCCTGCCGGCGGTGGTCGAGGCGGCCGACGGGCTACCGGTTTGGTTCGACT
Organism: Mycobacterium sp.; assembly: GCF_019247615.1. Lineage (GTDB taxonomy): Bacteria > Actinomycetota > Actinomycetes > Mycobacteriales > Mycobacteriaceae > Mycobacterium. The sequence goes on along the minus strand of NZ_JAFBAT010000131.1, from coordinate 3,498 downwards.
CGGGCGTCCGCAGCGGCGCCGACATCGTCAAGGCGCTGGCGCTGGGCGCGACCGCGGTCGGTGTCGGCCGCCCGTACGCTTACGGGCTGGCGCTCGGGGGGATCGACGGTGTCGTACACGTGCTGCGCACGCTGCTTGCGGAGGCGGACCTGACCATGGCCGTCGACGGATACCCGACGCGCAAAGATCTCACCCCGGAAACGCTCCGGCGCGTCGGCTGAGCCCCAACCCGGATCGCTGCGAATGTGGGGCCGTGGAGGCGATCCTCGAGGAGTTCGACGACTACCTGGCGCTGCAATGCGGTCGATCGGCGCACACCCGGCGGGCATACCTGGGTGACCTGCGTTCGCTGTTCGCGTTTCTCGAGCAACGTGGCGTCGGCCTCGACGGGCTGAGCCTGCCGGTGCTGCGGGCGTGGCTGTCGACGGCGGCCGGCGCCGGCGCGGCCCGGACCACGCTGGCCCGACGCACCTCGGCGGTCAAGGCGTTCACCGCATGGGCAGTGCGGCGCGGCGTGCTCACCAGCGATCCCGCCGCGCGGCTGCAGGTCCCCAAGGCGCACCGCACCCTGCCGGCGGTGCTGCGTCAGGATCAGGCGCTGCGGGCCATGGTGGCCGCGAAATCCGGTGCGCAACAGGGCGATCCGCTGGCTCTGCGGGACCGGCTGATCGTCGAGATGCTATATGCCACCGGCATTCGGGTCAGCGAGCTTTGCGGCCTGGACATCGACGACGTGGACACCCGGCACCGCCTGGTGCGGGTCCTCGGCAAGGGCAACAAGCAGCGCAGCGCGCCGTTCGGGTTGCCGGCAACCGAAGCGCTTGCCGCGTGGCTGACCGACGGGCGTCCCGCCCTGGCGACGGCGGAGTCGGGGCCGGCGCTGCTGCTCGGGGCGCGAGGCCGGCGGCTCGACGTGCGCCAGGCGCGCACCGTCGTACATCAGACGGTCGCCGCGGTAGACGGCGCGCCCGACATGGGACCACACGGGCTACGCCACAGCGCCGCCACCCACCTGCTCGAGGGCGGGGCGGACCTGCGCGTCGTTCAGGAGCTGCTCGGGCATTCCAGCCTGGCGACCACGCAGTTGTACACCCACGTCGCGGTCTCCCGGCTGCGGGCGGTGCATGACCGCGCCCACCCGCGCGCCTAAGTTCTCCTGGCTCAGCGGCTTGAGCCGGATCGGCGTGCTCTTCAGCAGGCCGAGCGGGTCGACGTAGTGGGCGCCCGAGGCCGGGCCCCACATCGCGCCCCAATGTAAGCAGGCCGCCGCTCCGCATCCGGGATGCCCGGCCACCAGCTCGCCGATCACGGACTCGGCCACCACCCGTTGACCGGCTCTGACGCGAGCACGGACGGGCTCATAGCTGGTGCGCAGCCCGCCGGGATGGGCAAGCGACACCACGGGGCGGCCAGCCAGCAGCCCGGCGAAGACAACGGTGGCCGGGCCGGCGGCGTACACCGGCTGATCGGGCACACCGGCGAGATCGACGCCCCGGTGCCCGGGATTCCAGTCGGGTGACGGGGCGTCGAAGCCGCGGGTGACGCGGGGAGGCGGACGCAAGGGCCAATCGAGCCGGACGTCGTCGGCAACCGCCGGCGCGGCGGTGATCAGGGCCAGCATGAGAATCAGCGCCGTCAACCGCACTCGCTCAGTCTCGGCACGGCCGGCCCACCGCCGCCAACCAGGCGCACCCGTCCCTGTGGAAAAGCGACCGGCCGGTTCGGTGTAAACTGCTGGTCGCAGCTCGCTAGCGGGCTGACTTCGCGCGCCTGCAGCCAACCGATTGCCGTGCGGTCCCGTCTGAATGCTCAAACGGGTGCGGCATTCCGCAGGTGCCAGGGCCCGGCCTCACCCCGATGCCGGGCGAGCAACCGACCACAAGTAAAGGCACAAGCATGGCCGTAGTCACCATGAAGCAGCTGCTTGACAGCGGCACCCACTTCGGGCACCAGACCCGTCGCTGGAATCCCAAGATGAAGCGGTTCATCTTCACCGACCGCAACGGCATCTACATCATCGACCTGCAGCAGACCCTGACGTTCATCGACAAGGCGTACGAGTTCGTCAAGGAGACCGTCGCTCACGGCGGCACGGTGCTGTTCGTCGGCACTAAGAAGCAGGCGCAGGAATCGGTGGCGGCCGAGGCCACCCGCGTCGGCATGCCGTACGTGAACCAGCGCTGGCTGGGCGGCATGCTGACGAACTTCTCCACCGTGCACAAGCGGCTGCAGCGCCTCAAGGAGCTCGAGGCGATGGAGCAGACCGGCGGCTTCGAGGGTCGCACCAAGAAGGAGATCCTCGGGCTGACCCGCGAGAAGAACAAGCTTGAGCGCAGCCTCGGCGGCATCCGCGACATGAACAAGGTGCCGTCGGCGATCTGGGTCGTCGACACCAACAAGGAGCACATCGCGGTCGGCGAGGCCCGCAAACTCGGCATCCCGGTCATCGCGATCCTCGACACCAACTGTGACCCGGACGAGGTCGACTACCCGATCCCGGGCAACGACGACGCGATCCGCTCGGCCGCGCTGCTGACCAAGGTCATCGCGTCCGCCGTGGCCGAGGGTCTGCAGGCCCGCGCCGGGCTGGGCCGCGGCGACGGCAAGCCCGAGGCCGACTCCGCCGAGCCGCTCGCCGAATGGGAACAGGAGCTGCTGGCCTCGGCGACGGCAACAGCAACAGCCGCCCCCTCCGCTGGCAACGAAGCCGCTGCGGGCCCCACCCAAACGACTCCTGACCTTTCCTAAGGAAGGCTGATATGGCGAACTTCACCGCCGCCGACGTCAAGCGGCTTCGCGAGCTGACCGGTTCCGGGATGCTCGACTGCAAGAACGCGCTGGCCGAAGCCGACGGCGACTTCGACAAGGCCGTCGAGGCCCTACGCATCAAGGGAGCGAAGGATGTCGGCAAGCGCGCCGAGCGGGCGACTGCGGAAGGCCTGGTGGCGGCGAAGAACGGCGCCCTGATCGAGCTCAACTCCGAGACCGACTTCGTCGCCAAGAACGCCGAGTTCCAGGGCCTGGCCGACCAGATCGTCGACGCCGCGCTAGATGCCAAGGCCACCGACGTCGAAACGCTCAAGGCGGCAAAGCTTGGCGATAAGACCGTCGAGGAGGCCATCGCCGAGCTTTCGGCCAAGATCGGCGAGAAGCTCGAGCTGCGCCGGGTGCAGTACTTCGACGGCAACGTCGAGACCTACCTGCACAAGCGCGCCGCCGACCTGCCCCCGGCCGTCGGGGTCTTGGTCGAGTTTCACGGCGACGATGCAGATGCCGCGCACACCGCCGCACTGCAGATCGCCGCGCTGAAGGCCAAGTACTTGTCGCGCGAGGATGTCCCCGAGGACGTCGTGGCCAGCGAACGCCGCATCGCCGAGGAGACCGCGAAGGCGGAAGGCAAGCCCGAGCAGGCGCTGCCGAAGATCGTCGAGGGCCGGCTGAACGGCTTCTTCAAGGATGCTGTTCTGCTCGAGCAGCCGTCGGTATCCGACAGCAAGA
>NZ_JAFBAT010000066.1 GCF_019247615.1 Mycobacterium sp. | reverse complement strand
TCGCCGAGCTGGTTGGTCAGTTGCGCGGTCTGGTCCAGGATGTCGTTGATGGTGCCGCCCTGACCCTGAAACACCGTGATGAGCGCGGTCGCGATGGTGTTGACCTTCTGCGGGTCCAGCGCCCGGAACAGCGGCTTGAAGCCGCCGATCAGCGCGTCCAGGTCGAGCGCCGGGGACGTTCGCGACACCGGGATGAAGCCGCCCGGGGGCAGGACCCGATCGGCGCCCTCGCCCTCGCCGCGCTTGAGTTCGAGGTAGCGGTTGCCGATCAGATCGAGGTAGCGGATCTGGGCCGTCGTCGACTGGTACAGCGGTATCGCGCGGTCGACGTTGAATTCCACCCGCGCCCGCCTGCCGTGGTCGACGAGCTTCACCGAGCTGACCTTGCCGACCTCGACGCCGGCGGCGCGAACGAATTGACCATTGCGCAATCCGCTGATGCTGGTGAACTCCGCCGAGTAACCGTAGGTGCGGTCGAACCGCATCTGGCCGAATACCACGACGATCATCACAGTGAAGACCAGCAGCACCAACGAGAAGATGCTGAGCCTGATAACGGTACCGGTGATTTTCATGGGTTGATCGTGTTATCCCCTACCTGGCGACCCCAGACGTACTCGATCGCATACGGAGAGCCGGTGTCGACGTGGTTGTACGGCGCGAGGCTGTTGGCGGTGTCCATCACCAACTCCGGAGCCGGCCACAGGTCATGGGTGATGTGCTGCCAGCAACCCGGCGCACCGCCCGGACCGCCGCGGGCGTTCACCCGGGGCAGGTTCTCGGGCCATATATACGGGTTCGGCGCGCCGCCCACCAGGGTGGCCAAGTTGCCCAGCGACGAGAGGCTCTGGGTCGGCAGGGCGAAGATGCCGATGAGTCCGACCAGGGTGACCGCCGAGAGCGGGTTCAGGAGCAGTCCCAAACCCGAAAGCAGCTCGGTGTGGGCGTTCAGCGAGTACCCGTTGCCGCCGAGGAACGTCCGCGCCGTCGGCTCTATGTCGTGATAGTTGCGGACGGTGCAGAACAGCTCCGGGCTGTAGGTGTCGAGCAGCTGGGCGGTGGGCACCAGGTCCTCGGCCCCGCGCGCCAGATACGGTCCGCCCCGCTGGAAGATGTCCGCGCCGGTGTTGCCGAAGCCCGCAGCGGACAATAGCGCCTGGTCGAGGTCCTTCTGCTGCTGGTTGATCGTGCGCGCCGTGACCACCGAACTGTTGAGGGCGTCCAGCAGATCCGGCGCGGCGTTGGCGTAGGTGTCGCCCAGCGCCGCCAGTCCCTGGATGTCGTGGCGGGCCTGCGGCATCTGCGGGTTGACGTCGTCGAGGACGGCGTTGGCGTTGACGATCGACTGCCCGAACCGCTCGCCCAACCCGGCCAGCGCCTGGGCGGCGGCGCTCAGCGTCAGGTTCAGCTTGACGGGATCCACCTTCTCCGAGATCGAGGTGATCGTCTGGAACAGCGTGTTGATTTCCGTGGTGACCGACCTGGCGTCAATCGTCGTCTTCGGCGAGATGCGCTGGGGCGACGGGTTTTGCGGCGTCGTCAACGACACGTATTTGCCGCCGAACACCGTGGTCGCCTTGATGTCGGCATTGACGTTGGCCGGAATCAGCTTGAGGTAGCGGGGATACACGTCCAGGGTGAACTTGGCCGCCGGCTTGCCGTCCATGGTCGTCTCGGAGATGTTGGCCACCCGGCCGATCTCCACGCCGTTGTAGGTGACCTTCGAGCCGGGGTCCATCACCAGTCCGGCGCGAGAGGCCAGCATTGTCAGCTTGGTCTTGGGCGTGAAGTTGCCCCTGAACTGCCCATAGACCAGGACAAGAGCCACGACACCGACCAACAGCAGCGCGAGGCCGGCCCACTTGTACGGCGGGTTCCGCGGGGCGTTGACCTTGCCGGGGCCTGTCGTGGTGGTCATGGCGGTTACACCGTGAGTGCGAAGTTGGGGTTGACGCCGTAGAGCGCCAACGCGGCGGCCAAAACGACTACCTGCACCGAGACCAGGGAGAAGCGCATCGATCGCCCGACGGCCTCACCGACGCCGACCGGACCGCCACCGGCGGTGTACCCGTAGAAGCAGTGGGTGATCATCACGACGGCAGTGATGATGATGGCCTCGACGAAGGACCAGAAGACGTCATCGGGGCGCAGGAACGTCCGGAAGTAGTGCTCATACGTGCCGTTGGATTGCCCGTAGAGCACCGTCGTCGTGATCTGCGGGGACAGGAACGACATGATCATCGCCAGCGCGTAGAGCGGAATGATCACCACCAGCCCGGCCATGATTCGGGTGGACGCCAAGAACGAGATCGACTTGACCCCCATGACTTCCAGGGCGTCGATCTCTTCGCTGATGCGCATGGCCCCGAGCTCGGCGGTGGCCCCGGCGCCGACCGTCGCGGCCATCGAGATGCCCGTCACGACGGGGGCGGCGATCCGCACGTTGATGAGCGCGGCGAAGAAGCCGGTGAACGCCTCGACCCCGATGTTCCCGAGGGAGGCGAAACCCTGGATCGCGACGAGGGAGCTACCGGACAGCGTCACGAAACCGACGATCGCGACCGTGCCGCCGACGACGGCCATGGCACCGGTGCCCATGCCGATCTGGGCGATCAGCCGCAGCGTCTCCTTGCGATAGTTGCGCAGCGCATGCGGGATGTTTCCGAAAGCGACCACGCCGAACCACGTCATCTGGCCGATGTCGTCGAGCGCGCGGCCCGCGGCACCGCCGTAGTGGTTGAGATTTTCTACTGCCCTCGGAAAGCGGGCGCGCAATACGGCAGCGGTCGACATGTCAGTGCCCCGTCCCAAATCGCACGCCGATCGTCGTCAGCACCACGTTGACCGCATACAGGGCGACCACGCAGAGGACCACCGTCTCGTTGACGGCGGTACCCAGCCCCTTTGACCCGCCGCGTACGGTGAGCCCCCGGTAGCAGCCGACCAGCCCGGCGATGAGCCCGAACACCGCGGCCTTGACGGTCGCGATCACCACCTCGGGCAGGCCGGTGATGGTGGTCAAGGTGGCCAGGTAGGCCCCGCCGGACACGTTCTGCAGGTAGACCCCGAAGAGATAGCCGCCCACCAGGCCGACGGTGATCACCAGCCCGTTGAGCAGCGTTGCCACCAGGGTCGCTGCGATCACCCGGGGAACCACGAGGCGATGGATGGGGTCGATGCCAAGGACCTCCATCGCATCGATCTCCTCGCGAATCGTGCGCGCTCCCAGGTCCGCGCAGATCGCGGTCGACCCGGCGCCGGCCACCACCAGCACCGTGGTCAAGGGGCCGAGCTGGGTGACGGCACCGATCGCCGCTCCGGCGCCGGACAGGTCGGCGGCGCCGAACTGGGCGAGCAGCACGTTGAGGGTGAAGATCAGCAGCACGGTCAGGGGGATCGAGACCATGATGGTCGGCAGGAAAGCCACCCTCATGATGAACCAGCACTGCTGGATGAACTCGCGCCATTGAAACGGCCACCGGAACAGTGCTCTTCCGGTCAAGACACACATCCGGAAGAACCCACCGACGAGGGTCAGCGGCGTCTGCAGCCGATCGCGCAGGTAGCTCACCAGGTATGGACCACGCGCCGACGTCGTCACCGCTGCCCCCTCACGCCGGCACCGTGTGCCTGCCAGCGCCGGGGCGGATCGTGTCGCACGCCTTGCCCCCTCGCTCCTGGGGAGCCGGGGGTGCCCCCACCGAGCCCCGACTCAACGACTGTGACCATCGGCTTCCTACCCGCAAGTAGTAACGGCGACCACAGGAATGTACCCGATGGTCGTGCAGGTGTGAACCGCATAGACACAATTAACCCTTCGTCGACAGTGAGCAAACGTTACGTTTCCGGTCGGCTCTCCCCTCTTGTCGTTGAATCTCCTGGTACAGAACGCTTTTCACTTCTAGCGGCGGTTCCGTAGCGAACTCGTAGTTCGGTCTTGAGGACCTTTCCGGCCGGGTTACGCGGCAACGCATCCACGATCTCGAGGGCCTTGGGGTGCTTGTAGCGCGCCAGTCGATCGGCCAGAAAGTCGGTCAAGTCGTCGAGCTCCATGGAGTCCCGGGTGATCGCCGCGACCGCGATCGGCACCTCGCCCCACTTCTCGTGGGCGCGGCCGATGACCGCGACTTCGACGATCCGGGGGTGGCTGGCGAGAACGTTCTCCACCTCGGCGCAGTAGATGTTCTCACCGCCGGAGATGATCATGTCCTTCTTGCGGTCCACCACCCACACGTAGCCATCCGCGTCCATTCGGACGAGGTCGCCGGAATGGAACCAACCCCCCGCGAACGCCTCCGCCGTGGCCTCGGGGTTGTTCCAGTAACCGCTCATCAATGTCGGTGCGCGGTAGACGATTTCCCCGACCTCGCCGACGGGCACGTCGTTCATGTCCTCGTCGACCACGCGGGCGGCGACCGTGGGGATCACCTTGCCGACCGATCCGCGCTTACGGATCGCATCCTCGCCGAGCAGCATGCACGTCACCGGCGACATCTCGGTCTGGCCGAACGCGGCCAGGATCTGAGTCCCCGGGAACGTTGCCGACATCTCCCGCAGCAACGCATCCGGTGCGGGCGCGGCGCCCCACGACATCACCCGCAGCTTCAGGTCGCGGGGCCGGGCTTGTTGCTCGGCGCACACGGCCTGCCACTGCGCCGGAACCAGGAAGAGGCCGGTGACCTTCTCCGTCGCCAACACGTCGAGCAGCTCCCCGGGGTTGAATGCGCCCGCGGGATATATCACGGTGGGAAGCCCGAGCAGCATGCCGGTCAGCAGGTTGCCAATCCCGGCGATGTGGAAAAGCGGGACGCCGACGAAGCCGACGTCGCTATTTATATTGACGCCCAAGGTGTAGAGCCCGGTCATCGTCTGCCCGGCCAGATTGGTGTGGGTGAGCACCGCCCCCTTCGGCCGGCCGGTGGTGCCGGAGGTGTACATGATGAGCGCCGGCGAGTCGTTTGGGATGTCGACGGGCCCCTGTGAGGCACCGACCTCGTTAATCAGCTCTTCGTAACCGAGGATGCCGGCGTCGGTCGAGTCGCCGGCGACGACGACCGTGTCAAGCAGGGCCTGCGTGTCCTGAATGTGCTTGACACCGGTGGCTACGGGGGCGAGGACCGATTCGGTGATCAGTACGCGGGCCTCGCAGTCCCGCACCAGGAAGGCGATTTCGGCCGACGTCAGCCGGAAGTTCAGCGGAACCGCGATGGCCCCGAGGTAGTTGATGGCCAACACCGACTCGACGAATTCCGTGCGGTTGAGCATCAGGACCATGACGCGGTCCCCGAAGCCGACTCCCCGGCGGCCCAACGCGTCACCCAGCGCGACGACGCGGCGATACAAGCTGCCCCAGGTGACGGTGTGGCCGAGGAACCGCAGGGCCGTGCCGTCCGGCTGCATCAATGCATGCCGCTCGAGTTGGTTGACCCAGTTCTGCCGCCGCGCCAGGTACGGCTGCTCGTGAAGCAGTGCGGCCCGGGTCGGGTGGCCGGCCAGTTGCGCGGTCAACTTATGCCTCCCCCTCACCTCTCGCACCGCTTGCGTCAGGTTGATATTTGATAAAACATGGTGTTGTGTGGGTCACACTATGGCTTTGACGTCTGCCTGACAAGACCCCGGCCAAGCCCCGCCAAGCCCTGAAAGGCCCTGGCAGCTCCCGTGAACGCACCGATATTTTCCAGGCCGAGGACTCGGCCGCGCCTGCGCCGGGCACAGCTGTCCGACGAAGTCGCGGGGCACTTGCGTGCGGCGATCATGTCCGGGACCTTGCGGCCGGGGACGTTCATCCGACTCGACGAGACCGCGGCGGAACTCGGGGTGAGCGTCACGCCAGTGCGTGAGGCCCTGCTGAAACTTCGCGGTGAGGGCATGGTGCAGCTCGAGCCGCACCGCGGTCACGTCGTGCTGCCGCTGAGCCGCCAGGACATCCAGGACATCTTCTGGCTGCAGGCAACCATCGCCAAGGAACTGGCCGCCGCGGCCACCGGCCACATCACCGATGCGGAGATCGGCGAACTCGACCGCATCAACGACTCGCTGGCGGAATCCATCGGGTCCGGCGACGCGGAGGCGATCGCCGTCATCGAGTTCGCGTTTCATCGCGTGTTCTACCACGCCAGCGGCAGGATCAAGTTGGCCTGGTTCCTGTTGAACGCCGCGCGATACATGCCCGTGCGGGTGTACGCGGCCGATCCACAATGGGGCGCCGACGCGGTCAACAGCCACCGGCAGTTGATCGCCGCACTGCGCCGGCGCGACGCCGCCGCCGTAATCGAGTACACGGTCTGGCAATTCACCGACGCGGCCAGTCGGTTGACCGAGATGCTCGAGCGCACCGGAGTGTTCGACTGGCCCGACGCTGTTACTCGACGGGCTGAGGGGCCGCTAGTTGGCGGATAGCTGCTCGGCGCGCTGCTTCAGGTTTTCCGCGAGCTGGTCGAGCACGTTGTTGAGCAGCGACTTCACCATGGGCGCGGGGATCGGCATGGTGGTCTCGACATCCATGTCCACCGTCAGCAAGCTCGACGCGCCCGTCTCCACGACGCTGAACAGCTGCTCCTGCTTGGAGAACAGATCACCTTGCTGCAGGACGGTCTGGATCTGGTTTGCCCCCGGGTAGTAGACGGCCTGGATGAACGTGCTTGACATGCCCTGAACCTCGGTGTCCAGGCGTAGCTGGCTGGGACGCCCGTCGTCGTAGCGGGCGAGCACCCATAGGCCCTTGATCCCCTCGTTCCACTGCGGATACGCCTCGAAATCGGAGACGATCCCCATGATCGAGGCGGCGTCGGCACTGACCTCGACGGTCTTGCTCAGAACTGGCATTGGCGAAGCATAACCGGGTGTGGTGGCGTCGAAACTGACCGCCCGGGGCGCGATTTGGGGGCTAGGGGTCCACGCAGGCCGTCTCGAGCAGCGCGCGGATGGCGTCCGGAATCGGGACCGGCTTGCGGTTGGTCCGATCGACGTAGACGTGCACCCAGTGCCCGAGCGCGGTGATCGGTTGGGCATCTTTCGCGGCTTCCGACTCCGCGGCGGAGCGAAAAACCCCCAACCGGTAGGTGACGCTGCTGCGGCCCAACCGGGTGACCGCGATGCCGACCGCGAGGCGCTCGGGGAAATGCAGTTCGATGAAGTAGCGGCAGCCCGACTCGGCGACGATGCCGAGGGAAGGCGTGGTGAGGGGGTCGAGACCGGTGGTGGTGTTGATCCAGGCATTGATCGCGGTGTCGAAGAGTTGGTAGTAGACGGCGTTGTTGAGGTGGCCGAACATGTCGTTGTCGGCCCATCTGGTCAGGACGGGCCAATGCACGGGGAAGTGCCGGCTGGTCAGGCCGTCGGGCGCGGGCGGGACCGCTGGAGCCGTAGTCATGGTTGTTGACTACCAGTAGCGCATGGCTCGCCGAAACAGGTCGGCCAGAACAGGTTTCGTCATCTCCCGCGGAGCGTTCTGCAGAAGGCGTTGCTGAGGGTAGGCGCCCTCCGTGAGGGCGGGCGCGTCGTCGTCGGTGTAGCCCACGCCGCTGAGCCCGTTCGGCATGTGCACCGCCCGCATGATGCGGATGAGTTCGTTGGCGAGCACCTCGCCCGCGTCCTCGGCGTCGGCGCCTCGCGTATCGGCGCCGAGCAGTCGGGCGCCCTCCAGGTGCCGCTCTGGGTTCACCTCGGCGGTAAAGCGGAACGCCGACGGTGCATTGAGAATGACGGCCATGCCGTGCGGCACGAGCGGCTCGTCGGCCGGGTAGCCGGAGGGGCGGAAGTCACGCACCAGTCCGGCTACCGCGTAGGCCATGCCGTGTGGTGCGTGCACGCCCGCGTTGCCGAACGCGATGCCCGCCAGCGTTGCCGCCCACATCATCTGCTCGCGGGCCTCGGCGTCGGTGGCGTCGTTGTTCGCACGCTCCAAGAACTGCCCCAGCAGTCGCAATGCCTCGCGGCAGCCCAGGTCGCTCCACGGGTTGGCGCCCTGACTCATCGGGCGCAGGCTGGGCCGTTTCGGCGCGGGCCGCCTGATGTAAGGCCGTGCGGTGTAGGACTCCAACGCGTGCGAGAGCACGTCGAGGCCGGCCGAGGCGACGACCTCGGGCGGCAGAGTCGCGGTGCAGTCGGGGTCGACGAGCGCCTCGGTCGGACGCAGCGCGTGCGAGGCGATGCCCGTCTTCGCCGACAGCGACACCAGGTCGAAGATCGCGATGCCGGTCACCTCGCTGCCCGTGCCCGCCGTCGTGGGGCACGCGATGTGCGGCTTGAGCGTGCCCGGTACGGGTTCGCCCTCGCCGACGGGCGCGTTGACGTAGGTCAGGAAGTCGGCGGGATAGGTGGTGTACAGGTTCGCGGCCTTGCAGGTGTCGATGACCGAGCCGCCGCCCAGGGACACGTAGCCGTCCGGCTTGCATTCTTGCGCGAAGCGCACCGCGTCGAGAAAAGACGCGTCGGTGGGCTCCACGTGTACGTCGGTGTAGGCGACGACGTCCATCCCGGCCGCCACCAGCGAGTCGTGGGCCTCGGCGAAAATGGGCAATCGGGCCACGGCTGCGTCGGAAAACAATGCCACCCGCCGCAATCCGAGAGCGCCGGCTCTGTCACCCACTTCCGCCAGGCAACCGCGCCCGAAGGTCACCCGCGAAGCGTCGACGGTGAAGGCGCCGTCGCAGTCCTCGGCGGCTATTGGGACATCACAGCAGGCCATCACTCCTCCTGAGCCGGTCGCGACGGCAATCTACCGCATACGCTCGGGTTCATCCCCCAAGCGCGTCGTAACTACGGGCGGCGCAGGGGAATTGGCGCCGGACATAGCGGCGAATGGCCATCGCACCGCAGTGTCTCGGTGGGCTCGACCGTCGGGCAGGTGAGTCCGGCCGCGTCAAGGGCGGCGTGCTTGAATCGCCGCGCGGCCGCGCTCAGCACATGCTCGGCCCGGATCATCGACCGGTCGACCCTCATGGGCCACCCCTCACCCCATACGGCGACCTCGGCCAACCGGTCGTCCAGGTACGCGAGCACCTTCTCCCGTAGCCCCGCATCGGCGGTGAACGCCTCGCCGCTGACCGCCAGGCACCAGCCCCTCGATCCCGCGAGGGCGAACCGCGCATCGGCGTCGAAGGCCTGCACCCCGAGGATTCGCAGCGCGCGGGTATCGGCTCCGGGCGGTAGCAGCGCGGTCACCTCCCAACCGGCCATCACCCGGTCACAGAGCCAACCCCCGGCAGACCGCACGATGTCGGCGACGCTAACGGCGACAACGTCCAGCCGGTAGCGCAGGCAGTCATCGTCTGATCGGATCGCTCGTGCGGGGGTAACCCGGCTGTTATGGCTGACGCCTAATGTTGGAATGATCATCGATCCGTTCCTGCGCTGCGTAACACGACTCACCGCCCAGCGTGACACTTGGGTACAAATTTGTAAAGCCGCGACGGACGGCTCAGGATTGGCGTCGCGCCTCGAGTTCTGCGAGAACTTCGTCGGTGTGCTGCCCCAGTTGCGGTGCGACAGAACGCGGCATCCACGGCGTGCCCTGGAAATCCGCCGGCGTGGCGACCATCGCGACGCTGGATTCGTTGTCCGGCACGTCGACGATCCCGCCCGCGGCGTGGAACTGCTCGTCCGCCACGACATCCTCCAGCGCGTTGACGGGCGACCAGAAGAAATCTTTCTCGCGCGCGAAGATCTGCGCCCACTCCGCGAGCGGGCGGGTCGCGAATATCTCGTCCAACTCGGCGATCAAGCGCATCGCGTGGGCGGCGCGGGCGCGGGCGTCGCGGAACTGGGGATCGTCGCACCACTCGGGGCGCCCCACGGCGCGACACAGCGCGGGCCAGTGGCGATCGGCTTCCAGCCCGACGATCCAAAAACGTCGCCCGTCGCCGGCGGTGTAGTTGTTCATGCACGGGTTGCCCATCGATTCGCGTTGTCCGACCGCGATCGGCTGGCCGGTCAGCAGATAGGTGTTGAGGTCGAAGCTCACGGTGTAGGCCCCTTGCCGGTACAGCGAGGTGCTCACCATTTGGCCCTTCCCGGTCCGCACGCGAGCGAGCAACGCCGCGCACACCGCGGCCGCCAGCGTCATGCCGGCCGAGTGGTCGCCCATTCCGCCGCGCTGGAACGGCGGCGTATCGCCGGGCCGAGTGAGCAGATGGGCCACCCCGGCGCGGGACCAGAAGGCGGCCACGTCGTAGGCGGCTCGATCCGCATCGGGCCCGGCCTCGCCGTAGCCGGTGATCAGGCCGTAGACCAGCCGGGGGTTGCGGGCCGAGACCGACTCGAAGTCGAACTCGAGACGCTTCAATGCCCCGGGCCGCACATTGGTCACGAAAACGTCAGCGTCGGAGAGTAATTCGAATGCGGTGTCGCGGCCGGCGTCGGTGGTGAGGTCCAGGACGATGCTGCGCTTGGACCGGTTGTCCATTTCGAACGGCGGATTGACCCCGAGATCGCAGCCCAGCATTCGACCGAACAGTCGCCCCGGATCACCGGTGGGCGGCTCGATCTTGATGACGTCGGCACCCCAGTCGGCCAGGATGCCCGCAGCGGCCGGTCCGGCCACCCAAACTCCGAGCTCGACGACCTTGATGCCTTCCAGCGGTCCCGCCATGACTCGGACAATAATCAGCGGCCCTAGAAGGGTGGATCGTCGGGCAGAGCTTCCGAGGCCGGGGACTCGGGTCGCCAGTCCGGCGGCAGCTCTTCCGGCTCGCGGGGGTCGTTGACCCATGTGCAGAA
>NZ_JAFBAT010000007.1 GCF_019247615.1 Mycobacterium sp. | reverse complement strand
ATCAACATCGGCAATTTCCCCGATCATCCGTGGCGGGCCTACCTGCAGCGCAGCGCGCTCACGTTGAAGGGGTTGACGTATTCCCCCACCGGCGCGCTGCTGGCCGCCAGCACGACGTCGCTTCCGGAGACGCCGCAGGGCGAACGGAACTGGGACTATCGCTATGCCTGGGTTCGCGACTCGACGTTCGCCCTCTGGGGCCTCTACACCCTTGGCCTCGACCGCGAGGCCGATGACTTCTTCGCCTTCATCGCAGACGTCTCCGGCGCCAACAGCAACGAGCGCCACCCGCTGCAGGTGATGTACGGCGTCGGGGGCGAGCGCAGTCTGGTGGAAGACGAACTGCATCATCTGTCCGGCTATGACCATGCCCGCCCCGTACGGATCGGCAACGGCGCCTACGACCAGGTTCAGCACGACATCTGGGGTTCGATCCTGGACTCGTTCTACCTGCACGCCAAATCGCGCGAGCAAATCCCGGAGACGCTCTGGCCGGTGCTGAAGAAGCAGGTGGAAGAGGCGATAAAGCACTGGCGCGAGCCCGACCGCGGAATCTGGGAGGTGCGCGGCGAGCCGCAGCACTTCACGTCGTCGAAGGTGATGTGCTGGGTGGCGCTCGATCGCGGCGCGAAGCTGGCCGAAAAGCAGGGCGAGAAAAGCTACGCCCAGCAGTGGCATGCCATCGCCGAGGAGATCAAGGCCGACATCCTCGCGCACGGGGTGGACTCGCGTGGCGTGTTCGTCCAGCGCTACGGCAGCAACGCGCTGGATGCCTCGCTGCTGCTGGTGGTGTTGACCCGCTTCCTGCCGCCGGACGACCCGCGCGTGCGCAACACCGTGCTGGCGATCGCCAACGAACTCACCGAGGAGGGCCTGGTGCTGCGGTACCGGGTCGAGCAAACCGACGACGGGCTGTCCGGCGAGGAAGGCACGTTCACCATCTGCTCGTTCTGGCTGGTGTCGGCACTGGTGGAGATCGGCGAGGTGACCCGAGCGAAGCGGCTGTGCGAGCGGCTGCTGTCCTATGCCAGCCCGCTGCACCTCTATGCGGAGGAGATCGAGCCCCGCACGGGTCGGCATCTGGGCAACTTCCCGCAGGCATTCACCCACCTGGCGTTGATCAATGCCGTGGTCCATGTCATCCGTGCCGAGGAGGAGGCCGACGGCTCGGGGACGTTCCAGCCGGCAAACGCACCGGTGTAGCGGGGCGTCAGCTCTGAGCGCCGACGTTTTCCAATATCGCGCGCGCGATGTCCACGGCACTGCTGCGCGGATCCGCGGCTACCGGTTCCGTCGGTTGCGGATGATGTTGCGGATTGCCGAAGAAGGCGACCTCGACCTCGACCAGGCAGTTCCCGCGGACGCCGAGGGCACGCCCCGATGGAATGGCGGCCGAATCGAGGGTGCGCGATGCGAACCCCATCGAAACCGTTGCCGCGACAAGCGAATCCGCGACTTCAACGTTGTTGGCCATCGCCTGCAGCCTGAACACGGTGCCCGACAGGGGCATCGTCGTGCCATCGCACTGCTGCCATTGCTGGGCGAATTTGGCGAACAGCGCCCGGGCTTCGGCGGCGCTGGTCAAGCTCACCACGCCCTCCCGCACGCTGGTCACCTCCACGGAGTTGGGAGCGTGCCGCCACGTTTCCACCGCGACGTGGCGCACCTGGCCGGATTGGTAGACGACTCGCTGCAGCATTGCCGCGACGCCGAGGCAGTCGCCGGGTGCGTCCCAACCGTCGTCCTGCAGCGTCTCCGGCCCCCCGAACCGCGGTGGAAACCGGGGATCGATCCGGAACGATCGGTTGAGAATCCGCGACAGCGCGTCGTCGGCAAGGAGCACCTGCCTGATGGTCGACCCGGTCAGCGATCGCGCGATCAAGTCTGCCGTCGGCCGGGCTGCACCCTCGACAACCGCCGAGCAGCCGGCGATGAGCGACACGAGCGCCAGCGCGGCGAGCGAGCGCGCCCTTCGGCCGCCGCCGGTGCAACTCGCCCGATGCTTTTGATTCACCCTTTATCTCCCTTTGGTTCACCGGGAGTTTACCTATGGGGAGGCGATCACGCCGCAGACACGCCCAAGACCCGGGGCGACCCATCGGCGCTACTTCTTGCCTGACGAGCTGGATTTGTCTGCGGCGGAATCCGTGGACAGCGCGGCGACGAACGCTTCCTGGGGCACTTCGACACGCCCAATGGTCTTCATCCGCTTCTTGCCTTCCTTCTGCTTTTCCAGAAGTTTGCGCTTACGGGTGATGTCACCGCCGTAGCACTTGGACAGCACATCTTTGCGAATCGCGCGGATGTTCTCGCGCGCAATGATTTTCGAGCCGATCGCGGCTTGCACCGGCACCTCGAACTGCTGGCGCGGGATGAGTTCCTTGAGCTTGGTGGTCATCTTGTTGCCGTAGGCGAATGCGGAATCCTTGTGCACGATCGCGCTGAACGCGTCGACCGCCTCACCCTGCAGCAGGATGTCGACCTTGACGAGCTGGGCCTCCTGCTCGCCGGCCTCCTCGTAGTCGAGGCTGGCATAACCGCGGGTGCGCGACTTCAGCGAATCGAAGAAGTCGAAGATGATCTCGCCGAGCGGCATCGTGTAACGCAACTCCACTCGCTCGGGCGACAGGTAATCCATGCCCCCCATCTCGCCGCGACGTGACTGGCACAGTTCCATGATGGTGCCGATGAACTCGCTGGGGGCGATGATGGTGGTCTTCACCACGGGCTCATACACAGTGCGCACCTTGCCCGCCGGCCAGTCCGACGGATTGGTCACCCGGATCTCGGTGTCGTCCTCTCGGATCACCCGGTACACGACGTTCGGTGATGTCGAGATCAGGTCCAAATCGAACTCGCGTTCCAGGCGTTCGCGGGTGATCTCCATGTGCAGCAGTCCCAGAAAGCCGCACCGGAAACCAAATCCGAGCGCCACCGACGTCTCCGGCTCGTAGGTCAGGGCCGCGTCGTTGAGCCGCAGCTTGTCCAGCGCGTCGCGCAGGTCCGGATAGTCGGAGCCGTCGACGGGATAGAGCCCCGAGTACACCATGGGCTTGGGTTCCCGGTAACCCGTCAGCGCCTCCGCCGCACCATTGCGGGCTGTGGTGACCGTGTCGCCGACCTTGGACTGGCGGACGTCCTTGA
Organism: Mycobacterium sp.; assembly: GCF_019247615.1. Taxonomy (GTDB): domain Bacteria; phylum Actinomycetota; class Actinomycetes; order Mycobacteriales; family Mycobacteriaceae; genus Mycobacterium. The sequence continues at coordinate 52,104 of NZ_JAFBAT010000007.1, read as the reverse complement.
CTCCAGTGATGAGATAACCCACCTCCCCGACACCGAGGCCTTCGCTGGCTTTCGGTTCGGGCGAGACGATGCCGACCTCGAGCAGTTCATGGGTGGCGCCGGTGGACATCATCAAGATGCGCTCACGGGGGGTGATCTTGCCGTCCACCACACGCACGTAGGTCACCACGCCGCGGTAGATGTCGTAGACGGAGTCGAAGATCATCGCGCGGGTGGGCGCGTCGGCGTCGCCCCGCGGGGGCGGCACCTCACGCACCACGTGGTCGAGCAGATCGGCGACGCCCTCGCCGGTCTTGCCGGAGACCCGCAGCACGTCGCCGGGTTCGCAGCCGATGATGTGGGCGATCTCTGCCGCGTAGCGGTCGGGATCGGCGGCGGGCAGGTCGATCTTGTTCAGCACAGGGATGACGTGCAGGTCGCGGTCCAGCGCCAGGTACAGGTTGGCCAGCGTCTGCGCCTCGATGCCCTGGGCGGCGTCGACCAGCAGTATCGCGCCCTCGCAGGCCTCGAGCGCCCGCGACACCTCGTAGGTGAAGTCGACGTGACCCGGGGTGTCGATCAGGTGCAGGACGTAATCTTCGTCGGCGACTTTCCACGGCAGCCGCACGTTCTGCGCCTTGATGGTGATCCCGCGCTCGCGCTCGATGTCCATGCGGTCGAGGTACTGGGCGCGCATCGACCGCTCATCGACGACGCCGGTGAGCTGAAGCATGCGGTCCGCCAGCGTCGACTTGCCGTGATCGATGTGAGCGATGATGCAGAAATTCCGAATCTGCGCCGGCGCGGTGAAGGTCTTGTCGGCGAAGCTGCTGATGGGAATCTCCTGGAAGCGGCGGTTTTCGAGTATCCAGCGTATCCGCGGACGGCGGTCAGGGCCCAATCCTGACCGGGCCCTCGCGTCTATGCTGCGAATATGGCGTCGGCCCGGAAGTCTCAGTGGAAGACGTTTCAGCGCTTCGCGGAGAACTTGGTTTTCGATCGGGCTCCGCGGCTGGTTCGGCAGGTGCAGAACTCGCAGCAGGTACTGCGGGAACTTCAGCAGGCCGTGAAGATCACCGCCAACGTCATCGCCGCGGCCGCCCCGCAACCACAGGTGGCGGTCACCGCCGGCCGACCGGTGACCAGCACAAGCTTCCCCACCGCCCAGCGGGCGCGGAAACTGGTGTACGCCCCGAACCTCGATGGCCGGGCCGATCCCGGGGAGATCGTGTGGACGTGGGTGGTCTACGAGGACGATCCCACCCGCGGCAAAGACCGGCCGGTGCTGGTTGTGGGTCGCGATCGCGGCGTGCTGTTGGGATTGATGGTGTCCAGCCAGGAGCGCCGCGCCGGCGACCGCGATTGGGTTGGAATCGGTTCCGGCGCTTGGGATTACGACGGCCGGCAAAGCTGGGTTCGGTTGGACCGGGTGCTCGACGTCCCCGAGGAGGGTATCCGCCGGGAGGGCGCGATCCTGGACCGCGAGATCTTCGACGTGGTGGCCGCACGGCTGCGCGCCGAGTACGCGTGGAGCTAGTGCTGATCAGCGGGGCAGGTCACCCCTGGGTGATGTAGGACTGCAGCTGCTGGTGTTCGGCCTCCAGCTCTTCCATCCGGGTCTTCACGACGTCACCGATGCTGACGATGCCGATCAGTTTCTTGCCGTCCAAGACCGGGACGTGGCGCACCCGGTTCTTGGTCATCAGGACATTCAAGGAGTCGACGGTGTCCGTCTTCTTGCAGGTGGCCACGGTCGAGGTCATGATCTTCGAGACCGGCCGGGACAGCACGCTGGCGCCATGCGTGTGCAGTTGGCGCACGACATCGCGCTCGGAGACGATGCCGACGACCCCGTCGTCGCCCACCACCACCATGGCGCCGATGTTTTGCTCGGCGAGGCCGGCGACCAACTCCTTGACCGTTGCCTCGGGATTGATGGTCACCACCGCCGCGCCCTTGTTCCGCAAGACGTCCGCAATCCGCATCAGGGCCTCCAGCCAGCCGGTTATGATCAGCTTCACATCAGGCTACGGCTAACTCGCGCGACGGGAAAGCCATCGCCGGCCGCCGAACCGGACAAAGGTCGAGCCGCCCGGTCCGGATTGGTCAACGCCACTGTTCTCACATGCGGCTTGGGAGGATATGGCCATGATCGAGATCACTTTGCTGGGCACAGGCAGCCCCATCCCGGATCCGAACCGTGCCGGGCCGTCGACCCTGGTGCGAGCCGGCGGCCAGGTGTTCCTGGTCGACTGCGGACGCGGAGTGCTGCAGCGCGCGGCGGCCGTGGGAGTGGGCGCCGCCGGGCTTTCGGCGCTGCTGCTCACCCACCTGCACAGCGACCACATTGGCGACCTCGGCGACCTTCTCATCACGCGCTGGATCTCCACATTCGCGCCGGACCCGCCGCCCCTGCCGATCATCGGACCGCCCGGCACCGCCGAGACGGTGGACGCGACGTTGAGGGCGTTCGGCCATGACATCGGCTACCGGATCGCTCATCATGCCGATCTGAACGCCCCGCCGGCGGTCGAAGTCCACGAATACACCGAAGGCCCGGCATGGGACCGCGACGGGGTGACCATTCGGGTGGCGCCCACCGATCACCGGCCGGTGGCACCGACCATCGGCTTCCGCATCGAATCCGGGAACACGTCGGTGGTGCTGGCGGGAGACACCGTGCCCTGCGCCGGCCTGGACCAGCTGGCCAGCGGCGCGGATGCCTTGGTGCACACCGTTATCCGCAAGGACATGGTCGCCAACATCCCCCAGCAGCGACTCAAGGACATCTGCGACTACCACTCATCGGTGCCGGAAGCGGCGGCAACCGCGGCCCGCGCGGGAGTCGGCACCCTGGTGATGACGCACTACGTTCCGGCGCTGGTGCCCGGCCAAGAGGAACAATGGCGGGCGCTGGCGGCCGGCGAATTCGGCGGTCGCATCGAACTCGGCGACGACCTGCATCGTGTCGAGGTCAATCCCCGACCGTGACCGTCGTTGGCTGAATTTCCTTGCGACCCAACGGCAGCAGCGCCCCGGCGACCACCAGCCACACCAACGCCAGGACCCGTGCGATCGGCAGGATCACCCCTAGTTCGGGCCACACCAGCACCAGCGTCCCCAGTTCGGCCAGGCCCGCGGTCACAATGCCGGCCCAGGCCACCGGCCGCGGCGTCAATCCCCGCACAAGACCCGGTACCGCCATGCCGGCGACCAACAGGCCCAAGGCCACGATGTGTCCCGGTCCGCCGACCAGAAATACCAGGAAGTAGACCAACCGTATGAGGGCCGCCTCAGCGCCGACCTCGGGTCGCGACAACGTCCACGCCAGCAATCCGGCGAGGCCCAGTGCGCCGGCCGCCAGGGTGCCGCCCGTGAGCGCGACCAATGCTCCGGGCGCCGAGACGCCCAAACGCCGCAACCGGGCGGCGACCGCCGCCGCGTACACGGCCAAGGGAACCGATGACGCGAACGTGGCGGTGGCGATGACCTGCACCGCCACCGGCTGGGCGTGGACGTAGGCGGTGACCGCGGTGGCGCGCCCGTAGGGCAACGGCAGCACGCCGCCCATGACGACGCCGATGGCGATCCCGCCGAAGAGCAGTCCGAGGCAAAGCAGTCCCAGGCCCGTCAAAACCCACCGACCGGGGGCCGCCGACGCTGACGAGTCGATCATTCGTCAAACCCTAGGGTCCGCAACGAACTGGCGGTCAAGCCAACCGGGTGATCTCCACGATCACGTCGAGATCGGTCGCCCCTTCCCCGGAGTAGATGCCTTTCAGCGGCGGAACGTCGGTGTAGTCACGCCCGGCGCCCACGCTGACGTATTGCTCGTTGATCTCCGTGTCGTTGGTCGGGTCGTAGTGCCACCAAGCCCCCGTCCACGCCTGAATCCAGGCGTGGCTGCGACCGTCGACGGTATCCCCGACGACGGCGTTACGCCTGGGGTGCAGGTAGCCGGAAACGTACAATCCCGGAATTCCCATGGCGCGCAACAGAATCAGAGATAAGTGCACGAAGTCCTGGCAGACGCCCTTGCCTTCGTTCAGCGCGTCCAGTCCGGACCAGTGCACTCCTGTGGTCCCAGGGAGGTATTCAAGCTGGCCCCGCACCCACTTGGCCGCCGCGACGACGGCTTCCGCGGGGTCACACGCTTTGCGAAGCTTCTTGGCCACCGACGCGACGGGCTTGTTCACGGGGGTGTGCGCCGTGGAGCGAAGCAATTCGTCGAAACGGTCGATCACCGCCTCGGATTGCAGCTCGTTCCAACTCACCTCGGATTCGCTCGCGTCCGGCCGCTCGGTCTCCACGACGGAGGATGACGTCACCGTGAGATCGGTGTGCGGCGCGTGCAGGTCGAACGCGGTCACGGCGGTACCCCAATAGTCGATGTAGCGGTAGGACCGGGTGGCGGGAATGGTTTCGACCCGGTTGAGGATTACGTTCTGCCGCGTGTCCGACCGCGGGGTGAGCCTGGCTTCGTTGTAGGAGGCGGTCACGGGCGACTGGTAAGCGTATCCCGTGGTGTGCACCACCCGTAACCGCCACATCAGGATTCGCCCTGCCTGCTGACCCGCCGCACCCGCTGGCCGGCATCCGACCACGCCACCCAGGGGGTGACGTGAAAGTACTGCAGCGACAACGCTTCTCCGACGTCACGGCACGTTCGCTGCAGGCCCGCCAGCCGGCTGTCCAACGACTCGAGCAGCACACCGGGTTGCACGAACTCGAGTTCGCTGCGTGCGCGACCGAGTAACCGTTGCGCCTCGGCGGTGGACCCGATCCGGCTCTGCGGATTGTGCAGCAGCTCGTCGAGGTTGTGTTCGGCCATCCGCAGCGAGTAGAACACCGAACGCGGAAACAGTCGGTCGAGCAGCATGAACTCCACCACCCGGCCGGCGTCCAGGACGCCGCGGTATGTGCGCAGATAGGTGTCGTGTGCACCGGCGGAGCGCAACAGCGTGACCCACGCCGGTGACGACGCGCTGTCCCCGACCCGCGAAAGCAGTAGCCGCACGGTCATGTCGACGCGTTCGATCGCGCGGCCCAGCACCATGAACCGGTATCCGTCATCGCGCGAAAGCGTCGAGTCGGCCAGGCCCGCGAACATGGCCGCCCGGCCTTCGATGAATGACAGAAACTCATGCGGACCAAGGCGTTTCGCGGCACGCTCGCGTTCGGCCAGGGCGTGGTAGGTGGTGTTCAGACACTCCCAGATTTCGCTCGATGTCACTTCCCGGGCCGACTTCGCGTTCTCGCGCGCGGCCGTAATGGCGTCGACGATCGAACAGCCCCCGGAGACGTTGGTGCTGAAGGCGACCAAGTCCGTCAACGACCAGACATCCAAGTCATGCTCCGGGGGGTCGATGCCGAGCACCCGCAGCAGCAGGCGAGATGCCTGGTCGGGGTCGACGCTGGAATCCTCCAGCAATTGGTGCAATGCAACGTCCAGAATCCGGGCGGTGTCATCGGCGCGCTCGACATAGCGACCGATCCAATAAAGCGCCTCGGCGTTGCGGGCCAGCATCAGCCGACCACCTCTTGGTGGGCCTTCTGCTGTTGCTGCTGCTGAGTCTGCTCCTCCTGCGGTTGGGTGCGCTGCGACTGGTGCTGGTTCGGCCGCGGCGCGGCGTCAAGCACCGGGTCCGGTATGGACTTGGGCAGCGAACGCACGACTTCGGCGGCGCCGAGCTCACGGTCGCGAGCGGCCGCGCGCGGCGCCAGAACCCAGGTGTCCTTCGAGCCACCGCCCTGGCTGGAGTTCACCACCCGCGAGCCCTCGACCAGGGCCACCCGGGTCAAGCCGCCGGGCAACACCCACACGTCGTTGCCATCGTTGACCGCGAAGGGCCGCAGATCGACGTAGCGGGGCGCCAGCGCGCTTCCGATCTGCGTCGGCACGGTCGACAGCTCCATCATCGGCTGCGCGATCCAGCTCCGGGGGTCGTCGCGGATCTTCTTGGCGACGGCGCCCAGCTCCTTCTCGGACGCCTCGGGTCCGAACACGATGCCATAGCCGCCCGAGCCCTCGACCGGCTTGAGGACCAATTCGTCGATGCGGTCGAGCACCTCCGCGCGTTCGTCCTCCAGCCAGCACCGGTAGGTCTCCACGTTGGCCAGCACGGGCTTCTCGCCCAGGTAGTACTCGATCATCGTCGGCACGTACGTGTAGACCAGCTTGTCGTCGCCCACCCCGTTGCCGATAGCGCTGGAAATGACGACGTTGCCGGCCCGGGCAGCGTTGACCAAACCGGCCACCCCCAGCACCGAGTCGGCGCGGAACTGCAGCGGGTCCAGGAAGGCGTCGTCGATGCGCCGGTAGATGACGTCGACCTGGCGCTCTCCTTCGGTGGTGCGCATGTATACCTGATTGTCGCGGCAGAACAGGTCGCGGCCTTCGACGAGCTCGACGCCCATCTGACGGGCAAGCAGCGAGTGCTCGAAGTAGGCCGAGTTCGCCACGCCCGGGGTCAGGACCACCACGGTGGGATCGGCCTCGTTGGTGGCCGCTGAGTTTCGTAGCGCCCGCAAGAGGTGCGACGAGTAGTCGTCGACCGCGCGCACCCGATGCGTGGCGAACAGGTTCGGGAAAACCCGCGCCATCGTGCGCCGGTTTTCCATGACATACGACACGCCGGAGGGCGAACGCAGGTTGTCCTCGAGCACTCGGAAATTGCCCCGCTCATCGCGGATCAGGTCGATGCCCGCGACGTGGATTCGCACGCCGTTCGGCGGGACGATGCCGACCGCCTGGCGGTGAAAATGCTCGCAGGAGGTAACTAGCCGGCGTGGGATGACGTCGTCGTTCAGGATCTCCTGCTCGCCGTAGATGTCGTCGAGATACATCTCGAGCGCCTTGACCCGCTGCGTGATGCCGCGCTCCAACCGATTCCACTCCGCGGCCGAGATCACCCGCGGCACCAGATCGAGTGGGAACGGCCGCTCCTGACCCGACAGCGAAAAGGTGATGCCCTGGTCGATGAAGGCCCGGCTCAGCGCCTCGGCGCGGGCCATCAGCTCGGAGGCGTCCGAGGGCGCTAGCTCGGCGTATATGCCCTTGTAGGGGCCGCGCACGTTGCCCTTGGCATCGAACATTTCGTCGAACGCCTTCGAATAAATGCCCGAATAGGAGTCCGACGTGTTGTATCCGCCAAAGATCCGCTCGGAACGCGCGTCCCGGCGCTCAGCGCCGCCGCGCGACCGCCGCCTGGTTTCCTCAAGCTGGCTCGCAAGACTCACTTAAGAGATGGTGCCTTACATCGAGCTTGCGGCCGGCCACAGGTCGAATTTTGGGAGAAAACGTTACGGACTGCTAACCTGGGCAGTCGCCATTGGGTGCGGGGACGCCCCCCAAAACAGGCGCAGCAAACACAGATCCGAAGAAGGAACCAGAGCGTGGCCAACATCAAGTCGCAGCAGAAGCGCAACCGCACCAACGAGCGCGCGCGACTGCGCAACAAGTCGGTGAAGTCCTCGCTTCGTACTTCTGTCCGCGCGTTCCGCGAGGCCGCCCACGCGGGCGACAAGGAGAAGGCCGCGGAGTTGCTGGTGTCGACCAACCGCAAGCTGGACAAGGCGGCCAGCAAGGGTGTGATCCACAAGAACCAGGCGGCCAATAAGAAGTCGGCGCTGGCGCGGGCCCTCAACAAGCTCTGAGGCACGCGGCGGCGCCCACCCCAGCTCCATTGGGGGGCCGCTCAGCGGCCAACTCCCTTGAGGGTCGCTCAGCGGCCAGCTCCATTGAGGGCCGCTCTAGCCAGCACTTCAGCGGCGCCGGCCACCCCCAACCGCCAGCTCGGCAACCCGCCTGACCGCGGATTCCAGCGCATAGTCCGCGTCTGCGACGGCGCCCTTGACGTTGGCGTTGAGTTCCGCCACCACATGCATCGCGGTCGCCACCGCGTCGCGCGACCAACGCCGCGCCTGCTTCTGCGCTTTTTGCACCCGCCACGGCGGCATGCCGAGTTCGGCCGCCAGACGGTACGGGTCGCCGGCGAGTGGCCCGACCCTTCCGATGGCGTGGATCGCTTCGGCCAGCGCGTCGGCCAATACCACCAGTGGCTCCCCGCGAAGCATTGCCCACCTCAGCGCCTCGGTGGCTCCTGCGACGTCGCCAACCACGGCCTTGTCGGCAATGTCGAAGCCCTTCACTTCGGCCTTGCCGCTGTGATACCGCCGCACCGCCGCCACATCGACGGCGCCGCCGGTGTCGGCGACCAATTGCGAACAGGCCGCGGCGAGCTCGCGCACGTCAGAACCGACCGCGTCCAGCAGCGCTGTCACCGTCGCCTCGTCGACCTGCACGCGCAACGCGCGAAACTCCTTGCGGACGAAGTCGACGCGTTCGCTCAGTTTGGTGATCCGGGCGCAGGGATGCACCACGGCGCCAAGCGACTGCAGCTCGTTGGCCAGTGCCTTGGCTCGCCCACCACCCGAGTGCACCACCACGAGCATCGTGCCCGGCGGAAGGTCGGCGGCGGCGCCGGCGATCAGCGCGGCGGCGTCCTTACCCGCTTCGGCGGCAGCCTCGAGGACCACAATGCGTTCGTCGGCAAACAGCGACGGGCTCAACAGTTCGGCGAGCTCGTAGGTGCCGACGTCGCCGGCCCGCGCCCGGCTGATCGGCACCGCATCGGGTCCCAGGTCGCTTCCCGCACTCCGACGCGTCGACCGCATTACCTCGGCGACCGCCCGCTCGACCAACAGTTCCTCGTCGCCCAGGACCAAGTGCAGTTGCGCCGACTCGCTCACCCCCCGATGGTGTCACGTGGCTCTGACGACGGGCCGGCGAGTTCCGACAGTGCCCAGGCCGCCGCGCACACCACCACCGTCGCCGCCGCCAGCCCAAGCGACGTCCGAAACCAGGGCCGCCGCCACAGCAGCGCGGCGGACAGGAGCACCGGCAGCGTGGCGGCGACCACGACCAGCACGCCGGCCGCGCCGCCGGGAACCGGAACGGTCGCCGCGGGTACGCCGGCCGCCCATTTCGCCACGGCCAGGACCCACCAAAGTTCGGGCCCGGTGAACCGGATCAACAACTGAGCGCCGGTCGGCCACACGACGGATAACACCGCCGCCGCGGTGCCCAGCACGGTGATCGGCGCTACCACCGGTGCCACCGCAAGGTTGGCGCCCGCAGCCACGAGGCTGACCCGACCCGAGATGCCGGCCACCAGTGGGGCGGTCACCACGTGCGCAGCCCATGCGACCGCGAGGGCATCCGCCAGCGGCTTGGGCCAGCCGATGGCGACCAACCGCCGGGACCATACGGGCGCGATGAGGACAAGCGCGGCCGTCGCCACCACCGAGAGCGCGAAACCGGCGTCGACTGCCAGTTGTGGAGCTAGTGCCAGCACGATCAGCACCGTGGCCGACAGAGCCGGAATCGCTTGCCGGCGGCGCGAAGACAGCATCCCAGCCAACGCGATAGCGCCCATAACGGCGGCCCGCAGGACGCTCGCAGTCGGTTGCACGACGATGACGAAAGCCACCAACGCCAGCGCGGCGAGCACGACGGCGGAGCGCGGACCGATCAACCGCGCCGTGAACAGGACCGCAGCGCACACGATCGTCACGTTGGCGCCCGATACCGCCGTCAGGTGCGTCATACCGGCCGCGCGAAAGTCGCGGCTGGTGGCGGCGCTGACGGCGGACGTATCGCCGAGGACCATCGCGGGCAGCATGGCGGCCTCGTCGCCCGGCAAGGTGTCGCGGATGGCGTCCACGAACGAACGACGCACGAGGTGTGCGGCTCGCTGCACCGCACCGGCCGTGCCAACGGTGGGCCGGCCCGACGCGGTGAGAACAGCGACCGTCAGGTCACGACGGGACGGGCGGTTGATGCGGGCGGTGAACCGCATCGGCCGGCCGACCATCACCCCGCCGGTCTCCGAGCCGAAATCCGCTGTGCGTGCAAATACCACTACCCGGCCAGACGTTGCGTCGACGCCCAGTCGCTGCAGGGTGGCACGGAACATCAGCCGACCACCGGAGCGCAGTATCAGGGCGCTTTCGGTGGGAGTGACCGTCACCTGCGCGACGGTTCCGAACGCTGCGGAAATCGGGTGGCGACCTACCGCATCGACGCGCAGGGCGATCGCCAGCCCGAACCCCGCACCCACAATTCCGATGGACATCAGGCCCGCGGCGACAGAACTCAACCAGCGAAATCGGCGGGGCCGGCGCACCGCATAACATGCAATCGCGCCCGCGGCGGCCGCGAGCACCACGCCGCAGGACGCCACGGCCCGACCGACCGGCCACCAGATCCCGGCCGCGGTCACCATCCAGCCGGTGAGCGCGGCAGGTACCAAGCGCACATCGACGCGCTCGACGGCCGACTCGCCGGGGCCGGGCAGGCGCACCGTGGTCAGACACGGACCAGCGTGCGGAGCTTGTCGAGTCGCGCCGGACCGATGCCGTCAACGTCGGCGAGTTGGTCGACGCTGGTGAATTTCCCGTTGGCCTGGCGCCACGCCACGATCGCGGCGGCGGTCACCGGCCCGACGCCGGGCAGCGCGTCGAGTTGCTCGGCGGTGGCGGTGTTGAGGTCGAGCACCTCTCCCGCTCTGGGCTTCGCCGTTCCGGATACTCGCGGTCCGGGTCCCCCGGACACCGGCGCGGAACCCGAAGTCACGGAGCTGCCCAGCGCCTTCGACTGTCCGGGGCCGGCAGCCAGTCCCACCACGATCTGCTCACCGTCTGCGACCGGGCGGGCCATGTTCAAGCCGACGGTGTCCGCGCCGTCCACCGTGCCGCCGGCGGCTTGTAGCGCGTCGGCGATGCGCGCGCCGGGCGCAAGGGTCACGAGTCCGGGGGTATGCACCAGACCGACGACGCTGACCACGACCGGCCGGTCGGGACCGGCGGGCTGGGCGGGGCCGGGACTCGCCGACGACCTCGGAGTTGCGGTGGACGCCTTCTCGACCGGCGGCAGCTTCGCCGACATCACCGGCGCGGGCCGGTCACGCATCAGGGTGAACACGGTGACCAGCACAGCGAGGGCGGCGACGATCGCCAACGCTATGGCACCGGCGCGGCCCGGGTCGGCCCGCACCCGGGCCACCCAGCCGCGGCTCTGGGATGCCTCGGGAACCCAGCGTGGCAGCAGCGAGCTCTGGTCATCGCTTTCCTGCTCGGCGGCCACTTCTGTGCCATCGCCATCGGCGTGGGGATCGGTTTCGGGATCGGCGCCGAGTCGCCGGTGTAGCCGCTCTGCCGCAAGTTCTGTTCGCATGAGCCGACCGTAGGTCGGTCGACCGCCATAGCGGCCGTGCGCCGCCCATCGCGACGCCCACCTGTGGACTAATCCGAGGCTGTGCACAACCGCCGTGTGCGATGAGTCAATATGGAAGTCGGAGCGAACGACCGGCAGCGGAAAATCCCAACGACCGTCGAAACATCGGGGATTGTCCGGAGCGGGTCGCCCAGGCTCTTCCCCGCTGACGACAGGAGGTCGCCGTGCAACTGGCGCTCACACCCGAGGAAGCCGCCTTTCGCGACGAGCTTCGTACCTTTTACACCACCCAAATCCCCGAGGAACTGCGCGAGTCGGTACGCCAGGGTGCGCCGGTGACAAAGGAACTCATTGTCACCAGTCACAAGATCCTGAACGATCACGGGCTTGCGGTGCCCAACTGGCCGGTCGAATGGGGCGGCAAGAATTGGACGCCCACCCAGCACCAGATTTGGGTCGACGAAATGCAACTGGCGTGCGTCCCCGAGCCGCTGAACTTCAACGTGAAGATGGTCGGCCCGGTGATCGCCGAGTTCGGGTCCCAGGAGATCAAGCAGCGCTTCCTGCCACCGACCGCGAGCATCGACATCTGGTGGTGCCAGGGCTTCTCCGAACCGGAAGCGGGCTCCGACCTCGCGTCGTTGCGCACCACCGCCGCGCGGGACGGTGACACCTACGTCGTCAACGGGCAGAAGACGTGGACGACCCTGGGCCAGTACGCGGACTGGATTTTTTGCCTGGTGCGAACCGATCCGCAGGCGCCCAAGCGCCAGGCCGGCATTTCGTTTTTGCTCATCGACATGGCAACGCCGGGCATCACGCTGCGACCGATCAAGTTGATAGACGGCGGCCGGGAAGTCAACGAGGTGTTCTTCGAAGACGTTCGGGTGCCGGCCGATCAGCTTGTGGGACAAGAGAATCAGGGCTGGACCTACGCAAAGTTCCTGCTGGGCAACGAGCGCACCGGCATCGCCGGCGTGGGCCGCACCAAGGTCCGCCTCGCCGAGGTGAAAAAGCACGCCAGAGAAACCGGCTTGCTGGCTGACCCGCTCTTCGCCGCACGCCTGGCCGAGGCCGAAAACGAAGTCCTGGCGCTGGAACTCACCCAATCTCGAGTGACCACGGACTCCGCGGACGGCAAGCCCAACCCGGCCTCATCAGTGCTCAAGATGCGCGGCAGCCAATTACAACAGATCGCCACCGAGCTGCTGGTCGAGGTGGCCGGACCCGACGCGCTGCCAGTCGACGGCCCAAACAGTGGAGACATCGCCTCGCCGGCCTGGGCACAGTCGGCCGCCCCGCGCTACCTGAACTACCGCAAGACATCGATCTACGGCGGCAGCAACGAAGTGCAGCGCAACATCATCGCGTCGACGATCCTGGGATTGTGAGGCAGCCATGGACTTTCAGCTCAGCGACGAGCAGGCCCTGCTCCGCGACACCACCCGCGATCTATTGTCGCGCACCTATGACCCGGAGAGCCGCAACAAAATCATCGAGACGGATCTCGGTTGGAGCCGCGAAGTCTGGGGCCAGCTGGCCGACACCGGGATTCTGAGCCTCGGGTTCGAGCCCGAAGAGGCCGGTCAGATAGAGATCATGGTGGTGCTCACCGAGATCGGGCGGCGATTGGCGCCCGAACCGGTCGTGCATGCCGCCCTGGCCCCCGGCGCTCTGATCGCCGAACGGGGAAGCGACGCGCAAACCGCACTGCTGGACGAGGTTGCAGCGGGCCAAAAGCTGCTCGCGTTCGCCCATCTGGAAACGGGCCATCGGAAACCGACCGCTGTTGTCGCCACTTCGGCTGCCCGACAAGGCAATTCGTGGACGCTGACGGGTACGAAGAACCCCGTGCGGGCCGGTGACTGCGCCGACACGCTAGTCGTCAGCGCCGCATTGCCCGACGGCGGCACCGGCTTGTTCCTGGTGGACGGCGCGGCCGTGGAACGGCGCTGGTATCCGACGTTCGACGGTCAGCGGGGCGCTCAGATCGAACTGAACTCCACGCCGGCGGAGCCCCTCGGCGATGCCTCCGATGTCGGCGACGCCTCCCCCGCGATCCGCGACGCGCTGGTCCGCATCCAATCGGCGTTGTGTGCTGAAGCCGTCGGCGCAATGGAGGAAGCGCTGCGGCTGACCACCGATTACCTCAAGACCCGCAAGCAATTCGGCGTGACGCTCAACAAATTCCAGGCGCTCACCCAGCGGGCCGCCGACATGTACGTGTCGCTGGAATTGGCCCGCAGCATGAACTTCTACGCCGCCATGTCGATCGCCGACGGCAACCTGGACCCGGTGATCGCGTCCCGGGCGAAGCTGCAGGTCGGCCGGTCCGGCCGGCACATCGCGCAGGAAGCGATCCAGCTGCATGGCGGCATCGGCATGACCGCCGAGTATCCGGTCGGCCACTACGCCGCCCGGCTCACCGCGATCGAGCACACCCTGGGATCCTCACAGGACCACCTGCAGGTGTTGATCGACCACATCTGTGACCACGACTTGGCAAGGCTCTAGCTTGCGGATGCCTCGAAGTCGAAGAGACAATTCCGGCCACTCAGGCGATCTTGGGCGGCGGTGCCGATCCTTCGCAGATTCTTCGCGGCGCCGTGTTCGTGCGGCAATCTGACTGCCGTCGCCCCGGCGCAAAGGAGGCCCGATGAGCACCACCGGCACAGACCGTCCGCTGCGCGTCATCCAGTGGACGACCGGAAACATCGGGCGGCGCTCGCTGCACGCCATCATCGGCCGGCCGGACATGGAGTTGGTCGGGGTGTACGCCCACGGTCCGGCGAAGGTCGGCGTCGACGCCGCCGAACTGGCCGGCTGGCCCGAGCCGACGGGCATACGCGCGACCGATGACATCGACGCGCTGCTCGCTCTGAACGCCGACGCGTGTTGCTATAACCCGTTGTGGCCCAACGTCGATGAGCTCGTGCGACTGCTGGAATCCGGCGTCAACGTGTGCTCCAGCGCGGCCTGGATCACCGGCGGCAAGCAGACGCCCGAGGACCGCGAACGCATCGTGGACGCCTGCGAACGGGGTAACTCGACCATCTTCGGCAGCGGCGCTCATCCCGGGATGACGAACATGGTCGGCATGGTGCTCAGCGCCGCCTGCGAGCGCGTCGACGAGATCCGAATCACCGAGTCGGTGGACTGCTCGACGTACGAGTCGGCCGAAACCCAAACGGCGATGGGGTTCTCACAAGATCCCGACACACCGGGACTGGCCGAGAGCGTGCGGGCCGAGAGCGAGGTCTTCGCCGAGTCGGCCGCGATGATGGCCGATGCGATCGGGGCGAAGCTGGACAAGATGACCTTCGACGTCACCTTCACCGCGGCCACCGCCGACTCCGATCTGGGCTTCATGAAAATTCCCGCCGGAACGGTCGGCAGCGTCTACGGCTACCACCGCGGCTGGGAAGGCGACCGCAACGTCGTCAGCGTCGGATTCAATTGGACCATGGGCAGCCATGTGGTCCCACCCAAACCGCTCGAGCACGGCCACGTCATCCAGGTGTTCGGATTGCCCAACATGCGCACCGTGCTGCACTGCCTGCCGCCGAAGGATTGGACAGAGCCCGGGTTCATGGGGCTCGGCATGATCTACACCGCGATGCCGGTGACCAACGCGGTGCCGGCGGTGGTGGCCGCCAGGCCCGGAATCGTGACGCTTGCCGACTTGCCGCCGATCACCGGCAGGGTGGCGCCATAAGCGGATGCCTGCGCGCCGCCAAAGGCGACCCGAGGAACGGTTCCGTGCACTAAGGTTTAGGATGCTTAGCCGAGCAAAGGTTCTGCTGGAGCGGGCGCTGCAACCGATCGGTGAGCGGAAGGCGGTCAGGTGGGCGTTAGACCGAAAGCGGGCGCCATAGCCCGCGCCGCCAAGCGGGCGTGGATTCCCCTGTTGCTGGTGGTCGTACTGGCGGTCTCCGGATTGGTCGTCTCCCGCCTGCACAAGATCTTCGGCTCCCAGGATCTCAACGCCAATGCCGGCGCCGGGATCGAGATCGTCCAGTTCAACCCGAAGGTCGTCACATACGAAGTGTCCGGCGCGCCCGGAACCACCGCGGACATCAACTACTGGGACGAGAACGCCAACACTCACCAGGTCAATGACGCGCCGCTGCCGTGGTCCTTCACGATCTCGACGACGCTGCCCGCGGTCAGCGCCAACATCATGGCTCAAACCGACGGCAACCAGATCAGCTGCAAGATCACCGTGGACGGCGTTGTCCGCGAGCAGCAGAACGCCGACGGCCACAACGCGCAGACCTACTGCCTGGTGAAGTCCGCATGAGCGATGTGAACACCCACCGGGGCATCGAGGGCGCCGAGGACGCCGAGGCCACCGGGCCCATCAGGATCCGGAGATCCGCGAGGCCCGAACGCGGCCACTGGCCGCTCATCCCGCACGTCATCCGGTGGTTTGCGGTGCCGATCATTGTGGTCTGGGTCTTCGTCACGGTGCTGGTGAACGTCATCGTTCCCCGGCTCGAAGTCGTCGGTGAAGCACATTCGGCGCCGATGACGCCCCTGGATGCGCCGTCCATGAAGGCGATGATGCGCCTGGGCCACAACTTCAAGGAATTCGATTCCAACAGCACCGTCATGATCGTGCTGGAGGGCCAGCAACCTCTCGGCGACGACGCGCACCGCTTCTACGACAACCTGATTCGGCAGCTGCGGCAGGATCCCACGCACATTCAGCACATCCAGGACTTCTGGGGGGACCGGCTGACGGCGGCGGGTGCCCAGAGCGCGGACGCCAAGGGCGCCTACGTGATGTTGAACCTCGCCGGCAATCAAGGCACGACACTGGCGAACGATTCGGTCGAAGCCGTGCGCAAAGTGATCGAGCGAAATCAGCCGCCACCGGGGGTGAAAGCGTACGTCACCGGGCCGGCGGCGCTGTCCGATGACATGCATATCATCGGCAACGCGAGCCTGGCCAAGATCACGCTGTTCACCTTGGGCGCCATCGCCATCATGCTGCTGCTTGTCTATCGCTCCATCGTGACCACGCTCGTCCAGTTGTTCATGACCGGTATCGCGCTGGCGTGTTCACGGGGAGTCATTGCGGTTCTCGCGTACCACGATGCATTCGGGCTCACCACGTTCGCCGCGAACATTCTCACCATGCTGGCCATTGCGGCCGGAACGGATTACGGCATCTTCTTGGTGGGCCGTTATCAAGAGGCTCGCGCGGCCGGTGAGGATCGGGAAACCGCGTATTACACCACATTTCGCAGCGTGTCTCCGGTTGTGTTGGGCTCGGGCCTCACCATCGCAGGCGCGACGTACTGCCTCAGCTTCGCGCGGTTGCCGTGGTTCAACACCATGGGCGCGCCCGTGGCGATCGGAATGCTGGTGGTGGTGCTGGCGGGCGTGACGCTCGGCCCGGCGGTGATCTTCGTGGGCAGCATGTTCGGGCTCTTCGAACGGAAGCGGGCGGCCAGAGGCCGGCTATGGCGTAGGGTCGGCACCGCTGTTGTGCGTTGGCCCGCACCGATTTTGGCGGTGAGCGCGGCCGTCGTCCTCGTCGGTATGGTCGCCCTCCCGAGCTATGTCACGAGTTACAACGACCGGTACTACCTGCCGACCAGCGCCCCCTCCAATCTCGGATACCAGGCCGCGGACCGGCATTTCTCCCAGGCGCGGATGAATCCCGACATGTTGATGATCGAGTCCGACCACGACATGCGCAATCCCGCCGACATGCTCGTCTTGGACAGGGTGGCCAAGAATGTCATCCGGACCGTCGGTATCGCCATGATCCAGGACATCACCCGGCCGCTGGGCATTCCCATTCAGCACAGCTCCATACCTTTCCAGAACAGCATGCAGAGTCAGACCACCATGCAGAACATGACCTTTTTGAAGGACCGGATAGCCGACATCCTCAAGATGGCCGATGAGCTGCAGGTCCAAATCGACTACACACAGCGCTTGTACGCGGTGACGCAAGATCTTTCGAATGCTGCTGACGACAGTGCCAGGACCACCGCGGAAACTTCGAGAATCACTGATGAATTACGGAACCATCTAGCGGATTTCGATGACTTCTGGCGCCCGATACGTAGTTACTTCTACTGGGAAAGGCATTGCTACGACATCCCGATGTGCTGGTCGTTGCGGTCGCTGTTCGACTCGTTGGACGGGATCGACGAGCTTGCCGGCAAATTTCACGAGCTCACCGCCGACATCCAGCGCACCGCCTCGGCCACGCACGAGATGCTGGTGTTGATCCCGACGATGATTGCGACGCTGAAGACCACGAAGGGCATCACACTGACGCTGTACCAGACCTTTAAGGCGATGA
Organism: Mycobacterium sp.; assembly: GCF_019247615.1. Lineage (GTDB taxonomy): Bacteria > Actinomycetota > Actinomycetes > Mycobacteriales > Mycobacteriaceae > Mycobacterium. Next base: position 34,567 of record NZ_JAFBAT010000007.1, on the reverse strand, counting down.
TCGACCAGATGGAGGCCATGAGCAACACGGCGGTCGTCATGGGTCAAAGCTTCGACGCCTCCAAGAATGACGACTTCTTCTACCTGCCTCCGGAAGCATTCGACAACCCGGACTTCCAGACGGGGCTGCGGATGTTCCTGTCACCGGACGGTAAGTCGGCGCGCTTTTTCATCACTCACCAGGCCGATCCCATGACACCGGAAGGGATCTCGCGTGTCGCAGCCGAACGAACCGCAGCTCAGGAAGGGCTCAAACAGTCGTCGCTTTCGGATGCCAAGGTTTATCTGGGCGGCACCGCCGCAACCTTCAAGGACATGCACGACGGCGCCAAATACGACCTGATGATCGCGGTGGTATCGGCGCTCACGCTGATCTTCATGATCATGCTGCTGCTCACGAGGAGCGTGGTCGCCGCACTGGTCATCGTCGGCACCGCGGCCAGCTCGATCGCCGCGTCGTTCGGACTGTCCGTGCTGATTTGGCAGGACCTGTTCGGCATCAAGATCCACTGGATCGTGATGGCGCTGTCGGTGATCATCCTGTTGGCCGTCGGATCGGACTACAACCTCCTGCTCGTCTCACGGTTCAGGGAGGAGATCCATGCCGGACTCAAGACGGGAATCATCCGGTCGATGGCAGGCACCGGCGGGGTGGTAACGGCTGCGGGTCTCGTGTTTGCGTTCACGATGGCGTCCATGCTCGGCAGTGAGCTGCGGGTGCTGGGCCAGTTCGGGTCGACCGTGTGCATCGGTCTGTTGCTCGATACGCTGATCGTGCGCACGCTGTTGATGCCTTCGATCGCCACCCTGCTGGGCCGTTGGTTCTGGTGGCCGCAAGTCGTCCACCCCCGCGGTGACAACGCCCGCCGGGCGGTGCGGGCCTGAGACTGCTACGAGTCCCGGCACGACGAAAATCGAGTACCAACCTGCAACGCTTGCGACGGTCAAGACTCGGGCAGTTGCAGGCAGACGCCGACGGCTCCGGCTCCGACATGCAGCCCGAGCACCGGACCCAGCGGGGTGATGATCGCCGGCCCGCAGGCGGGCAGCCGCCTCGCCAGCGCACCCGCCACCTCTGCGGCCCCGTCCGGGTTGGCGACGTGGTGCACGGCCAGGGCGGCCGCGCGTTCACCGACGACCTCGCACACCCGGTCGATCATCGCTGCCGTCGCGTGGGTCACGGTGCGAACCCGTTGGGCCAGAACGAGTTTCCCGTCATCCATGCGCAATAGCGGCTTGAGCGCAAGCGCGGTGCCCAGCCACGCCCTGGCCCCCCCGAGCCGCCCGCTGCGGCGCAGGTTGTCGAGCCGGTGCACCACCACGAACGCATGGCCGCGCGATACCGCCGAACTCGCCGCCTGCGCGACGGCGTCCAGGTCGGCGCCCGCGGCCGCCGCCCGAGCGGCTGCCAGTGCGACAAAGCCGATGCCCATCGCGGCCGACTTCGAGTCGACCACCCGCACGTTCGGGTCGAGGTCGGCCGCGGTCCGTTCGGCGGCGCTGCAGGTTCCCGACAACGCCGACGAAATGTGCACCGCCACCACACCGTCCCCATCGCTTTCGGCCAACGCCTGCTGGTAGGTGTCGGCCAGTTCGGCCGGGGTGGCCGCCGCCGTCGTGGCGTCCTGCTGATAGATGTCCTCCGGGATTTCGTCCACACCGTCGCGCAGATCGCGACCGTCGAGCAAGACATGCAGCGGAACCACGCGTATAGCCCACTTTTCGAGCAAGTCGGCCGGCAGGCGCGACGACGCGTCGGTCACCACCACGACAGCCATGTCGCTACCGGCCCGGCTTCGAGTTCGGCAGGTTGGCTGTCTGAAAGGCTGTCTGAAAGGCCGTCTGCAGGGCCTCGGCCAGCGCCTTGAGCATCAGCTCCGCGACCGCTTGGTGGGCTTCGAAATTCCAGTGAATGCCGTCGGGATTGCCGCGTCCGCTCATGATGTGTTCGGCCACCGCGGCTTTGAGATCCACCAACGGAATGTTGTGGTTCTGCGCCCATTGCGTGATCGCGGCCGCGGTACCCGCGCGGCCGTGGTGCGCCCGGCCGTACGTGTCGGCGATGTGCACCGAGGGTAGCGACGCCACGATGGGAATGCCGGGACGGTTGAAATCGATTGCGCCACGCGTCTGTTCAAGGTATTCGGCGCTCAAACGCGGCGGCAACGCGGGTCTGGCGACTGGCGACAGGCGCGGCTGCAACCACCCATAGCCATCGCGGACCCAGCGCCGCAGCGACGGTGGGCGCACGTAGCGGATGGACTCGCGCAACACGGTCGGCAACACCGAAGGGAGCGAATCCATGCCCCCGGTAGCGAAGATCACCGCGCCCGCCCTCGGCAGCGCCGCCCAGGCCCGCGGATCCTGGGTCGCCGCCCACCAGACGTCTCGGCAGGTCCAGCCGATGCGGCCGATCAGCTCCAAATCCCAATCCAGGTGCGAGGCAACAATATTGGGCCAGATGCGAGGATCGTCCGCGGGCAGCCCGCCGGTGGGCCCGTAATACGCCAGCGAGTCGGCGAACACCAGCAGCGAGGGCCTGGGGCCTTGCCTGTGGGAAGGGTCAGAGGACATCGTTGGGCACCTGGGCCGAAGCGTTCCACACATCGAGGCGCCAGCGGATACCTCCGGGACCTTCCGGGTCAGCGCCGTCGCCGCCAATCGAGTGGCCGGAAAGCTGCACCCAACTGGCGTTCCCCATGCCGCCCAGAATCGGCCAATTGGCAACCGGAAGGCGCAGCAGCGCAGCCGACAGCGCGGCGATCAGGCCACCGTGGGCGACCAACACCACGGGTCGGTCCGGCCCGTTGGGATCGCCCCATTCGGGCTCATCCGACACCAGTTCGCTGACCACGGGCAGGCTGCGGGCGGCTACGTCGACCCGGCTTTCCCCGCCGTGCGGTGCCCAACTTGCGTCTTCGCGCCATGCCAGCCTGGCGCCCGGCGCTTCGGCGTCGATCTGGGCGTGCGTCAGGCCCTGCCAATCTCCCAGGTGGGTCTCGCGCAGGCGCGGATCCACCCTGATCGACAATCCGGTCCGCTCCCCCAGTTTGATCGCGGTGTCGTAGGCGCGGTGCAGATCCGACGACACAATCAGCAACGGCTGCAGCTTTCCTAGCACCTCGGCGGCGGCAACCGCCTGGGCGCGACCGAGGTCGGTGAGCGCGGAGTCGAGTTGCCCCTGCATCCGGCTATCGGCGTTGAAGTCGGTCTGTCCGTGTCGCAGCATCACCAGCCGGCGAACTCTCATTGCGCGCTCGCTGAATCCGCCGAGCCGTCGTCCCCGAGGGAATCCGTGTCCACGGGCACCACCGGGCAGTCACCCCACAGCCGGTCCAGGGCGTAGAAGTTGCGGTCGTCCTGGTGCTGGATGTGCACGACGATGTCGCGGTAATCCAGCAGCGTCCAGCGGCCTTCCCGGGCGCCCTCGCGGCGCGCCGGCCGGTAGCCCGCCTTGCGCATCTTCTCCTCGACCTCGTCGACGATTGCGTTGACCTGCCGTTCGTTGGACGCCGAGGCGATGACGAAGCAGTCCGTGATGACCAACTGACCCGAGACGTCGATGACGACCACGTCGTTGGCCAGCTTGGCGGCCGCCGCGCCCGCGGCCACGGTCGCCATCTCGATCGCTTCCTGGGTCGCCGTCACGTGTTGTTCCCAGTGGTGAGGGTCGTCTTGCTCGCGTTCGGCTCGAGCGGTTGGTCGCTGCGGTACAGGCGACGCTTGGAGACGTACTGCACCACGCCGTCGGGCATGAGGTACCAGAGCGGTCGGCGCTGCGCGGCGCGTCGCCGGCAGTCGGTCGAGGAGATCGCCAGCGCGGGAATCTCGACGAGCGTCAGCGCGTCCTCGGTCAGCTCGCCCAGAACACCGGTGACGTGTTCGCGCCGCAGCTCGTACCCGGGTCGGCTGACGCCGATGAAGCGGGCCAGCCCGAACAGCTCTTCCCAGCCCTGCCACGACAGGATAGAGGCCAGCGCGTCGGCGCCGGTGATGAAGTACAGCTGGGCGTCGGGGTTGAGCGCGTGCAGATCGCGCAGCGTGTCCCTGGTGTAAGTGGGTCCGACGCGGTCGATGTCGACGCGGCTGACCGAAAACCGCGGGTTGGATGCCGTGGCGATCACCGTCATCAGATACCGATCCTCCGCGGCGGATACGTGCCGACTCTTTTGCCACGGTTGACCGCTGGGCACAAAAACCACTTCGTCGAGCTGGAATAGGTCGGCGACCTCACTGGCGGCAACCAGGTGCCCGTAATGGATGGGATCGAACGTCCCACCCATCACACCCAACCTGCGAAGCTGCTTTTGCACGATGTGCCAGCTTACTTGAGCCTACGAAGGCGGCGTCTGCGCAAGAGACGCAGATGGCGGAGGTGAACAGCGCCCGTGGGGTTGATGGCGTTAAGCACCGTAAGCGCCCGTGGTCGTGTAAAAGAGGGCTGTGGACGATTTGTCGCTCGGATCGATCGATTCGGCGCAGCTCGAGGGGTGGATGACCCGGCGGTTCTACACCCGATCGGTGGTCACGGGCGAGATTGCGCTGCCGGCCGTTCCGAGCATGATCGACGAATACGTGACCATGTGCGCGAACCTCTTCGCCGACGTGGGCAGGAGGTTTGCTCCCGACGAGCTCGCCCACCTCAGAAAGGTGCTCGAGAGCCAATTGACGGAGGCCTATTCGGCCTCCCCACGGTCACGCATCGTCATTTCGTACACCGCCCCGATCGGCGCGGCCTTGAATTACGAAGTCAAGGCCCAATGGTGGACGGTGGCCGGTGCCTACGAGAACTGGATCGAGACGCGCGAACCGCCGCTGTTCGGTACCGAACCCGACGCCCGGGTGTGGAATCTGGCCCGCGAGGCAGCCGATCCAGCGACCCATCGAGTGCTCGAAATCGGAGCGGGGACGGGCCGCAACGCCCTGGCACTGGCCAGGCGGGGCCACCCTGTCGACGTGGTGGAGATGACGCCAAGATTCGCGGAAATGATTCGCTCCACGGTCGAGAAGGAATCGCTCGACGTACGCGTCGTTGTGCGCGACGTCTTTTCGACGACGGACGACCTGCGGCGCGACTATCAGCTGATCGTGCTCTCCGAGGTGGTCTCCGATTTCCGTACGACACAGCAGTTGCGCGCGCTGTTCGAAATGGCCACCGACTGCCTGGCGCGCGGCGCCCGCTTGGTGTTCAACGTCTTTCTGGCCCGCGGCGGCTACGCTCCCACCCCGGCCGCACGCGAGTTCGGACAGCAGGAGTACACGAGCATCTTCACTCGTCAGGAGGTGTCGGTCGCCGCGGCCGGACTGGCCCTCGAACTCGTGGCCGATGACTCCGTATACGACTACGAGCAAGCGCACTTGCCGCCGGGCGCGTGGCCGCCCACCAGCTGGTACGCCAATTGGGTCAGTGGCCTCGACGTGTTCCCGGTCGAGCGTGAGACGAGCCCGATCGAGATGCGCTGGCTCGTGTTCCGCAAGACGCGCTGAGGCCGGCGATCAGACCGGCAGCAGCTGGTCGATCACCGCCGCCAACTGCTTGGCCGACCGGCACTCATGCATCGTGATCACCTCTTGGTAGCGTGGCACCGCCGAATCGCCGCTTCCCCAAAGGTGTTTCGGCTCGGGGTTGAGCCAATGTGCGTGGCGGCTGGCGGTGACCATGTGCGCCAGCAGTTCGGTTTCCGGATTGCGGTAGTTGGTGCGCCCGTCCCCGAGCACCAGCAGCGAACTGCGCGGCGACAGCACGTTCGGAAACGCTTGCACGAACGAGGCGAATGCGTTGCCGTAATCGGAATGCCCGTCGCGGCTGTACACACCGGCCTCCCGGGTGATGCGCTGGATGGCCACGGCCAGGTCGGCTTCCGGGCCGAACATGTGGGTCACCTCATCGGTGGTGTCGATGAAGGCGAACACGCGAACACGCGAGAACTGCTGGCGCAGAGCGTGCACCAGCAGCAGGGTGAAGTGGCTGAAACCGGCGACGGAGCCGGAAACGTCGCACAGCACCACGAGTTCGGGGCGCGCCGGGCGGGGTTTGGCCAGCACCACGTCGATCGGCACGCCTCCGGTGGACATGGACTTGCGCAACGTCTTGCGCAGATCGATCGCCCCGGCCCGACTCCGTCGCCGGCGGGCCGCGAGACGAGTTGCCAGTGTGCGGGCCAGTGGCGCCACGACTCGTTGCATCTGCCGCAATTGTTCACCGGAGGCCCGCAGGAATTCCACGTTCTCGGAAAGCTGTGGAATGCCGTACATCTGGACGTGATCGCGCCCGAGCTGCTCGGCGGTGCGACGCTTGGTCTCGGCGTCCACCAATTTACGCAGCTGTGAAATACGCTGCGCTGCAAGGGCTTTAGCTATCTGCTCCTGAGTTGGCGTGGGTTCGTCGCCGTACGGCGCCAGCAGCCCCGCCAGCAGCTTGCCCTCCAATTCGTCCAGCGCCATGGCCTTGAGCGCCTGATACGACGAGAACGATGGGCCGCGACTGGAACTGTACTTGCCGTACGCCTCGACGATCCGCGCAATCATCGCGACCAGACGCTCGTCCATGTCGGCGAGGTCGGGGTTCTCGGTCAGCAGATCCAGCAGCATCTGCCGCATGGCCTCGACGTCGTCGGCGGGCAACAACCCGTCACCGGACGCGTCGCCCGCTCCGTCTTCTGCCACTACCGCCCGCGCGCCGAGTGCCGCGGGGAACCACAGGTCGAACATGGCGTCATAGGTCTCCCGGTGATCGGGACGACGCACGACCGCGCACGCGATACCCTCGCGCAGCACCTCACGATCGCCCAGCCCGAGAGTGGCCATCACCCGCCCGGCGTCCACCGTCTCGGACGGTCCCACCGAAATCCCATGCCCGCGAAGGGCTTCAACGAAGCCAACCAAATGTCCGGGCAGCCCATGGGGGGCCAGCGGACGGCTGGGACGGATGCGGCGAGCGGCCATCTAATTCAGCCTCAGTTCCCCCGTCGCCCGCTGCTGGTCGGACTGATGTTTCAGGACGACACCCAGCGTCTGCGCAACGACCGCATCGTCGATCGTGTCGAGGCCCAGCGCGAGCAACGTGCGGCCCCAATCGATGGTCTCGGCGATCGACGGCACCTTCTTGAGCTGCATCCCGCGCAGCACGCCGATGATGCGCACCAGCTCCTCGGCGAGGTGCGCGGGCAGCTCGGGAACCCGGGACAACAGGATGCGCCGTTCCAGGTCCGGGCTCGGGAAGTCGATGTGCAGGAAAAGGCAGCGCCGCTTGAGCGCCTCGGACAGCTCCCGGGTCGCGTTGGAGGTCAGCACCACGAACGGCGCCCGCTCCGCGGTGAGCGTGCCCAGCTCGGGAACGGTCACCGCGAAGTCGGAGAGCACCTCCAGCAACAGGCCTTCGATCTCGATGTCCGCCTTGTCCGTCTCGTCGATGAGCAGGACCGTCGGCTCGGTGCGGCGGATGGCCGTCAGCAAAGGACGTGACAGCAAGAATTCCTCGCTGAACACGTCAGTCTTGGTCGCCTCCCAGTCGCCGGAACCCGCCTGAATACGGAGTATCTGCTTGGCGTGGTTCCACTCGTACAGCGCGCGAGCCTCATCCACGCCCTCGTAGCACTGCAGGCGCACCAAACCCGAGCCGGTCGCCTGGGCAACGGCGCGCGCCAGCTCCGTCTTGCCCACTCCGGCGGGGCCTTCCACCAGCAGCGGCTTGCCGAGCCGATCCGCCAGGAACACCGCGGTCGCCGTGGCGGTGTCCGGGAGGTAACCGGTCGCGGCCAGCCGTCGCGAGACGTCATCGATGTCGGCGAACAGTGGCGCGGGCCGGGCGGGCACAGTCACAATCTCGGGTCTCCTAAAACTTTGCTCGGGGCGTCAGGCCGGACGGATCTGCCCGTCTCCCCAGGCAATCCATTTCGTCGAGGTCAATTCCGGCAATCCCATCGGGCCGCGCGCATGCAGCTTCTGCGTCGAGATGCCCATCTCGGCACCGAAGCCGAACTGCTCGCCGTCGGTGAACGCCGTCGAGGCGTTGACCATCACCGCGGCGGCATCGACACCGTCGGTGAACCGTTGAGCCGCAGCCAGATTGGTGGTCACGATGGCCTCCGTGTGACCGGTGCCGTATTCGTTGACATGGGCGATCGCGGCGTCTACGCCGTCGACCACCGCCACCGCGATGTCCATCGACAGGTACTCGCGACGCAGATCGTCCTCGTTCGCGTCAAGATGCACCGTCACGCCGGCGTCCTGCAGGGCGGTCACCAGCCTGGGCATCGCCTCGCCGGCGATAGCCGCGTCGACCAGCAGCGTCTCGGCGGCGTTGCACACGCTGGGCCGGCGGGTCTTTGAATTGAGCAGAATCCGTTCCGCCACGTCCAGGTCGGCGGATGCGTGTACGTAAACGTGGCAGTTGCCGACGCCAGTCTCGATGGTGGGCACCTGCGCGTCGCGGACCACCGCGTCGATCAGGCTCGCTCCCCCACGCGGGATCACCACGTCCACCAGGCCGCGCGCCTGGATGAGGTGGGTGACCGTGGATCGATCGGCGGCCGAAAGCAGTTGAACGGCGTCGGCGGGCAGCTCCTGGCCGACCAGCGCGGCGCGCAGCACGTCGACGAGCGCCTGATTGGACTTCGCCGCCGACGAGCTGCCCCGCAACAGGGCCGCATTGCCGGACTTGAGCGCCAGACCGAAGGCGTCGACGGTGACGTTGGGCCGGCCCTCGTAGATCATGCCGATCACGCCGAGCGGAACCCGCTGTTGGCGCAGCTGTAGCCCGTTGGGCAGCATGTGCCCGCGCAGCACTTCTCCGACTGGATCGGGCAACCCGGCGACCTGGCGCAGACCGGCAGCAATCCCGCCTACCCGCTTGGCGTCCAAAGCCAACCGGTCGAGCATCGCGGCGGGCGTGCCGACGGCTCGAGCGTTGCCGAGATCATCGGCATTGGCGGCGAGGATCCGATCGGTGTGGGCGACTATCGCCTCCGCCGCCGAAAGCAGCGCCGCATCCTTGGCCGCGGTCGGCAACGACGCCAGCGCGCGGGCAGCGACCCGGGCGCGGCGAGCGGCGTCGTGGACCTCCTGGCGCAAGTCAGGCTGCGACGGAGCTTGCAGACTCATTGAACCAGGGTATCGGTCCTGAGGCGGCCAGGATCGGCTGCCCCAGCCGGCATGCCGGGAGCGCGGATCTCAGGCGCGTGAACGCACCGGCTCCTCAGCCGTCCGCTCCCCGCGCCTGACCTGCCGCACTTTGCTTCGACGTTCTTCCAGGATCCGGCCGAAGTTCTGCAACAGCAACGGCTCGCGGGTCACCAAGTGCTCGATGTCTTCGCGATCGATCTCCAGTGCGGTCACCTCTTCGAGCGCGTATGCGGTGCCCATATTCGGCTGGCGCGTCAGGGCGGTCAATCCGAGGAACGAGCCCTCGAACAGCGTGCTGACCGGCACCACGGACCCGTCGTCGGCCGTGGCGGTCAGCTGCACGCTTCCGGCGACCAAAAACGTCATGGCGGTGGGTACCTCGCCTGCATATTCCACGATTTCGTCGGCGCCGTAGCGGACGAGGCGGGCACACGAATACAGCTGCCGCTGTTCCTCGGCGTTGAGCCGCAATGCCGGCGCGGCCACGGCGCGCACCGCCTTTTCGACACGCTCGCCGGTCGAGTACTCGTCCGTGCTGTCGTCGAGGTGCAACTCCTCCCGACGTGCGGCGTACCAGACCCAGCGCAGAAACGTTGTTCGCGCGGCACCATCGTCGGCGGGTGACGTCAGCCCGATGCTCGTGCGGTACTCGCCGCCGCCCACGGGGACCGAGCGGGGCACACTGTCGGCCCTGAGCTGCGGCAGCGCACTGGCCACCCGCGACAGCATCGCACAAACCCGGTCGGGCGGGTCAGCGACCGAAAACGTGGTGGTGATCGCCAGTTTGTGCGCGCCGACGGGACGACTGAGGTTGATGAACGACGTCGTGGCGAGCATCGAGTTCGGCATGATGCGCATGCCGCTGCCGGTGTCGATGTGCACGGCGCGCCAGTTCACCTCGATGACGCGTCCCTTCCCCGACGGCGTGTCCAGCCAGTCGTTGATCCGGAAAGGTTGCTCGAACAGCATGAACAAGCCCGATACGACCTGGCCGACGGAGTTCTGCAGCATCAGACCGATCACGACCGATGTGATGCCCAGCGCCGTGAACAAGCCGCCCACCCGCACGCCCCAGATGTACGACAACATCAGCGTCAGACCGACGCCGATCAGGCTGAAGCGGAAAACGTCGAGAAAAATAGCGGGCAGGCGTTTGCGCCAGCTCTCTTCGGGCGCGGCCTCGAACACGGTGGCGTTCACCCCGGACAGCAACACGACCAGCACCAGCAAGCCCAACACCGTGGTCAGCGTTCGCACCCCGACCGCCCCGGCCGGCACTTCCCATGCTTTGACGAGCAGCAGCAAGAGCGTCGCCAGCGGCAGCAGGTAGTTGCGCAGCAGGCCGATCTGGTGGGTCAAACGGCTGTTATGGCGGACGAGCGTCTGGTGGAGCTCGGTGAGAAGGATCAGCCCGACGGGAAAACCGATCGCGATGCCGACCGCCCAATAGAACCAGGGCGAGTGCCAGGCGGCGTTCATCACCGCTCCGACAGTCGGTAGATCGTCTGGTCGGCTCCACCGACCGAAATGTTGCCGGCGGGCGCGAAATGGTGCACGTCCCGCATCGCTTCGTACACCGGGGAGCTGACATAGATGCCGGCCTGGGGTGCGCCCTTGTGCATCTGGTAGGCGAGACTCACGGCGGCACCCCAGATGTCATATGCGAGGCTTGACCGGCCCACCAAGCCGCTGATCGCGCTGCCGGTGTTGATGCCGACCCGAAGGGCTAAACCCCGACCGGTCTGGCCGTTGAACCGATCGATGATGCGTTGCATTTCGAGGGAGAATTCGATGCTCCGGTGAATGCTGTCCAATCGCGGAGTGACCAACCCACAGCTGGCCAGGTAGCCGTTGTGGAACGTGCGAATACGTTCGACGCCAAGGCTTTCGGCAGCCGAGTCAAACTGCCGGAACAGTTCGTCGACGATCCCGACCAATTCGTCGCCGGGAAGGTCGTTGGACGTCTCATCGAGTCCGACGATGTCCGCGTAGATCACGGTGACGTCCTGGTGTTTCTGCGCGATGGTCGCCTCGCCCTCGCGATAGCGCTGGGCGATCGACTCCGGCATCAGCGCCAGCAGCAGGCGGTTGTTCTCGCTGCGCTGTTCGTTGAGCAGCTCTTCCTTGATCGCGAGATTGCGACTCATCTCGTTGAAAGCCCCCGTGAGATCACCGATTTCGTCGCGTGTCATCACCGGAATGTTGATGTCGTAGTCGCCGGAGCTGATCTTCCGGGTGCCCTCCTCGAGGCGCCGGACCGGCCGCATCGCGGCCTGTGCGATGAGCATCGAAGCCACGCAGATGGCGAAAATCAGCGCGCTGATCGCGATCACGAGCGTCTTGCTGAACCTGCCCAGCCGCGCAAAAGCATCGGAGTCGTCTCGCGTCGCGAGGATCGACCAGTGCAGGTCGGAGTTGGGAATGTTCATCGGGGCATAGGCTTCCAGTTCCGGGTTGCCCATGTAATCGGTGGCGCTGACTACCCCGGTTTCCCCTCGTTGGGCGGCACGAAGACCCGTGGTCCCAACCGGCTGCACCAGCGTCGTACCGCCCAACTTGATCGCTTTGTCCGCTACGTCTGGCGGGGTGCCGGCGGCTATCACCTCCCGCCGGTATTGCTGCGGGTCTTCGAGGAAATCCCGTGAGTCGGAACGCATCAGATCGTCGGGGCCGGCCAGATACGTTTCGGTAGAGGGGCCCATGCCGGCGGCTTCCCAGTGCCTGTTCATGGTCATGATCCTGTTGATCTTGGCGATCGGCAGAGGCAAGGCCATCACACCCGCGAATTTGCCGTTCATGCCGACGGGCGACACCACCCACGCCGTGGGGGCGTCGAGCTGCGGCTGATATGGCTGGAAGTCGGTAATCCAAACGAAGTCGACATCATTGGACCGCAAAGCCTTTACGTATGCATCGTGCAGATTTGACTCGCGATAGGGGCCGGTGAGGATGTTCGTGCCGAGGTCGGGGCCTTTGTCCACGCTGTAGACGACGTTGCCCTGCATGTCCAGCAGCAGCGCATCCGGATAGTCGAAGCGGGTGACTATGCCGCGGATGTAGAAATCGAAGCGGGCGTTGGCCGCCGACCACGCGCTGCCGTCGCCTGCGTCCTGGGCGGGCATCGGGTCGGCGGGCGACCTGGGCGGCGCGGTGTAGTACGCCTGAATGTACTTCTGCGCTGGAGAACTCGGCAGAACCGCGTTGATATCGATGGAGTTACCGGTCAACCGTTTGATCGGTTTGATCATGTCGTTGTCGTAGTAGTCGACGAGCGCCTGCTGCTGGGCCGGGCTGATCGTCGCGTTGGCCAATTGGTTGAAGCCCGCGGCGAAGGATGTCGTGGCCTCATTGATGCTGAATCCACCGCTGTAGATGATTATCGAATTCGTCACTTCCCTGAAGAGGCCCTCGACCTGTCTCTTCTGCGACTCGCGCAGTTCGATCAACCGCTCGGATTCCACCTGCCGCAGCGCGTTGCGGCCGGACATTGCCCCGATGAAGCCGATCACCGCCACGCCGAGGATGCCCGACAGCAGCATCGCGACCAGGATCTTGGACTGGATGCCGAACCGAAAGCGGCGCGACAGCCGGGGCCACCGGATACCGTTGCGAGTCTTGTCAACCGGTGCGGATTCGGCTGCGGCTGCCGCGGCGGGAGCGGCGGTCGGTTCAGGGGCCGGTTCAGAAGCCGGGTTAGAAGCCGGTTTGGCGTCCTTCAAGTCGCTGATGTCAATCGCCTTTCCCTCCCTTGCCGGGATTGCCCACCGATCACGCAGCAGACTAACTCGCAAACACCAAGTTATTGGCCATTGCCGCAAAAGCGTGACTGCACCGGTACGAGCATTCTTTGTTTGGTGTCGCCGAATGGCGGCTTTCGGGTCATTCCGTCGACTACCGTCGGCGGAATGGCGACGCGCGTCTGCGTGGTGGGCAGCGTGAACATGGATACGACGTTCGCAGTCCGCGCCCTTCCGCGGCCGGGCGAGACGGTGCTGGCGTCGTCGCTGACCCACGGGCCCGGAGGCAAAGGTGGCAATCAGGCCGTGGCGGCGGCACGGGCGGGCGCGCGGGTGCAGTTCGTCGGGGCGGTCGGCGACGATGCTGCCGGCGAGCGGCTGCGGGCTCATCTGGGCGCGAATGGCGTTGGCCTGGACGGGACCGTCGTACTGAGCGGAGCGAGCGGCGCGGCGATGGTGGTGGTCGATGCCCGGGGCGAGAACATCATCGTGGTGGCGCCGGGCGCCAATGAGCGGTTGGGAGTCGACTCGGCGCATGCTCGCGAGGCCATCGGCGCCTGCGAAGTGCTGTTGACCCAACTGGAGATCCCGGTGACCACGGCGGTGGCGGCGGCGCGCGTGGCGCGTTCGGCGGGTGCGGTCGTCGTCGTCAATGCCTCACCGGCCGGGCAGGATCCGCGCTCCCTGGCCGAACTGGCGACCGCCGCGGACGTGGTGATCGCCAACGAAGCCGAAGCCGGCGAGTGGCCGTGGCGGCCAAGCCACTTCGTCGTCACCCTCGGCGCGCGGGGGGCCCGCTACATCGGCCTCGATGGCGAGCTTACGGTACCCGCCCCGGCGGTCGAACCGGTGGACACCACCGGCGCCGGCGACGTGTTCGCCGGAGTGCTGGCCGCGAGCTGGCCGGCCAACCCGGGTACGCCGGTGGGAAGGCGGGCGGCGTTGCATCGTGCCTGTGCCGCGGGTGCGCTGGCGACCTCGGTACCTGGTGCCGGTGACTGCGCGCCGAGCGCCCAAGCGATCGACGCGACACTGCGGGACGGCTTTTCATGACCGCGAGGCTTGATGTACTGTCGCTGGCCATGACGGCGGTCATGGGAGCTCGCTGATGCCTGCGACAGCCGCCGCCGACATTGCACTGGTGCTCTTCTCGATATTCGGTGTGCTCGGATTCGGTTGGCGCAGTTGGCTGCAGTACCGCCGCACGGGATCTACCGGCTTCCGCGGCGTCAGCGCCGGGGGCCTGTTGGAACGCCTCGCCGGCATCGGCTTCGTCGTCGCCCTGATCGTGGCGGTGAGCGCGCCCATCCTGCAGGAGATCAAGATCATCCAACCCGTCGGGATGCTGGATGAAGTCTGGGTTCAGTATGTCGGCATCGTCATCGCCACGGTCGGCATCGCCGCGACGATGTACGCGCAACTCGAGATGGGTGATTCCTGGCGGATCGGGGTGGACCAGAAGGAAACGACCACGCTGGTGCACACCGGCGTGTTCGGCATCATCCGCAATCCGATTTACAGCGCCATGTTCACGTTCGGCATCGGTATTGTGCTGGTGACGCCGAATCCTGTTGCCTGCGCGGGACTTATCCTGCTCGTCGCCACCGTCGAGCTCCAGGTCCGCCTCGTCGAGGAGCCGTACCTGCTGCGGACGCACGGCGATGCCTATCGCGCTTACGCCGCCCGAGTGGGCCGGTTCCTGCCCAGCGTGGGGCTGATGCGCTAGCACTCACCTTGGCGGGAGCTATTCCTCCGGCACCTGGCGGTCGATCTCGTCGAGCCAGGCACGAGCGGACATGTCCGACGGGGCGCGCCAATCGCCGCGCGGGGACAGCGCGCCGCCGTGTGACACCTTGGGGCCGTTGGGCAAGGCGGAGCGTTTGAACTGGCTGAACGAGTAGAACCGCTGCACGAACACTCCCAGCCAATGGCGAATCTCTTTGAGCGAGTAGGACGGTCGCTTGCCCTGCGGATAACCGGGTGGCCAGTTGCCCCGCTCGGGGTCGCTCCACGCGTGCCAGGCCAAAAAAGCGATCTTCGACGGCCGGAACCCGAAACGCAGCACGTGAAACAGCGAGAAGTCTTGCAGCGCATACGGACCCACCTTGTCCTCGCTGCTCTGCAGCTCCTCCTCCTCGCCGCTCGGAACGAGTTCCGGGGAAATCTCGGTGTCGAGCACCGACTGCAGCACGTCGGTCACCTCGGACTCGAACTGGCCCGATGCGATCACCCAGCGGATCAGGTGCTGGATGAGTGTCTTGGGGATACCGCCATTGACGTTGTAGTGCGACATCTGATCGCCCACACCGTATGTCGACCAGCCCAATCCGATCTCGGAGAGGTCGCCGGTGCCGAGGACGATGCCGCCGCGCTGGTTGGCCAGCCGGAAGAGGTAGTCCGTGCGCAGGCCGGCCTGGACGTTCTCGAACGTGACGTCGTAAACCTTTTCGCCCCGCGCGAACGGATGGTCGATCTCTTTGAACATCAGCTTCGCGGTTTCGGTGATGTCGATTTCGGAGAAGGTGACTCCGAGCGCGCGGGACAGCGCGATGGCGTTGCGCTTGGTGCGGTCGCCGGTGGCGAAGCCGGGCAGTGTGAACGCCAGAATGTCGCTGCGTGGACGTTGTTCCCGGTCCATCGCCCGTGCGGCGACGATCAGCGCGTGCGTCGAGTCCAAGCCTCCGGATATCCCAATGACGATCTTCGGGTAGTTCAATGCGCGCAGCCGCTGCTCGAGCCCGGAGACCTGGATGTTGTACGCCTCGTAGCAATCCTGTTCCAGGCGTTCCGGGTCCGCCGGCACGAACGGGAAGCGCTCGACCTCGCGACGCAGGCCCAGGTCGCCGCCCGGCGGGTCAAGCCGGAACTCGATGCGCCGAAACGATTCCGCCGACAAGCGATGATGGCGCCGGTTGTCGTCGAACGTTCCCATCCGCAGCCGTTCGGCGCGCAACAACTCGATGTCGACGTCCGCGACGCTGCGTCGCTCCCCTTTGGGGAAGCGTTCCGACGTGGCGAGCAGGACGCCGTTCTCCCAGACCATGGTCTGCCCGTCCCACGCCAGATCCGTGGTCGATTCCCCTTCCCCCGCCGCGGCGTAGACGTATGCGGCCAGGCACCGCGCCGATGCCGACCGGGCCAGCAGGCAACGATCCTCGGCGCGGCCGATCGTGATCGGGCTGCCCGACAGGTTGGCCAGCACCGTCGCGCCCGCCAGGGCCGCCTGCGCGCTGGGCGGGATGGGTACGAACATGTCCTCGCAGATCTCCACATGCAGCACGAAACCCGGCAGGTCCGATGCCGCGAACAACAGATCGGGCCCGAACGGTGCCTCGACCGATCCGATGCGGATGACGCCGCGTTCGTCGTCGCCGGGCGCGACCTGGCGGTGCTCGTAGAACTCGCGATAGGTGGGCAGGTAGGACTTCGGTGCCACCCCGAGCACCGCGCCGCGGTGGATGACCACCGCGGTGTTGTAGATCCGATGCCGGTGGCGCAGGGGTGCGCCGACGACCAAAACCGGCAACAGGTTGCTCGAAGCGGCGACGATGTCCGCGATCGCGTTTTCCACCTGGTCGAGCAAGACATCCTGCAAAAGAATGTCCTCGATGGAATACCCGGACAGCGTCAGCTCGGGAAACACGGCGACCCCGACGCCGTCGTCACTGCACTCGCGGGCCAGTCCCAGCACCGACTCGGCGTTGGCCGCCGGATCGCCGATCGTGGTGTGGTGGGTGCACGCCGCTACGCGGACAAAACCCTGCTCGTAGGCGTTATAAAAGTCCTCGCGAAATAACATGGCTCTTCCATTGTCGCCCGACTGTTGTCAACTCGTGCCCGCCGGGTATCCCCGTCGGCATGAGCCATACCGCCGTCGTCGTCGTCGACATGATGAACACCTATCAGCATGACGACGCTGAAGATCTGATACCCAATGTCGAGAAGGTCATCGACCCGCTCGCCGACCTGGTCCGACGGGCGAGGGAGGACGACGGCGTCGACCTGGTCTACGTCAACGACAACTACGGCGACTTCAGCGCCGAGTTCTCCGACGTCGTCCGGGCCGCCCTCGATGGCGCACGCCCCGACCTGATCAAGCCGATCGCGCCGGCCGGCGCCACCCGACTGATGACCAAGGTGCGCCACAGTGCGTTCTACTCGACGGCGCTGGCGTACCTGCTCGGCCGGCTGGAAACCAAGCGGCTGATCCTGACGGGCCAGGTCACCGAGCAGTGCATCCTGTACACCGCGCTCGACGCCTACGTGCGCCACTTGCCCGTCGTCATCCCGACCGACGCCGTCGCCCACATCGACGCGGACCTGGGCAAGGCCGCGCTGAAGATGATGGAGACGAACATGTCCGCGGAGCTCACCACCGCTGCGGACTGCTTGAATTCTTAGCGGACCTCGATCGGCGTTAACCTTCCCGCGTGGCCTGGTAACCGGGGATAATCCCGTGAGGACAGTCGTCCGTGCGGTGCCGCGCCGGACGAGCATCCCCCGCGGACAGGAGGGCCGGGATGACCGCCGCTTCTCACCGCGACGTGGCCGCCGAGGCCGCGATTTCACCCTTCGTCGGCGACAGCGAAATGGCCGCCCGCATGAGGGCTTTCGACTGGTCGAAGTCACTGATCGGGCCGGTGGCCGATTGGCCGCAAAGCCTGCGAACGGCGGTCGGCATCTGTTTGAGTTCCCGCTATCCCATGGTGATCTGGTGGGGCGCGGAGCTGGTGCTGCTCTACAACGACGCCTGGGTACCGATCCTGGGACCGGAAAAGCACCCGGCCCTCGGCCGCGCCGGCGCCGAGGTCTGGCCGGAAATGTGGCACATCATCGGCAAGCAACTCAACAGCGTTCTGCAGACCGGCGCGGCCACCTTCTCTGACGATCAGTTGCTGCCGGCCAACCGGTTCGGGTACCTCGAAGAGGCATATTTCACATACTCCTACAGCGCGATCCGGGACGAGGCCGGCGCCGTCGGCGGGGTGTTCACCGCCGTCACCGAGACCACTCAACGAGTATTGAGCGAGCGCCGTTTGCGAGCACTGCGCGCGCTCGGCGAGAGGACGGCGAACGCCGCGACGCAAAACGGAGCCACGATGGAAACCGTCTGCGACGCCGCGCTGCAATCTCTCGCCCACAACCGAACTGATTTGCCGTTCGCAGCGGTCTTCGCCGTGGATCCCGCCCAAGATGGCGCCAAGCTGATTTGCTCGATGGGTCTCTCCGACCCGTCGGTGCTGCGTCCGCCGCAGGACGAGCTCCTCAAGGCGGTGCGCACCAATAACCCCGTGCCGCTCCTCGACGTGCCGAGGCCATGGGCGCAGGCCGCGTTGGGCGGCGCCAACCCGGTCGGTGATCAGCCACCCGAGAAAGCCGCGGCCATGCCCATCCAGTTGGGCGACGACGGCAGCGCGGCCGCCGTGTTGCTCGGGGGGGTGACGCCCTACCGCAGCCTCGACGATGAGTTTCTCGGTTTCCTCGGGCTGGTGGCGGCGCAGATCAGCCGGGCGGTCAGCGACGCGCTCGCGTATCAGGCTCAGCGCCGGCGGGCCGAGGCCCTGGCCGCCCTCGACAAGGCCAAGAGCGAATTCTTTGCCAATGTCAGCCACGAGTTCCGGACACCGTTGACGCTGATCGCGGGGCCTGCGCAGGACAGCTTGCTCGACGCTCAGGAACCGCTGGGACCGGCCCAGCGTGAACGTGTGGAGGTGATCCGGCGCAATGCCGGACGGTTGCGCCGCCTCGTCGACGACCTGCTGGACTTCGCCACCATCGAGGCGGGTAAGAGGCTGCCCGAGAGGCAGTTCGTCGACCTTGCCGTCGCCACGCGTGAGCTGGTTGCCTCGTTCGCTCCTGCCTTCTCTCACGCGGGACTCGAGCTGCGCTGCGAAATCCAGGAATTGCGGCGACCGGTATCGGTAGACGTGGGCATGTGGGAGAAGATCGTCCTCAATCTGCTCTCTAATGCCGTGAAATACACGCTGGCCGGCAACGTCGAGGTGCGCCTGGAGCAGGACGGCGACGCCGTCCGGCTGACGGTTGCCGACACCGGGATCGGCATCCCCAGCGACGAATTGCCCAAAGTCTTCGAGCGATTTCACCGTGTCCGCGGCCGCGAAGGACGCAGCCACGAGGGCGCCGGCATAGGTCTGGCGCTCGTCGCCGAGCTGGTGCACTTGCACGACGGTGAAATAGCGGTGCAGTCGTGGGAGGGCGAAGGCAGCACCTTCACCATCGAATTGCCCTGTCCGGCGCCGAGTGCTACGGCCACGGCGGAAACGGTTCCAAGCCGGCCGGACGTCAGCCGGGCATATCTGGACGAGGCATTGCAATGGTCCGCAACCCGGCACCACCTTCGCGCTGCACCGGCATCGTCGCCGGACGCCGCCTGCGTGCTGGTGGTGGAGGACAACGCCGACATGCGCGCCTTCATCAGCGACGTCCTCGCACCGTACTGGCGGGTCGTGGAAGCGGCCGATGGCCTTGCCGGACTGGCACTCGCCCGTGAGCACCTCCCGGAGCTTGTCCTGACGGACGTCATGATGCCGCAGATGGACGGCTTCCAATTGCTCTCGGCATTGCGCTCCGATCCGCGCACGGCGGCGACGCCCGTGCTGTTCCTCTCCGCTCGGGCCGGCGAGGAAGCCGCGGTGGGCGGACTCGACGCGGGGGCCGACGACTACCTTGCCAAACCGTTTTCTACCGTCGAGCTGCTGGCGCGGGTGCGCTCCAACCTGGAAATGGCGCGGTACCGCAACCGCGAAGCACAATTCCGCAAGGCACTCATCGATTCCATGCAAGAGGGCTGCTTTGTCACCGACGAGGACGGCACCGTCGTCGAGGCAAATCGTGCCTTCTTTCAGATGACCGGCTGGGACGCGGCGGGCCTCCCGTATCGGTGGCCGCAACCATGGATACCGGCCAAAGAATCCGAACCGGATGCTTGGGCGATTTGCGAGAACGCCTACGCGCGTTCCTTGAGTGACGATGGTGGTCGGTTCACCCTGCCACTGCGCCACCGCGACGGCCATCGATTGTGGGTCGCGTGCTCGGCGGGGATAGTGACTGACCCGCACAACGATCGGCAGCTGTTCGTCGGGACCGCTGTCGATGTGACCGCAGAGCGGCTCGCGAGTCAACGCGATGAATATCTATCGCAATTCGCGGTCGCGCTCGCCGGTAACCGCACCACCAACGGCCTGCTCGGCGTGGCGACCAAGTACCTGGCGAAGGTGTTCGGCGCCCGTCGGGTCGTCGTCGCGCAATGGGACGACCCGGCGGCGAAACCCGATATGCTCGCGTGGCCACCTGACCATATCGATCAACAGGGCCAGAGCGATCAAGAATCAGTGGTCGAGGCGCTGCAAACGGCGCGCAACTGTCCGGCCGCATCCGTGATGACGTTCGTGGGTGACGACGGTACGGCGACGCTGGCTGCGCCGCTCGACGGTGCGGCGACGTCGGCCATTGCCATCCAACGCACGTCGAGCCGACCGGCGCCGCGGGAGGATCGTGAACTGTTCGGTCAGCTGACCAGCCACCTCGCCCAGGCATTGCTCGCCGCCCGCGAGTACGAGAGAACCAGAACCGTCGCGCTGACCTTGCAGCATGCCATTCTCGGGCCCACCAGGTTGCCGCACGGATTCGCGGTGCGTTACAAGCCCGCGGAAGAACCATTGCAAGTGGGTGGCGACTGGTACGACGTCTTCAGGCTGCGCGATCAGCGCGTCGGAGTCGTGGTTGGGGACTGCGTCGGCCGGGGACTCTCCGCCGCGGCGGTGATGGGTCAGCTTCGTTCGGCCGTTCGTGCCCTGCTACTCGCCACGTCAAGTCCCGTCGCGGTGCTCGACTGCCTCGACCAGTTCGCATGGGCCATCCCCGACGCGAAATTCGCCACGGTGATCTGCGCTGTGATTGATCCGGCCACATCGGTGATCACCTATGCCAGCGCGGGCCATCCGCCGCCCGTCGTGGTCAGCGCGGACGGTGAGACGCAATTGCTCGACCGGGGACAATCGCTGCCCGTTGCGGCCACGTCGAGCAACGTCCCGCGGATCCAAGCCAACGCAACGGTGCCACCCTGCGCGACATTGCTGCTCTACACCGATGGGCTGATCGAGCGGCGAGGGGAATCCATCGACTGGGGCGTGCAGCGCGCGAGGTTGACGCTTAGCGACCACCGGCACCTGCATCCTGAGGTGCTGGGCGATCGCCTCATGCATGACCTGGCGCCGCCGGGAGGCTACGACGACGACGTCGCCGTACTGCTCTACCGACAGCCACCGCGACCACTGCGACTGCAGCTTCCTGCGATCGCCGACAACCTCCGTATCATCCGTGAACATCTCCGCCAATGGCTGCCGGCGGCCGCCATCGACGCCGCCACGCTCAACGATCTCCTGCTCGCCGTCGGCGAGGCGGCAGCCAACTCCGTCGAGCACGCGGGTCACGAAACGATTGACCACGACACGATTGACGGGGTGCAACTCACCGTGACCGCAGAGATCACCGATGCTTCGTTGGTGGCGACCGTTTCTGACAACGGCCGCTGGCGACCGCCGCCCGAGGCGCCCGGGAACCGGGGACACGGGTTCCTCCTCATGAAGGCGCTGGTTGACCGCTTCAACGTCACCTGCAGCGCGGCGGGAACCACGGTGGTACTGGAGAAGGATCTTTGTCCATGATCGAGCCGCCACTCACTGTGAGCGTGGACGTCGTGAACCAGCCACCCGTCGTCACCGCCGCGGGCGATATTGACCTGGCCAACGTCGAGGAGTTCAAAGATTCGTTGACGCGCGCCGCTAGGGACACGGCAGCCATCGCCGTGGACATCTCCCGAATCCGCTACTGCGACAGCGCGACCATCGGGGCGTTATTCGAGTTGGCCGCCACCACCGCCGTCACGCTCATCGTTTCTCACACGGGCCCGATCAGAACCTCACTCAGGATTTCGGGCTTGGACCGGATCGTCGCGGTGAGGGTGGCGGAATGACGTGTCCACAGGCGCCGGAACTGGTCGCGCAGCTGGCCGGTCGACGAGTCGCGGTGCTGACGGGTGCGGGGATCTCGACCGACTCCGGCATTCCCGACTACCGCGGACCCGATTCGCCGCCGAGCAATCCCATGACCATCGACCAGTTCAGGTCCGATGCCGTGTTCCGGCAACGGTATTGGGCGCGCAATCATGTCGGGTGGCAGCGTATGCACGACACCGCGCCCAACGCCGGCCACCGGGCGCTGGCCGCGCTGGAAGACGCCGGCGTGGTGAGCGGCGTGATCACCCAGAACGTCGACCTGCTGCACACCAAGGCCGGTAGCCGGAACGTGGTGAATCTGCACGGCACCTATGCGCGGGTGATCTGCCTGGGCTGCCGCGACGGCATGAGCCGAGCCGCGCTCGCCGAACGGCTGGAGGCGCTCAACCCCGGATTCATCGAGCGAGCCGAAGCCGTCGGGGGCCTGGCGGTTGCCCCCGACGCGGACGCCGTCGTCAGCGATACCGCATCGTTCCGCTATGTGGACTGTCCCCGCTGCGGCGGCATGCTCAAGCCGGATATCGTCTACTTCGGCGAAAGCGTGCCCAAAAACATTGTCGCGAAGGCATATTCACTCGTCGACCAAGCCGAGGCGATGTTGGTTGCGGGATCGTCGCTGACCGTGTTTTCCGGCTACCGATTCGTGCGCCATGCCGCCGCGCTGGGTATCCCGATCGCCATCGTCAACCGCGGCCGCACCCGCGGCGACGACCTGGCCACCGTGAAGGTCGACGGCGGATGCTCGGAATTGCTGACGCTGCTCGCCTCCGAACTGGTGCGGGCGTTGGTCGCGATACCGCGTTAGAACGAGCAGGGCATGCTGCGGATGGCGTGAATGAAGTTGCCCGGCACGTAGGACGCATCGCCCGCCTGGATATCCGGTAACTGGACGAGCAGCTCGCGGAAGACGGCCCGCAGCTGCGCCCGTGCCAGATGGGCACCCAGGCAGAAGTGCACGCCGCCGCCGCCGAAGCCGACGTGCGGGTTGGGGTTGCGGCTCAGGTCGAACCGCTGCGGATGATCGAAAACCTCGGTGTCCCAGTTGCCGGACGGATAGAACATAACCACCTTCTCCCCCGCCGAGATCGGTTGTCCGCCCAGCTCGACATCGGTTGCGGCCGTACGGCGGAAAGTCATGACCGGGGTTGCCCAGCGGATGAATTCCTCGACCGCCGTGCCGATGCGATTGTCGAAATCGTCGCGAAGCCATGACCGCTGATCGGGAAAGTCGGTGAGCGCCTTCATCGCGTGGCTGGTGGTCTGACGGGTGGTGTCGTTGGCGGCCACGGCGAGTAATACGAAAAATGCGGCCACGTCAGCGTCGGCCAGCCGGTCGCCGTCCACCTCGGCGTTCACCAGGCTGCTGAACAGGTCGTCGCCGGGATGCTCGCGGCGCTCGGCGGCCAGCGCGCCGGCGACCTGGTGGAGGTACACCTGGTTCTCAACCAAGACCTCGAGCGGGTTGCGCCCGTCGAGATAAACCGGATCGGCCCACGACACCAGCGCATCGGCGGCGTGCGCCACGTGCTCGCGCTCGGACTCCGGAATCCCCACCATGTCGGACAGCGTGCGGATGGGCAATTGCTTGGCGCAGTGGTCGACGAAGTCCGCACCACTGCCGACGGCGGCGAGCCCTTCGACGATCCTCTTGGCGTTCAGATTGATCGAGTCCTCGATGCGGCGAACCTGCCTCGGGGTCAATGCGGCGCTGACGAGCTTCCGCAGCTTGGTGTGCCGGGGTGGGTCCATCGCCAGGAAGGATTGGGAGGCCTCAAGCAGTTCCTCGGGAACGTTCTCGAAGATCACCCCCTTGCCGGACAGGAACACGTCGTTGTTGCGGCTCACCGTGATGATGTCCGAACGTCGGGTGACCGCCCAATAGCCGTGGTCGTCGGGATCATGCATCAGCGTTTCCTCGACCGGCGCGTGCCAGCTCACGGGACGCTCGGCCCGGAGGACGGCGAAGGACCGTTCCCGCTCCGCCGCCGTCGTGGACCAGAACGCGCGCGAGGACAGATCGATCGCGTCGTAACCTCGGCTCGAGCCCGCCGTGTCTGTCATCGCCGTCATGATCGCTCCTTCGTTGCTTATGGCGGACGATATGCCTAGACAGATTGTCTAGTCAATATGTTGATCGCGCGGCTATGCTGGGCGAGTGCCGTCGGTCACCCGTAAGCCAGGGGGCAATCGTGAGCCGGGACGCCAGCAGCGCCGAGAGCAGCTCGAGCGCCGGCTGCTCGACGCCACCGAGCGGCTGATGCGCGACGGTGCCAGCTTCACCGAGCTGAGTGTGGACCGGCTATCGAGCGAGGCCGGCATTTCGCGCGCCAGCTTTTACATCTATTTCGAGGACAAAGGCCACCTGCTCCGCCGACTGGCCGACCAGGTATTCGCCGACCTCGCCGACAGCGCCGGTCAATGGTGGAGCGTGGCATGGCGCCATGACCCCGACGATGTCCGCGCGGCAATGGCCGGCATCATCGGCACCTACCGGCGACACCAACCCGTGCTCGTCGCCCTGAACGAGATGGCCGCCTACGACCCCGCGGTGGGGGCGACCTACCGGGACCTGCTGACCGCTATCACCGCCCGGCTGACCCGCGTCATCGGAGACGGTCAGGCCGATGGCCATATCCGTCCTGAGCTGCCCCCAGTCACCACGGCCAGTGCACTGACCTGGATGGTCGAGCGCACCTGCCAGCAAAACCTGCCCACCGCGCCGGCCTCCTATGACGCCGAGCTGGCCGCAACGCTTGCCGAAATCATTTGGAACACGCTCTATCTCGAGCCGATACCGGCGTGCTGATCGCCGCTTGCCGACCACCTCGGCGGTCGATCCGTCGCGGTTACGAGGCGAAGGCCACGTGGGTGTCGCCGGTGAGTGCCGACAGCGTTGGCTGCGGTCAGCCGGCGGGGGTGGATCAGGCGAAACTGCCCTGCCGCCGAAGCACCGTTATCCTGAAACCGTCAGCCACAGGAGCAACCATGACCGGCAGGACACCCAACCGCTGGCAGCGCATCGGCTACTCGTACGGCCGGTCCCTGCCCAACTCGATGCGCGCCTGGGTCGCCGAAGACCTGGCGGGCCAAGGAGCCGTGCGCCGGAACATGATCCGGTGGGCGATACCACCGCTGTTCGTGCTCGCACCATTTTGGTTGCTGCCCGCTTCGCTGTATGTGCACGCCGAGATGACGGTGCCGCTCTACATCTGGGCGCTGCTGATCTCGCTTGCCTTGAACAAGGTGTGGCGTCGGCACCGGCTGGCGCAGCATGGCCTCGATCCGAACCTGGTCGATGTCATCAAGCGGCAAAAGCAAGCGTGGATGCACGAGGACTACGTCCGCCGCTACGGGCCACGCCCCGAATCGGCGGCGTGGCAGGACAACAGCAACCCCTTCAGCTGACTACACCGCAACCAGGTCGTCGGCGTGCACCGCAGGCCGGCGCAGCTCACCGGGCAGCTCTGAGGTCGACCGGCCCATCATGGTGGCGAGTTCGGTCGCGTCGTAGGCGACCACACCGCGGGCCACCATGGCCGCGTCCGGTCCGCGCAGCTCGACGACGTCGCCGGCGTAGAAGCGGCCCGCGACCGCGGTGATACCCGCTGCCAGCAGCGAGCGGCGTTGCCGCACCACCGCGCGCACCGCGCCCTCGTCGAGCGTCAACGAACCGGCCGCCTCGGCGGCATAACGCACCCAGAACCGGCGGGCCGACATCCGAGCCGGCCGGGCGGCGAACACCGTTCCGGTCGAGGCGTCGCTGAGCGCCGCCGCGGCATCCGCCGCGGCGGCCAACAACACCGGCACGCCCGCGTCGGCGGCCAGCAGCGCCGAGGACATTTTCGACGCCATCCCGCCGGTCCCCAGGTCACTGCCGGGGCCGGCGACCACCCCGCGCAGGTCCTCCCGGCCAGACACCTCCGGGATAAACCGCGCCCCCTTGGTTTTTCGTGGATCGGACTCGTACAGCCCGTCGATGTCGGACAGCAGCACCAGGGCCTCCGCGCCCACCAGGTGGGCCACCAGCGCGGAGAGCCGATCGTTGTCGCCGAACCGGATTTCGTTGGTGGCCACCGTGTCGTTCTCGTTGACAATCGCTACCGCGCGCAGCGCGCGCAGCCGGTCAAGGGTGCGTTGGGCGTTGGTATGGGAGACCCGCAGCGAGATGTCATGGGCGGTCAGCAGTACCTGCCCGACCGTGCGACCGTAGCGGGCGAACGCCGCACTCCACGCATTCACCAGGGCAACCTGCCCCACGCTGGCCGCGGCCTGTTTGGTCGCCAAATCCTTTGGGCGACGCGACAACCCGAGCGGCTCGAGGCCGGCGGCGATGGCACCCGAAGACACGACGACAACGTCGGTGCCCGCCTTCATGCGCGCCTCGATGGTGTCGGCCAGTTCGGCGAGCCGAGCCGCGTCGAACTCGCCGGACGGCGTGGTCAGCGCGTTGGTGCCAACCTTGACCACGAGGCTGCGCGCGGTTCGGACGGCTTCGCGGTGGGCGCTCATTCTTCGTCACCGTGTTGGCGGCGCTGACGCCTGGCGGCCTTGCGCTCGGCGGCCCCGATTCGTTCGCTGCGTTCCAGACGCGCGTCGGTGCCGCGGCCGGACAACGCAACGTGTTCTCCCGCAGGCGTTTGCGGCTCCCAATCGAAGGTCATTTCCCCGATGGTCACGGCGCAGCCCGGTTTCGCGCCGAGCTTCAGCAGTTCCTCCTCGACACCGAGTCGCGCCAAGCGGTCGGCAAGGTAACCCACCGCTTCGTCGTTGTCGAAATTGGTCTGGCCGACCCAGCGCTCGGGCCGGGCGCCGGTGACGACAAAGCCGCCGTGTCCGTCCGGCTCGACGGTGAAGCCGCTGTCGTCGACCGGAACAGGGCGAAGCACCGGCCGCCGGGGCACCACCTGCGGCCGTGCCGCGTTGTAGTCGCAGATCAGCTGCCAGAGGCCAAAGATCAACGGCTGCAATCCTTCCCGGGTGACGGTCGACACGAGGAACACCGGCCAGCCACGCTGCGCGATGTCGTCACGGACGAATTCGGCGAGTTCGCGGGCCTCCGGCACGTCGATCTTGTTGAGCACCACGGCCCGTGGCCGCTCAGCAAGGTCGCCAAGGGCCGCATCGCCTTGCAGGGTGGGCTGGTACGCGGCGAGTTCGGCCTCCAGCGCGTCGATGTCCGAAATCGGGTCGCGCCCCGGTTCCGCTGTGGCACAGTCGACGACGTGCGCCAGTACGGCGCAGCGCTCTATATGCCGGAGGAAATCCAAGCCCAGCCCGCGGCCCGCTGAGGCTCCCGGGATCAGGCCGGGCACATCGGCGACGGTGAACGTGTGCTCACCCGCCGATACCACACCGAGATTGGGAACCAGTGTGGTGAACGGATAGTCGGCGATCTTGGGTTTGGCGGCCGAAATGGCAGACACCAGTGACGATTTCCCGGCCGACGGGAAGCCGATCAGGCCGACGTCGGCGACGGTCTTGAGTTCCAGCGTCAGGTCGCGGGATTGGCCCCGCTCGCCGAGCAACGCAAAGCCGGGAGCCTTGCGGGCACGCGATGCCAGTGCGGCGTTGCCCAGGCCGCCGCGACCGCCGGCGGCGGCTTCGAAACGCGTTCCCGTGCCGACCAGATCGGCCAGCAGGCGCCCGTTTTCGTCCAGTACGACGGTGCCGTCGGGCACCTTGACTTCCAGATCTGCGCCCGCGGCGCCGTCGCGGTTGTTGCCCATGCCCTGTTTGCCCGACGGCGCGGTGATGTTCGGGTGGAAGTGCAAGTCGAGGAGGGTGTGGACCTGCGGGTCGACCACCAGGACGACGCTCCCGCCGCGGCCGCCGTTGCCACCGTCCGGGCCGCCAAGCGGCTTGAATTTCTCGCGGTGGACCGACGCGCAGCCGTTACCGCCCGAGCCCGCCCGAGCATGGATGACGACGCGATCGACAAACCGAGGCATCGAGGGTCCTCCCGCGACGATGCGGCCCGCGCATCGGCGAGCTCAGTCGGCGGACTGACCGGCCGCGACGATGCTCACGGTTTTGCGTCCCCGCTTGACGCCGAACTCGACGGCTCCGGCTTCCTTGGCGAACAAGGTGTCGTCGCCGCCGCGCCCAACGCCGGCGCCGGGATGGAACTTTGTGCCGCGCTGGCGGATCAGGATTTCGCCGGCCTTGACGACCTGGCCACCGAACCGCTTCACGCCCAGCCGCTGCGCGGCGGAGTCGCGACCGTTGCGCGAGCTGGAAGCGCCCTTCTTGTGTGCCATGTGTGGTGGTCCTCCGTTACGTGATCCCGGTGACCTTCAGGACCGTCAGCTGCTGACGGTGGCCCTGACGCTTGTGGTAGCCGGTCTTGTTCTTGAACTTGTGGATACGGATTTTGGGGCCTTTGGTGTGCTCGAGGACCTCACCGGTCACCGCAACACTGGCCAGCGCGGCCGCATCGGTGGTGACGGTGGCACCGTCGACGACCAGGGCGACCGGCAACGACACGCTCGTCCCCGGCTCGGATTCGAGCTTCTCGACCTTGACCACGTCTCCGACGGCGACCTTGTACTGCTTGCCGCCAGTCTCGACGATTGCGTAGGTCGCCATCGTTGCTCCTGCTCTTTCTTCTCGTTCTGCCGGCCGGTGCGGCGCCTCGCGCGCGTACCACCGGCTTCTGCGTGGTGGGTCTGGGTGCGGGTCCGCCCCGGGCGAAACCTGAGCCCTGCAGCCCCGCTCATCGCCGACCGAGAGCCAGCCTGACGACAACTGTCCAAGGGTACGTGACCAGCGGCTAAAGGGTCAAACCGCGCGGGAGACTGCCCGGGAGACTGCCAGCGTGCCGTAGAAAGTCAGTCCGTGTGGATAGGGGGACCAGCCGGCCTGCCGGCCGCGCGCCGGCGGCGCGGACGCGCGAACGGTGAGCTGCCGTCGACCGCAATCGCGACATCGTCGCCGGTCTCGGCCGCCGAGTCGTCGGGCTCCGGGTCGGAATCCTCGACATCCAGATCGTCATCGTCGAGATCGAGATCATCGTCGTCCTCGAGGTCTTCATCGTCGAGGTCGTCGTCATCGTCGAGCTCTTCCTCATCGTCTTCGGTGTCGTCTTCGGTGTCCTCGTCGGCTTCGTCTTCGGTGTCGTCTTCGGTGTCCTCGAAGTCCTCCTGCTCGTCGACCGCAGGTGCAACGGCCGCCTGTTCCTGAGACTCGACCAAGGTCTCGTCCAAGGTCGGGGCGGATTCTTCATCGGACTCATCCGATTGCGTGTCGGCGCCGCCTTGCGCGCCGGCCGCCCCGGCGGAGCCCGCCGCCCCTGCGGCCATGGCCTTGAACATCGGGTGCTCGCCGGGGGCATGCGCAGGCACCTTGGCCACAATGCCCTTGTCGCCGGACTCGTCGGACCCCTTCTTCTTCGATCGCCTGCCTCGGCGACCACCGGAGTCGGACTTGCGTCCGTTCGCCGGAGCCGAGTCGACGGGATCGGCGTGCAGCAGGATGCCGCGGCCCCCGCAGTTGGGACACGATGTCGAGAACGCCTCGATCAACCCGGTCCCCAACCGCTTGCGGGTCAGCTGGACCAAGCCCAGGGACGTCACCTCGGACACCTGATGGCGCGTGCGGTCGCGGGCCAACGCCTCGGTCAGCCGACGCAACACCAAATCGCGGTTGGACTCCAGCACCATGTCGATGAAGTCGATCACCACGATCCCGCCGACGTCGCGCAGCCGCAGCTGGCGCACAATCTCCTCGGCCGCCTCGAGGTTGTTCTTGGTGACCGTCTGCTCCAGGTTTCCCCCGGAACCGGTGAACTTGCCGGTGTTGACGTCGACGACCGTCATCGCCTCGGTCCGGTCGATCACCAGCGTGCCGCCCGACGGCAACCACACCTTGCGCTCCATCGCCTTGGCGAGCTGCTCGTCGATGCGGTGCACCGCAAATACATCCGGGCCGGCAGCCCCATCCGGGCCCCCGGCCGGCTCGTATTTGCTGAGCTTCGAAACTAGTTCGGGGGCAACGGAATTGACGTACTCGTTGATGGTGTTCCAGGCGTCGTCGCCGGACACGATGAGGCCCGCGAAGTCCTCGTTGAACAGGTCGCGAATGACCTTGACCAACACGTCCGGCTCTTCGTAGAGCGCCACCGCGGCGCCGGCTGCCTTCTCCTTGGTCTCGGTTGCCTTGGCCTCGATTTGCTGCCAGCGCTCCTGCAGGCGCGTGACGTCCTTGCGGATGTCGTCCTCTTTGACGCCCTCGGACGCTGTGCGGATGATCACGCCGGCATCGGACGGCACAACCTCGCGCAGGATCTCCTTGAGCCGCTGACGTTCGGTGTCGGGCAACTTGCGGCTGATCCCCGTCGAGGACGCGCCGGGCACATACACCAGGTAGCGACCCGCCAGGGACACCTGCGTGGTCAGCCGCGCGCCCTTGTGCCCGACCGGATCCTTGCTGACCTGGACCACCACGTAGTCGCCGGGTTTGAGGGCCTGCTCAATCTTGCGGTCGGAGCCGCCCAGGCCGGCAGCTTCCCAATTGACCTCTCCGGCGTACAGCACGCCGTTGCGGCCCCGTCCGATGTCGACGAACGCTGCCTCCATCGAGGGCAACACGTTCTGGACGATGCCGAGGTAGATGTTGCCCACCAGGGAGGCGGACGACGCCGAGGTCACGAAATGCTCGACGACGATGCCGTCTTCCAGCACCGCGATCTGCGTGTACCGCGCGCCGGGGTGCGGGGGCTCTTCGCGGACCCGGTCGCGCACCACCATCACCCGTTCGACGGCCTCGCGGCGCGCCAAGAACTCGGCCTCGGTCAGCACAGGTGGACGGCGCCGGCCGGCGTCGCGCCCATCGCGGCGGCGTTGCCGCTTGGCCTCCAGCCGGGTGGAGCCGTCGATGCCCTTGATCTCGGTGTTCGCGGCATTACCGGCATCGTCGGCGCCGCCGTCCTTACCACTGCGGGGTGCCCGCTCGTGCACGACCGTGTTCGGCGGATCGTCGGGCGCCGGACCGTCTTCGTTGTCCTCGGCCGCGCCGGACTTCCGCCGCCGGCGCCTGCGGCGACGCCGACTGGCCGCGTCTGCCGAACCGTTCTCGTCGTCACCGCCCTCGGAGTCGTCGGACTCGTCGGAGTCGTGGCCGTCCAAGTCCTCGGCATCGGCGTCGCCGTCGTCACCGGCCCCTTGCCCGTCGGATCCGGCTTGGTCCCCACGGCCGCGGCCGCGGCCCCGACGGCCACGACGGCGTCGTTTGCCGGCCGGCCGATCGGCATGCTCGTCTCCGTCGGTGTCCGATTCGTCAAGCTCGGCGGCCGAATCATCCGAATCGGTGTCGTCCTCAACGGTCTCGACGGGCTGCGGCGCGACGAACAGCGGCATGTAATGCGGCCGCTCGCTCGAGGTCGGCAGCATCAGCGGTTGCTGGGCGGCGGGCGCGCTGCTGAAGCCGGGGATGTTCGGCAGGGGTTTGGCGAAGAGCAGGTCACGTACCCGCAGCGCATCCTCGCGGTCTACCCCGGAATGCACACTGCGGGCCTGCCCGTCCAGTGCCATGAGCGCCTCGACCACCTCTTTGTTGGTGGTGCCCAGCGCTCGCGCCAGCTGATGGACCCTCAACCGGTCAGGGAGGTCCTCGTCCCGGTTCGGCCCCTGTGCTGATTCTGTGGGCGGTGCACCGTCTACCACGTATTCTCCTTTAGCCCTCGGGCGCGTCGTCTCGACGCGGCCACGCGAGGGCTTCGTATGGACCCGGGTCACTTCTCCCGAGCGTTGTGATGGTCTCGCCCCGAGCGGCTCGGTCCGAACTAGCTCGGTGCCATGCTGAATGACGGCCTGACATGCGGCGCAACACCGCGGAATGGCGATGGTCGCGCTTGCCTAAGTCTTCATTCGGGTGTCTGACGCCGGTCCGGCGACGTTCACCCGCTGTCAGTATCCCACATCGATCGGCGAGCTCACCCGCCCCCGACCAAGGCGCTTGAGCAAACCCCCTCAGGTCCCCCCTACGGCGGCTATGCCGGCTGTGCTAAGCGCCGGGAAACCACAGCGCGATCTCGCGCTTCGCGGAGTCGGCCGAATCCGACCCATGCACCAGGTTGAACTGCGTCTCCAGGCCGAAATCGCCCCGAATCGTGCCCGGCGCGGCCTTCTCCACCGGGTCGGTGCCGCCGGCGACCTGCCGAAATGCCGCCACCGCGCGCGGGCCCTCGACGATCGCCGCGACGACCGGCCCGGAGGTGATGAATTCCAGCAATGAGCCGAAAAATGGCTTGCCCTCGTGTTCGGCGTAATGCTGGCGGCCCAGCTGCTCGCTGACCTGGCGGAACTCCAGCGCAGCGATGGTGAGGCCTTTTCGTTCGACGCGGGCAATGATTTCGCCGATCAGGTGCCGCTCGACGGCGTCCGGCTTGATCAGTACCAGGGTCCGTTCGGTCACGGCGCACAGCGTACAGAACGATTCGCCGCTCGGCCCGGTGGTCTACTGCTGACGGCGCCGGACCTCGGAGCGGAAATAGGCGAGCAGGGCCCACAGCCCGGTAAACAGCACGCCGAGGAAACCCACACCGGGATAGACCGCGAAACCGGCGAGAAGCGCCACTTGGACAACCAGATTCACCCAGATCGCCCAGGATCGGCGTTGCAGCCCGGTAAGCAGGACCAGCACCAGCGCGAGGCCGATCAGGTAGGCCAGCGATGGGCCGGTCAGGCCGCCACCGACCGCGCCGACGACCGGTATCGCCAGCAGCACCACGATCGCCTCGAGGATCAGCGTCGCGGCCATCACCGCGCTGAAGCTCCGCCAGGGGTCGCCCGCCGACGCCGGCGATTTGGGACTCCGGTCCGTCATTCCGGATCACGACCGAACAGGGTGCGCGCGGCCCCGGCGGTGACCACCGAGCCGGTGATGACGATCCCCATACCGGAGAGGGACTCGCCCTGCGCCTCCCCGCGGGTGGCGGCCTCGTCGACCAGCGCGGTGGCGACGTCGATGGCGTCGCGCAGGTTTTCCGCGGTGGTCACCCGATCGGGTCCGAAGCGCTCACGCGCCGCCAGCGCCAGCGACTCCACGTCGAGCGCCCGCGGCGAGCCATTGTGAGTCACGACGACGGCATCGAACACCGGCTCCAGCGCGGCAAGGATGCCGTCCACGTCCTTGTCGGCCAGCACACTGAGAATGCCGACCAGATGTCGGAAGTCGAACTCGGCGGCCAGCGCCTGCGCCAGGGCGGCGGCGCCGGCCGGATTGTGGGCGGCATCGATGAACACCGTTGGTGAGCTGCGCATGCGCTCCAGCCGGCCGGGGCTGGTGACGGCGGCGAAACCGGCCCGGACCGCCTCGACGTCAAGCTGGCGCCGGGCTCCGGCGCCGAAAAAGGCCTCCACGGCGGCCAGCGCCACCACCGCGTTGTGCGCCTGGTGCTCGCCGTGCAGCGGCAAGTAAACGTCGGAGTACACCCCGCCCAGACCTTGCAGCTGCAGCATTTGTCCGCCGATCGCGACCTGACGGCCCAGGACTGCGAACTCCGAACCCTCGCGCGCGACCGCGGCATCGGCGCGCACGGCTTGGGCCAACAGCACTTCCATCGCCTCCGGCACCTGACGCGCGATGACCGCAACGGTCTCCGGTGCACCCCCGGCCGCCTTGCGGATGATGCCGGCCTTCTCTGTGGCGATTCCGGCGATGTCGTCGCCGAGGTAGTCGAGGTGATCGAGGGCGATCGGCGTGATGACCGCCACCGGCGCGTCGATCACGTTGGTGGCATCCCAGCGACCACCCATCCCGACCTCGACGACCGCGACGTCGACGGGCGCGTCGGCGAACGCGGCGAACGCCATCGCGGTGAGCACCTCGAACTTGCTCATTCGCGGGCCCTGCTCCCCGAAAGCGCCGGACTCCGACTGCTCGTCGATCAGTTGCACGTACGGCTCGATCTCCCGGTACGTCGCCACATACCGCGCGGGACTGATCGGTCGACCGTCGACCGCGATCCGTTCGACCGCCGACTGCAGGTGCGGACTGGTGGTTCTGCCGGTCCGCCGGTGCAGCGCGGTCACCAGCGCGTCGACCATCCGGGCCACCGACGTCTTCCCATTGGTGCCCGCGACGTGGATCGACGGATATGCGAGTTGCGGTGAACCCAGCAGGTCCAGCAGGGCGCTGATCCGGGTGAGGCTGGGATCGATGCGGGTCTCCGGCCAGCGCTGGTCCAATAGGTGCTCGACTTGCAGCAGCGACGCGATCTCATCCGGCGTGGGCGGCGGGGCGGTTTCGGGGCCGGTCGCCGGTCCCCACTCGTGCGGCTCCGAACTCATTGCAGGCCGGCCAGTCTCGCACTGATCCGGTCGTGTTCCTCCTGGGCGACGCGCCGACGCTCACGGATCTTGCCGACAACGTCTTGCGGGGCCTTGGCCACGAAGTCAGCGTTGTTCAGTTTGGCAGCCGTCGACGCCAACTCCTTCTGGGCCGCGGCCAGATCCTTTTCCAGGCGGCGGCGTTCCGCGGCGACGTCGATGGTGCCCGACGTGTCGAGCTCGACCACGACGGTGTGGTTCATGCCCGGGCCCAGCCGGACCTCCAGTGACACCGACGGGCGGAACTCCGAACCCGGCGCGCTGAGCCATGCCAGCGACGACACCGCGCCGACCTGGCCGCTCAGATCGGAGTCCTCGATGCCGGCCAACCGGGCCGGCACCTT